>JAQZBU010000192.1 GCA_029237735.1 Ramlibacter sp. | reverse complement strand
GCGCCGAGGTGTTGATGCCGAGCTCCGCCGCGGCGCGCCCCATGCTGCCTAGCTCGCAAATCTTGACCAAATACCGGAGCTGTCGCAATTCCATCTAGTAGGTCCGCCTTGGCCCTCATTCTCAGCGATCAGGCAGAGCTTGGCTTACAAGGTCGCGGATGGCGACGTTGTCGGCAGGCGCGCGAGGTGGCGAAGGAGCCGCCGGCGTTCTAGCGCGCCAGGTGCCGTGGATACGGCCAAGGTATCGCCGGTCTTGGATTGTCCAACGTCCAGCAACGACTCTTCGACGCGCTTCTTGCGCCCTACGCCTGTGCACAATGAGTCGTCGCACATGCAGGAGCCATTAATGAATGAAGTACCCCGCCCGGAAACGGCCGACATGGAGCGAATTCGCCCGGATGATCCTGAGCAACTCCGAAGATGGTCGAACGTCGCCTGAAGCCCACTCGAAACTGATGCGCGATCGACCCTCCCCTCCCCGGTTGCGCGCGCCCCTGGGAGTGTTGCTTCTGGCCTTGGCACTCGGCCTGTTCGCGACACTGGCGGCCGACCTTTTGCACCAAGGCACCATCACGCAGGCCGATGCAGCGGTCAGCAGCTGGTTGCGTGCGCGAATGCACCCTGCCTTCACGCAGCTGATGCTCACCCTGACCTACCTGCACAGCAACACTGGCATCGCGCTGATGGCCGCGACCGCCGCCGCGGTGTTGGTTAGGCGGCGTCAGGAGGCCTGGCTTCCCTTGCTCGCAACGAGCGTCGGGGGCGGCCTGCTGCTCAACGTTTTGGTCAAGCACACGTTTCAACGCGCACGCCCTGTGTGGGACGACGCCTTGCTCACGCTGCACACCTACAGTTTTCCAAGCGGCCACACCGCCGGCGCTACGGTGTGGTGGGGTTTCTTCACCGTGCTGGTTTTCACGCACCGCCCGACCTTGCCATGGCGAGCGGCGACCGCTGTCATGGCCATCGGCATGGTTTCATTGACGGCCTTGTCGCGTGTGTATTTGGGCGTGCACTACCTGAGCGACGTCCTCGCCGCAGCGGCCGAGGGCTGCGCATGGCTGGTGCTGTGCTTCATGGCTCGTACGAGCCGTCCTACGCGTCGTGCGGGTGAGCTCTGATGGAAGGCTGCCGCGCGACGTTTTATCTTCATCCATTGAAAGCCGCACCCCGCGGCGCACAAGGAGCCATGAGATGAACGACGACCGTATTGAAGGCAACTGGAAACAATTCAAGGGCAAGGTGAAGGAGCAGTGGGGAAAATTGACTGATGACGACCTCGATGTGATCAGCGGCCGCCGTGACCAGTTGGCAGGGAAGATCCAGGAACGGCATGGCGTCGCGCGCGACGAGGCCGAGCGGCAAATCAAGGATTTTGAGACGCGCAATCCGGACACGCGCTGGCTGTAAATCTCAATAGTTGGTGGAGGCAGCTGCGTTGGCCTGTCTCCTTCCTATTGACCTAGGGGCCGGTTCACAAACCCCACCTCCTTCTCAAATTTCTCCCCAGCCGCGGTGTGATGCCGCGGCTGCGTCGCCTTGATGCTGCGGCCCCACATTCGTCGCGAGCTTTGACCGAGCATGCGAGTATCGTGGTCATCGTGAGCCCTGGCATCCAAATTGGGCCTTTGGCCTTTTCCTTCTCTCTGCTGCTCGTACTCGGGGCTGCCGGCGCCGCCCTTTTCGTTGGACGGCGGCTGAGCCGCGCCAGCGCGCACGAGGTCGAGAGCCTGCTTTGGCAGACACTCATCGTGGGCCTTGTTGCAGCGAGGCTTGCCTTTGTGGCGCAGTATCGCGAGGCCTACCTGATCTCCCCCTTGGGCATTGTTGACATACGTGACGGCGGTTGGGCACCGGTTGCCGGGTTCATCGGCGCCGCGCTCTTCGCTTTCGTGCGTCAGCTGCGGCGACCCATGGTCAGAACGCCGTTGTGGTCGGCCTTTGCCACGGGCGCGGTCATCTGGGGCGTCGGCACGCTCGCACTGAATTTCGGGACTGTCGAAAGACAGACATTGCCTCCAATTGCCCTGATTTCCGTCGACGGCACGCCAGTCAAGCTCGACGATTTCAAAGGTAAACCGACGGTCGTGAACCTATGGGCCACGTGGTGCCCGCCTTGTGTTCGGGAAATGCCGGTGCTGCAACAGGCGCAAGTGGACCACCCCGCGGTGAATTTCGTCTTTGTCAACGCAGGCGAGCCGGCCGAGCGCGTGCACGCCTGGCTGCAGATCCGCAAACTGCCCCTGATGAACGTGTTGCTGGATGCCACGAATCAGACGACGACGCACTTCAAGACTCCCGGCCTGCCCACCACATTATTCTTCGATGCCAGTGGCGTGCTCGTCAGCGTGCGTGTGGGTGAGGTATCACGCGCCACACTGATGGAGCGCCTTCAGGCGGCCGAGGGCTCGTTCAACTCTGCGAGAGCACGGCGAAGCGTGGCATGGTGACGAGGAAGGTCGTGCCTTCTTCGGCGGAAGATTCCACCTGAAGCGTCCCGCCATGCGCCAGGACGATCTCGCGGCAGATGTATAGGCCAAGGCCCAGCCCGGACGGTTCGCGCCGTTCACCGCCATATTCGCTCAGCGACCCGCGCGCCATCGGCTCGAAGATCCTGCCCAGATCCCCCTGCGGGATCGGCGATCCCTCGTTGTGCACGGAGAAAATCACGTCCTTGTGAGTGGATGACAAGTCGACGGTCACGGCCCCCTCCCTCGCACCGTAGAGAAATGCGTTGCCCAGGAGGTTCGACAGAAGTTGCCCAATACGCCCCTCATCCCAGCTGCCATCGAAATTGCCTGCGCTGCGAAGCTGCAACGTGCGCGACGGATAACGCACCTGGGTCTCCTGGACCACCTTGAATAGCTGGTCTGCGAGGTTGCCTGGCGTGCGCTCCACTGGCATCACCCCCTCGCTTTGCGCGCGGGTGAAGTCGACGACCTGCTCGATGATGGCGTTGATCCGCACCGCGCTGTTCACGATCGGGGCTGCGGCCTTGGCACTGATCTTGCCGGAGCGGATCAAGACTTCGGCCGCCATCATGATGGTGCCGAGCGGGTTGCGGATATCGTGGCCGAGAATTCCCAGGAACAGGTCGGTGGACTTCTTGGTTTGCTGTGTGTAGCGACCCACCGATTCCGCGATGGACTGATCGATGGCCTCGTTGAACCGCGTGATGTCCCGCAGATCGTCGGTGGTCGTTCCGCCGCCGGAAGCACTCCATATCTTGAGGACGCTCGCGCGCAGCGCGCGGTATTCCGTGATCATCGCGTCGATCGCGAACCCGGCCATCATGCGGGAGTCCGCGTGTGTCTCCGCGGCGCTGGGCGCGCTCGCGCGCGCGGCCAACCCCTTCGACTTCTCCTCCTGTTCACTGGTCGATTGCGGGGTCGCCAGATCCCTCGACATCGTTCGAAGTATTTCCGCCGCGTGGTCGCGCAACGCCTTCTTGTCCAGCGCTTTGCCTTCGTGGGTGACGGTTGCGGCGAAAGCATCCCACTCCTTGAGAATTTCCTCCGCGTTCTCGGTGAGGAATTGGGAAAGCCGCATTAAGGTGTCCTGATCGCAAATAGGTGATGCCGCATCATGGGCGGTTTCGGCGCCACCGGGGTCCAACTGTCTGCAGGGGATGGCACGCGGCGATGACTTCTGCCGACGCGGCTGCGGCGCCACGTACTACGCGTATGCCGAGTGCGTTATCGCCAACGGACCCCCGCCGCTTTTGAAACGCAGCTGTGCACGCGCCGTAATTGCACTTTATTACCACCATTTTGGTCACGTATAACCCTCCAACCCAGCAATTAATAACCGTCCAAGTATCAAATACAGTACAGCCATGGAAAAACCCAAGGCCGTGCTTTTCGATGCCTACGGCACTCTTTTCGACGTCTACAGCGTCGGCCTGCTCGCGGAGCAACTCTTCCCCGGCCAAGGCGCGGCGCTCGGCGTGCTCTGGCGCGACAAGCAGATCGAGTACACGCGGCTGGTCACCACCAGCAATGAGGGCGAGCACTACAAGCCGTTCTGGGAGCTGACGCGCGCCGGCCTGCGTTACGCGTGCAAGCGCCTCGCGCTGGATCTCACGGCCGCGCATGAAGACAAGCTGATGAACCAGTACCGGCACCTGTCGGCCTTCCCCGAGAACAAGGAAGTGCTGGCGGCGCTGAAGGACAAGGGCGTCGTCACCGGCATCCTTTCCAATGGCGATCCGGAGATGCTGGGTATCGCCGTGCGCAGCGCGGGGCTGGACGGCCTGCTCGATCATGTGCTGAGCGTGGACAGCGTGCGCAAGTACAAGACGCACCCAGCCGCCTACGCGCTGGGCCCTTCCGCCACGGGCTTCGATGCGAAGCAGATTGCCTTTGTCAGCTGCAACGCATGGGACGCGCTGGCCGCTACCTGGTTCGGCTATCGCACGCTGTGGGTCAACCGCTACCAATTGCCTTTCGAGGAGCTGGGCACGCAGCCCACCCGTACCGGCTCTAGCCTTCGCGACGTCCTCTCTTTCTTCTGATCATTTTTCTGGAGCACACCATGACCTCCCGCACCTCCGTCCACGGCCTGCAAGTGGCCACCGAACTGCACCGCTTCATCGAAGAGAAGGTGCTGCCCGGCACCGGCGTGGACAGCGCCGCTTTCTGGAAAGGCTTCGACGCGATCGTGGCCGATCTTGCGCCGCGCAACATCGCGCTCCTGGCCGAGCGCGACCGCCTGCAGGCGGAGCTGGATACCTGGCACAAGGCCAATCCGGGCCCGATCCGCGACATGGCCGCTTACCGCGGCTTTCTGGAGAAGATCGGCTACCTGGTGCCGCCGCCCGCGGGCGCGAAGGCCACCACGGCCAACGTCGACGCCGAGCTGGCGCTGCAGGCCGGCCCGCAGCTGGTGGTGCCGATCCTGAACGCTCGCTATGCGCTCAACGCCGCCAACGCGCGCTGGGGCTCTCTCTACGACGCGCTCTACGGCACGGACGCGATCCCCGAGGCGGGCGGCGCCGAGAAGGGCAAGGGCTACAACCCGGTGCGCGGCGCGAAAGTGATCGCCTTCGCGCGCAAGTTCCTCGATGACTCGGCGCCCCTGGCCTCGGGTTCGCACGCCGACGCGATCGGCTACAGAGTTGAGGGGGACAAGCTGGCCGTCGCGATGAAAGACGGAGCCGTCACCGGGCTGAAGGATTCCGCGCAATTCATCGGCTACCAGGGCAGCGCGGCGGCACCCTCCTCCGTACTGCTGCGCCACAACGGCATCCACGTCGACATTCTCATCGACCGCAACGCGCCCATCGGCAAGACCGACCCGGCGGGCATCAGCGACCTGGTGATGGAAGCCGCGCT
>JAQZBU010000058.1 GCA_029237735.1 Ramlibacter sp. | reverse complement strand
CGCGCTGCGCCGCCACAATGCGCCCACCAGCAGCGCCGCCGCCCAGGCGAACATGGTGATGTGAAGGCCGGAGATGCTCATCAGGTGAGCGACGCCGGTAGCACGGAAGACGTCCCAATCCGCGCGGTCGATGGCGTTCTGGTCGCCGACGATGAGCGCGGCCAGCAGTCCTGCCGACTTACGGTCGGGAACTTGCTCGAACACCGCGTCGCGAACGAGTTGGCGCGCACGCTCGACTGGATGCAGCCATGTGGCCGCCACGCGTTGCGGCGGCGTATCACGCGGCCCGGCCCGCACATAGCCCGTGGCCTGCAAGCCCTGCTCCCACAACCAGAGCTCGTAATCGAAACCGTGAGGATTGCTGTTGCCGTGCGGCGCCTTGAGCCGCACCGTCATTTGCCATCGCTCGCCGGTAAGGAAGTCCGCGGCCTGCCGCTGCAGCTCGATAATCCCATTCGCAGCCGGCACCGCCCCGCCGTACCAGCCCAGGTAGAGCCGCGGTGGGATCTGGACGGGTGCACCCGCCAACGTCGCAGAGTCGACGTCGAACCGGAAACGGACGCCTGTCTCATTGCGCTGCGGCATGGCCGCGATCACACCCGTGACGGTGATGTCGCGGCCTTCGATTTGCGGGTCGAGGCTGGTGGATGCAAAGTGGTTGGCGCGTAGGCCGCAAAGGGCAAACGTAACGGCCACAACCGAGAGCAGCAGTGCAACCGCCCTCACCCCAGCCCTCTCCCGCAAGCGGGAGAGGGAGCCAAGAAGCACCGCCCCGATTGCGATCATCGCCGCATAAGCCGCCCAGCCCCACAAGTGCGGCTGCTGAACCTGCAATGCGGGGCCAAGTACCGCGCCAAGCAGCGCCGCCGTCATCCACCCTCTGTTGTTATTCGACATGTGGCAATCTCAACGGGTCACGCCAGCTTCCTGCCGACACGCCACCCGCCCGCCCCTCGAAAAACCTCGCCCGGCCCCGGACTTGCTAGTATTACCCGCATGTCCATCCATGCAGCACTGAACCACGTCACGCATTACCGGTACGACCGTCCGGTTCAGTTGGGGCCCCAGGTGGTACGGCTTCGTCCTGCCCCCCACTCGCGCAGCACCATCGTCTCCTACTCGCTGAAGGTCGAGCCCGCGAATCACTTCATCAACTGGCAGCAGGACCCGTTCTCCAACTATCAGGCGCGGCTCGTGTTTCCCGAGATGGCCACCGAGTTCAAGGTGACGGTGGACCTCGTGGTCGAGATGGCGGTTTACAACCCCTTCGATTTCTTCCTCGAGCCGAGCGCGGAGAACTTCCCGTTCAAGTACGAACCGCTGGTGGCGCAGGAGCTCGCGCCCTACCTTGTCGTGGAGCCGATCACGCCGCTGTTGGAGTCCTACCTCGCCACGATCGATCGAAAGAAGCAGCGAACCATCGACTTCCTCGTCGGCATCAACCAGCAGCTGCAGCACGACATCAAGTACCTGATCCGCATGGAGCCCGGTGTGCAAACGCCGGAGCAGACGCTGGAGAACGCCAGCGGCTCCTGCCGCGACACGGGCTGGCTCCTGGTGCAGCTGATGCGCCGCTGCGGACTGGCCGCGCGCTTCGTCTCCGGCTACCTGATCCAGCTCACCCCCGATGTCAAAGCGCTCGATGGCCCGAGTGGCACCACGGTGGACTTCACCGACCTGCACGCATGGTGCGAGGTGTACCTGCCGGGCGCCGGATGGATCGGGCTCGACCCGACATCGGGCCTGCTCGCCGGGGAGGGCCACATTCCACTCGCCTGCACGCCGCAGCCTTCGGGCGCGGCGCCGATCGAAGGGCTCGTGGACGACGCGGAAGTGGAGTTCAGCCACCACATGCAGGTGACGCGCATCCACGAATCACCGCGCGTGACCAAGCCCTACACCGAAGACCAGTGGGCCGCCACCGAATTGGTGCACAAGCTGCGCGATGAGTACGGCCGCGGCGGCTTCCTGCACTTCGGCCAGGGCAAGTGGTACCCCGGCGAGCAGCTGCCGCGCTGGGCGCTGTCGATCTGCTGGCGTGCCGATGGCCAGCCCGTGTGGAAGAACCCAGCCCTCTTCGCCGACGAACGCCAGCCGTCGCAGTACACGAGCGAGGATGCGAGGCGCTTCGTGTACGCGCTGGCCGGTCGGCTCGACATCACCGACCATTTCATCAAGCCGGGCTACGAAGACGTCTACTACTACCTGTGGCGCGAGCGGCGGCTGCCCGTCAACGTCGACCCCTTCGATTCGCGGCTGGATGACGAGATGGAACGCGTGCGTCTGCGCCGCGTGTTCGAGCAGAAGCTCGACGCCGTGGTGGGCTATGTGCTGCCCCTGAACGCACAGGAGCAAGAGAACCCCAACCTCTCAGGCCCGCGCTGGACCACCGGCCCCTGGTTCCTGCGAGACGAGCGCATGTACCTGATTCCCGGCGATTCTCCGATGGGATACCGCCTGCCGCTGGACGCACTGCCGTGGGCCAGCAAGACCGACCTGCCCTTGCAGATCGAGCAAGACCCGATGGCGCCGCGCGCCCCGCTGCCTGCGGCCGACGCGAAGCGCAGCGCCGTGCCGTATCTCACGGGCACCGGCCCCCAAGCCGAGGCGCCGTGGCGGATGCAGGGCATGAGTGGCGAGGGTGAAACGAGCGCACACGCCGGCACCGAGTCGATCGAATTCGCGCAGGCGCCCGCGCTGCATGAATCCGCCAAGGACCTGAGCCGCACGGCCCTGTGCGTGGAAGCGCGCGACCCGCGCCGCGCCAATGGCCCCAAAGCCGAACAAGTGGGCGCGAAGAGCGGCATGCTGTATGTCTTCATGCCGCCGCTGGCGAAGCTGGAGGACTACCTCGACTTGCTCGCGGCCGTAGAAGCCACCGCCGAAGCGCTGGGCGTGACGATCGTGCTGGAAGGCTATCCGCCGCCGCGTGACCATCGCCTGAAGATCCTGCAGGTCACGCCCGACCCCGGCGTCATCGAAGTCAACATCCACCCCGCGCACAGCTGGGGCGAGCTCGTGGCACACACCGAGTTCCTGTACCACGCGGCATGGGAGACGCGCCTGTCGGCCGAGAAGTTCATGACCGACGGGCGCCACACGGGCACCGGCGGCGGTAACCACTTCGTGATGGGTGGCGCCACGCCAGCCGATTCGCCGTTCCTGCGCAAGCCAGAGTTGCTGGCCAGCCTGCTCTTGTACTGGCACAACCATCCGTCGCTGAGTTATCTGTTCTCGGGCATGTTCATCGGACCGACGAGCCAGGCGCCGCGCGTTGACGAAGCACGCAACGACCAGCTCTACGAACTTGAAATCGCTCTGCGCGAAATCGCCAGCGCGCGCCGCGTGCACGGCGCAGACATGCCACCGTGGACGGTCGACCGCACGCTGCGCAACATCCTCGTGGATGTCACCGGCAACACGCACCGCAGCGAGTTCTGCATCGACAAGATGTATTCGCCCGACAGCAGCACCGGCCGCCTCGGCCTGCTGGAGCTGCGTGCTTTCGAGATGCCGCCGCACGCGCGCATGAGTGTCGTGCAGCAGCTGTTGATCCGCGCGCTGGTGGCGCGATTCTGGAAGGAACCGTATCGCGCGCCAGTCACCCGGTGGGGCACCGAGCTGCATGACCGCTTCCTGCTGCCGACGTTCGTGCAGATGGACCTGGGCGACGTGCTGGCCGAGATGCGCGAGGCCGGCTATGCGTTCCAGACCGACTGGTTCGCGCCGCACTTCGAGTTCCGCTTCCCGCTGGTGGGCCAGGTGCAGTCCACGGGCATCGAGCTCACGCTGCGCAACGCGCTGGAACCCTGGCACGTGATGGGCGAGCAAGGCTCGCCCGGCGGCACCGTGCGGTATGTCGATTCGTCGCTGGAGCGCATCGAGGTGCGCGTCACCGGACTGAACGAAAGCCGCTATGCGATCACCGTGAATGGCAAGGCGTTGCCGATGCAGTCCACCGGCACTAGCGGCGAGTTCGTCGCCGGCGTGCGCTACAAGGCATGGGCGCCGCCCTCCGCGCTGCATCCGACGATCCCCGTGCACGTGCCGCTGGTGTTCGACATCGTCGACACGTGGATGAAGCGCTCGCTCGGCGGCTGCCAATACCACGTCGCGCATCCCGGCGGGCGCAACTACGACACGTTTCCCGTCAATTCATACGAGGCCGAGAGCCGCCGGCTCGCGCGCTTCTTCCGGATGGGCCACACGCCGGGCACCCTGCAGGTGCCCCCCGCTACCATCAATGTAGCCGGCAGTAAAGAGTTTCCTTTCACACTCGACCTGCGCAAACCACCGCAGTGATATCCACCGCCTCTGTGGATAACCCTGTTGGTTACTGATGGCGCGGCGGGCGCAAGGCAGCATTCACGCGGCCTGCGCCTTCGCTGCACGCGAAACGGGCAGAAAACAAAGCCGATGCATTCGCTGCGGCTTTTTTCCTTGACATCCGCGAAAAGACCTGAGTTACCCGATCCGCACCGGCACGAATATCTTTTCGTCCCCGCGCTGGATCAATAGCGCAACGGACTTTTCCGACTTGGCGATCGCAGAGCGAGCCTGCTCCACGGTCTTCGCGGGCGTGCCGTTGATCGCAAGCACCACGTCGCCGGGTTCTACACCGGCGCGCGCGGCGGCTCCGCTCACATCCTCGACCAACAGGCCTTCCTTGATGCCGGACTGCCGCTTCTCGCCCTCTTGCAATGGCCGCAGTGCCAGGCCGAGCTTGCCGCCCGCTGCGGCGGCCTGTTCGCGCGGCTCGGCCTTCGCCACCTTTTCGGATGCGTTGGCCAACTGCGCGGACAAGTCCACCTTCCGGCCCTGGCGCCACACTTCCATTTGCAGGCGTTCACCCGGCCGGGAAAGGCTGACCATCGCAGGCAGGTCACCCGATGCGATGATCGGCTGGCCGTTGGCCTTGCGGATCACGTCGCCCGGCTGCAAGCCGGCCTTCTCGGCAGGGCTGCCTTTCTCCACGCTGGCCACCAACGCGCCTTCGGGTCGATCGAGCTTGAACGAGTCGGCGAGCGCCTGATTGACTTCCTGCACCGTGACGCCGAGCCGCGCGTGCTGCACTGTGCCGGTGGCAACGATCTGGTCCTTGATGCGCGTGGCCACGTCGATCGGGATCGCGAAGGACACGCCCTGATAGCCACCGGAGCGGCTGTAGATCTGCGAGTTCATTCCGATCACCTCGCCGCGCCCGTTGAAGAGCGGGCCACCGGAGTTGCCTGGGTTCACGGCCACGTCGGTCTGGATGAAAGGCACGGCGCTGTCGTCCGGCAGCGAGCGACCCTTCGCGCTCACCACGCCGGCGGTCACCGTGTTCTCGAAGCCAAAGGGCGAGCCGATCGCCAGCACCCATTCGCCCGGACGCAGGTCCTTGGAGTTGCCCAGCGTGACCACGGGCAGGTTGCGTGCCTCGATCTTGAGCACCGCCACGTCGGTCTTCGCGTCGGTGCCCAGCACCTTGGCGCGGTACTCGCGACGATCCGTGAGCTTCACCGTTACTTCACTTGCGTCCTTCACGACGTGCGCGTTCGTGAGGATGATGCCGTCGGCGCTGATGATGAAGCCCGAACCCATGCCGCGCACCGGCACGTCGCGCGGAACCGCCCGGCCCGGCCCCTGCTGGAAGCGGCGGAACAGCTCGAATGGATCGGTCGCGCCCTCCGGGTCGATGCCCGTCGCCTTGCGGGTGCCGGACACGCTGATGTTGACCACCGCGGGGCCATACCGCTCGGTGATGCGAGGAAAATCCGGGAGCGTGGCCGCCGCCAGAGCCGGCGCGACAGGCGCCGGGGCCGCTACCGCTGCGGGCGCCGCCACCGTTGCCGGCGCGGCTTGCACGCGGCCGTGAAAAACCTCGACGCCCGCCCCGCCCATCACGCCGGCGCCTAGCAGTGCCAGCACCAACGGGGCCGCCTTTATTTGATACTGAGCCATGGATGTGTTCCTCCGAACAATACTGTTGCACTCGCTCAGATGCGGCCAGGGTCCTTTAAGTTCAAGGCCCGGCGGAGTCTGTCGGAATTGGCCTACGTGATAAGGGCCGCAGAGCCCGCATAGTGAAGCCATTTGCGCAAAGCTCATCACATGATCGGCAAGCTCGCGGGCGCCTTCGGCACGGCTGCCCTGCTTTTCCTCGCGCCTGTGTGCGCTGTCGCGCAGGCGCAGGCGGAGGCCGCGGATAACGCGCGCGGTGGCATCGACGCGGCGGCAAGCCCTTCATTCGACCTGGACATCCGCGCCCCTCAACCGCTGCGAGGCCTGTTGGAGCGTCACCTGGACCTGCGACGCTATCGCGAGGTGAGCGACCTGGACGACGCGGAACTTTCGCGCCTGGTGCGGATGGCGGACGAAGAAGTGCGGGAGCTTGCCGCGACGCTGGGTTACTTCACCCCCGAAGTGAAGATCACGAGGGAGCGCGGACCCCGGCCCACCATTGTCGTGGAGGTCAATCCGGGGCAGCCGACTGCCATCAACGAAGTGATGATCGAGTTCGAGGGCGACATCGCGCGCAGTGAAGAGGCCGACGCCATGCGCCAGCGCGAAGGCATACGTGGCGACTGGCGCCTGCCGGTAGGCCGCCCTTTCACACAGTCGGCGTGGGACGACGCCAAGGCCGCCGCCGTGCAGCAATTGCTTGCGCGCCGCTACCCCGCGGGTCGGATCAGCTACAGCCTTGCCGACATCGACGCGCCGGCACACCGCGCGCGCCTGGGCCTGCGGCTCGACTCCGGCCCGCTGTTTCGGCTCGGGCCGATGCAAGTCAGCGGCGTGGAAAGGTACAACCCGGTGCTGGTGCCCCGCATCGCGCGGCTGCCGGTGGGCTCGATCTACGACCGAGAGCGCATCCTGCAGGCGCAGTTGCGCCTGGCCAGCAGCGGCTATTTCGACTCTGCTTTCATCCTGGTAGACCCGCAAAGCGACCCACAGGCGACGCCGGTGCAGGTGACGGTGCGCGAGGCACCGTTGCAGAAGGTCGTGCTGGGCGTGGGCCTGACCACCGACAGCGGCCCGCGCGCCTCCATCGAACACATCCACAACCGCGTGCCCGGCATCGGCTGGCGCGCGGTGAGCAAGCTGCAGATCGATCGCAAGACGCCGTTCGTGCAGTCGGAGCTCACGGGGATCCCCGACGAATCGGGCTGGCGCTGGGCGGGTCTGGCGCGCGCCGAGCGCCTGGACGACGGCAGCCTGGTCACGCACGGCCAGCGGCTGCGCTTCGGGCGGCTGCGCAACGAAGAGCATATCGACCGCAACGTTTACGTCCAGTACGACCGCGCCACCGTGCAAACGACGGAAGGCGCGCCCGTCACGGCCGCCGACAGCGGCGCCGGATCAGCGCTGAGCGCGAACTACGTGTGGACCGGGCGGTATTTCGACAGCCTCACGTTTCCCACGCGCGGCCACGGTCTCGGCCTGGAGCTTGGTGGCGGCGTGACGCTCGGCGGCGACCGCAGCGTGTTTCAGCGGACGGTGTTTCGCGGGTTGTTCCTGCATCCACTGACGCAGGGGCGTTTGCAACTGCGCGCTGAAGCCGGTGCCGTGGTCGCGCGCTCCGACGCGAGGGTGCCTTCCACCCAGCTGTTCCGCACGGGTGGCGACACGACCGTGCGAGGCTACGCGTTCCGCGAGATAGGCGTTGCCTTGCCGGGCGGGCAGACCGGCCCCGGCCGCTACATGATGGTGGGCAGCATGGAATGGCAGAAGCCGATCCGCTGGGGTGGACGGCCGACCGAGTTCGAGAGCGTCGCGTTCGTCGATGCGGGTGGCGTGGCCGATCGCGTCAGCGATATCCGCCTGTCAACGGGCGTTGGTGCGGGCGTGCGCTGGAAAAGCCCGGTAGGCCCCGTGCAGGCGGACATCGCCTATGGCGTCAAGAGCAAGAAGGTGCGGCTGCATATGAGCGTGGGGTTCTCGTTTTGAAGACACGGCTCGTCAACCGCGAATGGCAACTCGTACCCACGCTGCTGCTCGCGGTGATCGTGATCGTGCTGTCGGCGACCGCAGGCTTATGGTGGTGGGCCGGCACCGAAAGCTCACTTCAGTGGGCACTTCGGCGGGTGGCGCAGTCGCAACCTCTCACAGCCGAAGGCATGAGCGGGACACTGCGCACCGGCCTGAACGTGCGCCGCCTGGCCTGGGAGCGTGACGGGTTGAAGATCGAAGCCGAGGACGTGGAACTGGCCTGGCGGCCGCTGTTCCTCTTCGGCGGCATCGTGAAACTGGATCGCGTTCACGCATCTGCGCTGCGCATCACCGATCGGCGACCGCCATCGAACGAACCGTTCAAGCTCCCGGATGCGCTGGTGATCCGGCCCGAGGTGGAACTCGACGACCTGCGGATCACGCAGGTGGAGTGGATCACGAACAAAGCCGTTCGCGCGGAAGACCTCGCGGGCCGCTACTGGTTCGATGGCGCCACCCACGGGCTGCGGCTGGACAACGTGCGCTGGGCTGGTGGCAGCTATCGCGCAACGGCAAACCTGGGCGCGCGTGGTCCGCTCCCCCTGGACGCGACGATCTCGGGCAAGGTCGAGGCGCCCGTGCCGGGGCGCGCGTCGTCGCTGCCGGTGGAATTTACCGCGACGCTGAAAGGGCCGCTGGCGGACCTTCAGGCGCAAGCGCAGGTGACGACCACCGACGCGGTGGCGAAAGCGACGCAAGCCACAGCCAGCGCGCGCGTGACCTTGTGGGCCGAGCAGCCGGTGCCGCAGGCCCAGGCGGACCTCATTGGCCTCGACCTGGCTGCTCTCTGGCCAGACGCGCCCCAGACGCAGCTGGCCGGCCAGGTACGGCTCGCGCCGGCCGGGGCCGATACGTGGCAGGTGGACGCCGACGTGCGCAACGGCATACCCGGCCCGTGGGACGGGCAACGGTTGCCGGTTTCGCATCTGAAGGCCCAAGGACAGTGGCGCAAGGGCATGGCGCTGGTGCGGAACCTCGACGCGCAACTCGGCGGCGGCCGCATGAAGGCCACTGGTCAATGGAAGCCCGGAAATGCCGGATGGACCTTGCGCGGTGACCTGGTGAATGTGGACCCCGCCGCGCTGCACACGAAGCTCGCGGCGGCGCCGCTGGGCGGGCGCGTGGAGATGCGGCAGGACGGGGGTGCAGTCGTATTCGACCTGGGGCTGAAGGGCAGTGGGCGCGCCGCCAAAGCGCCGAAACGCGGTGCGCGCGCGAAGCCGGCGCCCGCCCGGCTCGAGATACGCCAGGTCAAGGCCAACGGCCGATGGGCCGGCGGTAACCTGTCCGTTCCGGTGTTCGCGCTGGTCGCCGGCGACGCGACCTTGCACGGCTCGATCGAGGCAGAGATTCCCTCACGTTCCGGCAGCGGCCGCCTGTCGTTGCTGGCGCCGGGCCTGCGCGCCACGGCAAACGGCGAGTTGTCCGAAGCCGCGGGGCGGGGCAATGCCCAAATCGACAGCGCAGACCTCGCTTCGGCCCAGCGCTGGCTGCAGCAACTGCCGGGCATGGACGCCGCAGGCAAGGCGCCGCCCCTCGGCGGTCGCGCGGCCATGACGCTTGCCTGGCAAGGAGGTTGGGGCGACCCGACCGTGCAGGCACGATTGTCGTCGCCATCGCTCGAGCTGGGCTCGCGCGAACCGAACGGGGCCGCTGCCTCGTGGGCCGCCACGGACGTGCTGGTCACGTTGAACGGGCGCTTGAGCGACGCGACGCTGGCTGCGCAGGCACGGGCCCGCCAAGGCACGCGCCAGGTGGGCCTGCAACTGTCGGGACGCGGAGGACGCGCGCCGCTGAAGCGCGGCTCCCCCGCGCAGTGGCGCGGCAACATCGCAAGCCTGGACTTGTCGCTGCTCGACCCGGCGATCGGCAGCGGCGCCTGGCAACTCGCGCTGCAACGCCCGGTGGATCTGCGCTGGTCCCCCGCAGGCAGCGCGCTGGACGTGACCGCCGGGCAGGCAACGCTATCGTCCCCCGAGGTGAAAGGCGCGACGCCGCCTTCGAAAGCCCTGCTCGCGTGGGACCCGGTGCGCTGGCGCGCCGGCGAGTTGCGCACCGCCGGCCGGCTCACCGGCTTGCCGCTGGGATGGATCGAACTCCTCGGCGGGCAGCAACTCGCGGGCACCGCCTTGTCCGGCGACATGGTGTTCGACGCACAGTGGGACGCAAGCCTCGGGCGCGAACTGAAGCTCAACGCTTCGATCGCGCGAAGCCGGGGCGACGTGACAGTGCTCGCGGAGTCCGCGCCCGGAGTGTCCTCACGCATTGCCGCGGGCGTACGCGACGCACGGTTGACGCTCGCGAGCCATGGCGAACAGGCCACACTGACGCTGCGCTGGGACAGTGAGCGCGCCGGGGTCGCGGACGGCCGGCTGGTGACACGTTTTTCGCGTGGCGGGCCCGCGGGCTGGGAGTGGCCGCAGCAGGCGCCGATCTCGGGAACGCTACGCGCGCAACTACCGCGCATCGGCGTGTGGTCTGTGCTCGCGCCGCCGGGCTGGCGGTTGCGCGGATCGCTCCTGGCCGACGTGAAGGCGGCCGGCACGCGCGGCGACCCGCAGCTGTCCGGCACCATCGCGGCGGACGACCTCGCGTTGCGATCGGTAGTTGACGGCATCGAGCTGCGCGACGGGCGGCTGCGTGCCCGGCTCGAAGGCAACCGCCTGATGCTGACCGAGTTCACGCTGCATGGCGGTGGCGCGCAGGGCAGCGGCGGCAACCTTTCCGCGACCGGCGAGGCCGCCTGGACGGACGGCAGCCCGCGTCTGCAGGCTCGGGCACAACTGACGCGCCTGCGCGCGAGCATCCGCTCCGACCGGCAGCTCACCGTGTCGGGCCGGCTCGAAGCGCGCGTGGAACCGACCGCCACGCAGGTACGGGGCAACCTCAAGGTAGACCAGGCCCGCATCACGCTGCCCGAAGAAACCGAGCCCAGGCTCGGCGATGACGTGGTGGTGCGCAACGCAACGTCACTCGGCACGACCGCGCGCGAGCGCAACGCCCCGCCGCAGCAAACCGCCGGCGCCTCCGCCGCGCCGTCGAAGCGGCCGCTCGACGTGGCCGTGGACCTGGATCTCGGCGACGACTTCCAGGTGCAGGGGCGCGGCCTGCGCACGCGGCTGCGCGGCACGCTCGCCCTGTCGGGGCAGTCGCTAGCCGCGCCGCAATTGAACGGCACCATCACCACCGTGCGGGGCGAATATCGTGCATACAACCAGCGGCTGGATGTGGAACGCGGCGTGCTTCGCTTCACGGGCCGCATCGACAACCCAGCGCTCGACATCCTTGCGGTGCGGCCCAACATCTCGCAGCGTGTCGGCGTGTTGATCACCGGCAATGCGCAGGCGCCTTTCGTGCGCCTCTACTCCGAGCCAGAGTTGCCCGACGCCGAAAAGCTGGCGTGGCTCGTGACAGGCCGGCCCGTGCCCAACACCGGCGCAGAGGCGGCGCTCGTCCAGCAGGCGGCACTGGCGCTCCTGTCGAGCCGCAGGCCGGGCGCGACCAGTTTCGCGTCGCGCGTCGGACTGGACGAACTTTCGGTTCGGCGCAGCGGCAGCGAAGGCGCCGTCGTCTCGCTGGGCAAGCGTTTCGCGGACAACTTCTACGCATCCTATGAGCGCAGCCTCTCGGGCGCGCTGGGAACGCTCTACATTTTCTACGACGTGTCCCGGCGCCTGACGGTACGCGCCGAAGCCGGCGAAAGGACGGGCGTGGATTTGATTTTCACGTTTGCGTTCGATTGACGCGCGACGCGGCCCGCGTAGGGGTCAATCCTTCGTGAGCGTCAACAGAATGTCCGCATACCAAGCGCAATTCAAGCCAAGCGCCTCATCGAGCTTGAGGTCGCGTGTGCCGACGTCCATGCGCGACGAGTGGATGCCCAGCAGGGTCCATGGCAACTCACCCTGCGCCAACGCGCCACTGCGCGAACGCATCACCACCGGGGCGCCGCTGGTGCCCCGGTGTGTGCGTGCATCCGTCAGGAAGTAACCCTTGCCCTGGAAGCGCAGGCCAAAGGGTGACGCATTGACTGCGTGCCGCACAACGGGCAGGTGGTGCAGCGCGTCGTGGAAGCCGAGCGGAAAGCCAACCACCAGCAGCGTGGAGCCGACTTCCACCGCCTGCCGCGGCTGGTGCAGATGGTCAGGGGTGAAGGCGCGGTAGGCGGCCGTGGCCGGAAGCGCACTGCGTTCGATCTCGAGCACGGCCACATCGACGTCGCCGCCGGTGTCGCGCCCTTGACGCCACACGCTCTTGCCGTCACGGTACAGCGGCATGGAAAAACCGATGGACTGCGCCATGTTTCGGCGATCCGTGTGCAGTTCGATCTCCACACGGTCGGGGTAATGCTTGCTGGGCTCGTCGATCATCACGTGCCGGCTCGTGACAAGAAACAGGCGCTCCCCGCGCTGGAAGAAAAAGCCGCTGGCGTTCGTGAGAATGCGCTGCCGGTCGAACGTGACCACGCGTGCGGCGGCAAGCAGCAGCGCGTCGATGGGCGGGGCATCGGCGGGTGTTGGGGAGGCAGATGGCGCCGGCAGGGGCGCGTTGTCGTCTTGCATAGCCCATTGTCTGCTACGCATGGCTCCCGCGGTGTGACAATATCCCCACGTGGACAAACACAACGACCCGGTTCAGTCGCTCTTTGGGGCCGACGCACAGGAAACGCCTGCGGCCCTGGCCGCCGCGCTGGCGTCGCCCGCCTCCCCCGGCCACTTCGACGAGTTGCGCGCGGGCGTATCGGCGTCCCCCGAAGAAGGTGCGATTGCCAGCGCGATCTCTCCCCACGCCCTGCCCTGCCGGCCGTGGGCTCGCTTTTTCGAGAACCTGGGCCGCGACGGCTTTGCCGACCTGAACCGCCGCACGGTGAACCTTGAGCGCCAGGTGCGCGACAACGGCATCACGTACAACATCTATGCGGATGCCAACGGCCCGCAGCGGCCGTGGTCACTGGATCTGTTTCCCCTCATCGTCACGCCGCGGAGCTGGCAGCAGATCGAAGCCGGCGTCCTGCAGCGCGTGAAGCTGCTCGACCGCATCATGGCCGACGTTTATGGGCCGCAACAGCTCCTCCAGAAGAATCTGTTGCCCCCCGCATTGGTGCACGGCCATCCGGGCTACCTTCGCGCCATGCACGGCGTGAAGCCGGCTGGCGGCGGGCACCTGCATATCGCCGCCTTTGACATGGCGCGCGACCCGGCCGGCGACTGGTGTGTGGTATCGCAGCGCACGCAGGCCCCCTCGGGTCTCGGCTATCTGCTGGAAAACCGCCTCATCATTTCGCGCCTGTTCCCCGAGGCATTCCGCGACCTGAAGGTGCAGCGCCTCGCCGCCACCTACCGCGCGCTGGTCGACGGCCTGCGCACCATGTGCCCCACCACGGACGACCCGCGTATCGTGCTGCTCACCCCCGGGCCGTACAACGAAACCTACTTCGAGCACGCGTACCTGGCCCGCTACCTGGGCCTGACCCTGGTCGAGGGCAGCGATCTCACGGTCCGCGACGAACGGCTCTACCTGAAGACCCTGCAGGGACTGGAGCCCGTGCACGGCATCCTGAAGCGACTGGACGACGAGTTCCTGGACCCGCTGGAGCTGCGGTCGGATTCGCGCCTGGGCGTGCCGGGCCTGCTGCAGGCGATCCGCGGCGGCAACGTGCTGGTGGCCAACGCGCCCGGCTCAGCCTTCCTGGAATCCACCGCGCTGCTGGGCTTCCTGCCCGCGATTTCGCGGCACCTGCTGGGCGAGGAGCTCAAGCTGCCCTCGCTCGCCACCTGGTGGTGCGGCGAACGTGCGGCCATGGAGGCCGTGCTGCCGCAATTGGCCACGAGCGTGATCAAGCCCACCTACGGCGGCGCGGGCTCGGGCGCGACGCTCGGCAAGTCGCTGCCCCGGCGCGAGCTGGACGAATGGGCCGGCCGCATCGTGCGCGGAGCCGAGGAGCACACCGTCCAGTCGTACCTGCCCCTGTCGCAGATGCCCACCTGGAGGCAAGGCCGGGAGGGCGACCACATCCTGCCGCGGTCGCTGATGCTGCGCGTGTTCGCGGTATCGGACGGTGTGCAGTCGTGGCGCGTGCTGCCCGGCGGCCTGACGCGCATTGCCAGCGCGGCGCTGGAGATCACCTCCATGCAGCGCGGCGGCAGCAGCGCCGACACCTGGGTGCTGACCGACGGCGAGGTCGACGCGACCAGCCTGCTCCACCACGACCAGCCGGCCGTGGAGATCGGGCACCGCGCCCGCAGTGCAACGAGCCGCGCCGCGGAAAACCTCTTCTGGCTCGGCCGCTACACCGAACGCACCGAGAACACGGCGCGGCTGGCGCGCCTCGTGCTCGAGAGCCTCAACGGCGAGGACCAGACTTCGCAGCCCCTGCTCGCGTGGCTCACCGAAATGGCCGTGGCCAGCTCGCTGGTGTTGCCCGCAGTGCCCCCGGCGACGCAAGCCCGCCGCGTGTTCGAGCGTTCGCTGATCGCGGGCCTGGCCGATACCAAGGAAGCCACCAGCGTCGGCTACAACCTGATGGCGTTGCGAGGCGCGGCCTCCGCCGTGCGCGAGCGGCTGTCGCAGGAGCAATGGAACGTGATAGTGCGTGCCGAGCGCGAATTCCTGCGCGGCTGCGCGCTCGTTACCGATGACGGCGACTATTCATCGGTCGAGGCCTTGCGCGTGCTGGAAACATTGTCCGGGCACACCGCCGCGATGACCGGCGCGCAGACCGACCGCATGACCCGCGACGACGGCTGGCGGCTGCTCTCCAGCGGCCGGCACCTGGAGCGCCTGGGGTTTCTCGCCTCCGCACTGGGCTGGGCCATCGAGACGGAAGCGCTGTTCGACGAGGGTGGCTTCGAAGCCGTGGTCGCGCTGTTCGACAGCACGATTACCTTCCACGCGCAATATCAGCAGCGCCACGACATTCCCGCGCTGCTGGACCTGCTGGTGCTCGACCGCGACAATCCGCGTTCGCTCGGCTGGGTCGCGCAGACCTTGCGCGGGCGCCTCGCCAAGCTCGCGGGCAGCGCGCCCGGTGAGGTGCCGGACATCGCCCTCACTGTGCCCGATCCGCAGCAGTGGTCGCTCCAGGCCATGTGCGAGCGAGATGCCGATGGCCGCTACGCCGTGTTGCTCGAGCTGCTGCAACAGTGCACGGACGCGGCCTACAAACTGTCGGACGACTTGAGCGCGCGGTACTTCACGCACTCGGGAGACGCCCGCTACAGTGTCGGCGGCTGATCATGCTCCTGCACGTCGTCCACGAAACGCGCTACGACTATTCGCCGGCCGTCAAGACAGCGCAACACATGGCGCACCTCAAGCCCGCAAACACGCGCTGGCAGCGGCTGTTGAAGCATCAGCTCACCATCCTTCCCGCACCAGCTCGGCAAAGCGAAGCCCTGGACGTGTACGGCAACACGCGCGCCTTCTTCAGCCTTCGCTCCAGACACGACGAGCTCAAGGTCGTGGCGGAAAGCACGGTGGTCACTTCTGCGCCCGTGGCGCCGCAAAGCGGGATGCCCTGGGAAGAGGTGCGTGAGCGCCTGCGCTACCACCGGGGCGCGGCGTACGATCCGGCGGCCGAATTCGTCTTTCCCTCGCAATACGTGCCGAGGCACGAAGACTTCGTAGCGTACGCGCGGCCCAGCTTCGCGCCCGGTCGGCCGCTGCTGGAGGCCGCTGGCGAGCTGATGGAGCGGATCCATGCCGACTTCGAGTACGACGCCGACGTCACTGACGTGAGCACGCCGGTGCTGGAGGCACTGGAGCTGCGCCATGGCGTGTGCCAGGACTTCGCGCATGTGATGCTCGCCTGCCTGCGCAGCCTGAGTCTTCCCGCGCGCTACGTCAGCGGTTACCTGCTCACGTCGCCGCCGCCGGGCCAGCCGCGCCTGGTGGGGAGCGACGCCTCGCACGCCTGGGTGTCCGTCTACGTGCCCGGCGATGGTGAAGCGGGTGAATGGGCCGACCTGGACCCGACCAACAACCGCTCGCCGGGCGAAGATTACGTTACGCTCGCCACCGGCCGCGATTACTCGGACGTCGCCCCCCTGCGCGGCGTACTGCACGGCGGCGCCGACCACGAGCTGCATGTGGCAGTGACGGTAACGCCCCTGGATGAGCCGGCCGCCGCCTACAATTCCAAGGCTCCAACACCCCAGAGGCATTCATGAGCGTCTATGACAAGCTGAAAGAACTCGGCATCACCCTGCCGCCCGTGGCCACGCCCGCAGCTGCCTATGTGCCCTTCGTGCGCACCGGCAACCTGGTCTTTCTCTCCGGCCACATCGCCAAGAAAGACGGAAAGCCCTGGGTCGGCCAGCTCGGCAAGAACATGACGACCGAGGAAGGCAAGGCAGCGGCTCGCGCCATCGCTGTCGACCTGATGGGCACGCTGCACGCCGCCGTCGGCGACCTGAATTCCGTCAAGCGCATCGTCAAACTGTTGAGCCTGGTCAATTCAACCGGCGACTTCACCGAGCACCACCTGGTGACCAACGGCGCGAGCGAGCTCTTCGGCCAGGTTTTCGGTGACAAGGGCGCCCATGCCCGCGCCGCCTTCGGCGTAGCGCAGATCCCGACGGGTGCGTGCGTGGAAATCGAGCTGATCGCCGAAGTTTGACAGTATTGTCATTGCGGGCTCGACCCGCAATCCATCTAGGCCGACCCCGACATCACAATCAACTCCTATACCTCTCCCGCAGCTCCCGCTTAAGCACCTTCCCAATCTCACTGCGCGGCAGTTCATCCACATAGCGCACGTCAGCCAACCTCTGCGTCTTGCCCACTCGCTCATTGACCCACGCACGTAGCTCCTCCGCGGCAAGCGCACCCTCCCGCGGCACCACGAAGGCCACCGGCGTCTCACCCCACTCCTTCGAAGGCACCCCCACAACGGCTGCATCGGCGACACCTTCGTGCTTGCGCAGCACCGCCTCGAGGTCGCTCGGATAAATGTTGAAGCCCCCCGAGATCACCATATCCTTGCGCCGGTCCATAAGCGTGAGGAAGCCGTCCTCATCGAAGCGTCCGACATCGCCGGTGCGGATGAAGCGGTCACCTTGCGCGTCGTACCACTCGGCCTCGCGCGTCTTATCGGGTTGGTTGTGATAGCCCACCATCATCGAGGCCGAACGCCCCACCACCTCACCGATCTCACCAACAGGCAGCTCGCGCTCGTCCTCGTCGATCACGCGCATGTCGTGGCCATCGGCGGGCTTGCCCACGGTGTGCAGCTTGTCCGGGAAGTTGTGCGCCTCGAGGATGCAGGAACCGCCGCCTTCGGTCATGCCGTAGAACTCCACCAAGCCACCCGGCCAGCGCTGCAGGATGTCCGCCTTGAGGTCGGCATGGAACGGCGCGCTGGTACAGAACTTCATATGGAAGGACTCGAGGTCATAGCCGTCGAACTCCGGCAACGCCATGATGCGCTGGTATTGCACCGGCACCAGCATTGTGTGCGTGGCCCTCACCTCCTCGGCGAGCGCGAGGTACGTTGCCGCATCGAACTTCGGCGGCGCCAGCACCACGCAGCCGCCCCTCGCGATGGTGGGAATGAAGCACACCAGCGTCGTGTTGGAGCACAGCGAGGTAGCGATCAGCGTCACTGAGTCTGGCCCGTAGCCGTAGTTACTCGCGCGCACTACATGTTGCCAGCGCATGCCGTGCGGCTGGACGATACCCTTGGGCGTGCCCGTGGTGCCCGACGAATAGATGATGTTGAAAGGCCAGTCCGGCTGCACGGTGACCGGCACCGGCCGCGAACCGGCGGGCGCGAGCCATTGCTCGAAAGAGGGCCGCGCAGACGCATCGAGGTAGATGCGCCGCGCCGCGCTCTCGAAATCCGGCACGCCGCTACCCACGAAGAAATGCCGCGCGCCGCTGTCGGCGAGCATCCCCGCCAGTTGCGCGGGCGACGACTGGATCGCGAGCGGCGCGGCGGCTACACCGGCGCGCAGCGCGCCCAGGAACACCGCCACGTACTCCAGTGAATTGGAGGAGCAGATCGCAATGCTCTCACGCGGCTTCACGCCGTCGCGTTGCAGCGATGCGGCGACGCGGTCGGCCATTGCATCCACCTGCGCCCAGGTGACACTGCGCTCGCCTTGCACGAGCGCGCGTTGCGTGGGGCGATTGCGCGCGTGCTCGCGTACGAGATCGGCGATGGCACGAAAAGGCGGTGGGTCGATAAGCGCGGGCTCGTTCTGCATGCCGGGTATCTTAGAACGGGCGCCCGACGCACTCGGCGCCGCGGCATTGCCGGCGAAATTACTTGCCGGGTTTGTCTACGAACTAATACACTACAAAACAGAAAGCGACGCCAAGACCCGCGACGTCCATGCGGCCTAGAGAGGAGTGCTGGCGTTGCAGATCAAGAGCAGTGCTCAGGCCATGCACTCACTGACGGTCGGCCACCGAGATAACATTTCTGGTTCTTTCATCGACCGGGGATGCAGGTTTGGTGGAAGGACCGCAAGTTCGCTTTCAGCGGGAAGTTTCGTGAGTTCCTTGACCAGTCGAGCAATGCAGATATCGCGTCGCCAGAGTCACGCCGCTTGTGAAGCTGACGTGGCGTCTAACATCGAAGACGGCGATGCGTGATTTTGAATCGCACCTACACTAGGCCATGGATTCCTCCCGCGCACTCGCGCTCCGGTCCCTGCTCCACGGCCAGCAGGTGGCAGCGCTGGCGACGCTGCACAAGGGTGAGCCTGCCGTTTCCATGGTGCCGTACGCGCTGCTTCCGAAAGGTCAGGGCTTCGTCATCCACGTGAGCCAGCTGGCCACACACACGGCCGACATGCTTGCCGATCCTGCCGTCGCGCTTCTCGTGGTCGCTGCGCCCGGTTCGGCGCCCTCCCCAGGGGAACTCCCACGCGCCAGCGTCAAGGGCCGCGCCCATCCGTGCGCTCCCGATGCGCCCGAGTACCCCGAGGCGCGAGAGGCGTACCTGTCGCGGTTTCCCCAGAGCGAAGAAATGTTCTCCTTTGCCGACTTCTCGCTCTACATCGTCACGGTCAGCTCGGTGCGGTTCGTGGGGGGCTTTGCCAACGCCACATCCATCCTTGCCCCGGAGTTCGCCTCGGTCATGGGCGGCGAGCCCGCAATGGAAACCAACCGCGAGTCCTTCCATTCCCGCCTCATCGACGCGCCGCCGGAAGCGGTGTTCGCAAGTTTTGCCGACCCCACCGCGCTCGCCCAATGGTGGGGGCCGGCCGGCTTCACCAGCACGTTCGAAACCTTCGAGTTCAGGAACGGTGGTGCCTGGCGCCTCGTGATGCACGGGCCGGACGGCGCCGACTACAACAACGAAAGCGTGTTCCGCGAGATCGTGCCCAACGAGCGCATCGTGATCGACCACCTGCGGGATTTCCACCACTTCGTGCTGACGGTCACTCTCGCCGCCGAGGGGCAGCACGCCACGCGCGTGGGCTGGCGGCAGGTGTTTGACACGGCCGAGGAACTCGAGCGGATGGCACCGGTAATCGGGCCGGCCAACGAGCAGAACCTGGACCGGCTCGAAGCCACCGCCGTCGGCCGGGCAAGGCTGCGTCCCCATCGCTGACCCGGTCCGCGGAGCGATCCGCTGTCCACGCGGATCACGGCGACGATCCGGACATCGCGCTGTACACGAAGCTTGGCGTGCGGGAGGACGTGCTGCACTTCGACATTGCGCCTGCGCCAGCTCTTCCATAAAGCGTCCGCTTCCCACCTGCGCACCCGCCCGCCGGTGTTCTGTGCCACGATATGCAAATGAAAGCCCTTGTGCGCCTTTTCCGGACCGTCCATGGGCTGATGGCATTCCTCTTTGCCTGCGCCGCCCTCATGCTCATCGTCATTGCCACCCGCATGGGATGGGTGGCCTTCGCCGGTGGTTTGGACGGGGCGGCAGCGCAGGCCATCATCGAGGCGGTGGGGTTGTTGGCCGCGGCTGTCGTCGCGCTGCAGATTGCCGAGACCATCTTCGAAGAAGAAGTCGTTCGCGACGCCGACATCAGCGCGCCGACTCGCGTGCGCAGGTTTCTGTCGCGATTCTTCGTGGTCATCGTGGTGGCGCTCGCCTTCGAAGGGCTGGTCGCGACTTTCAAGGCCTTGCACGAGGATCCGACACAACTCGTGTATGCAGCAAGCATCCTGGCAGCAGTTGCGCTACTCCTGGCAGCGTGGGGTCTGTTCGTTTTCCTTAACCGCTTTGCCGAGGAGCTGGAGCCGGAGGCGATGGCGGACGCGAAACGGGAAGACAAGAAACTCAAGTAGGTCTTCGACCCGACGCCGCGCCTTGCAGTGCCACCACGTTCTTGAAAAGAACGATTCCCAGAGTGACAATAGCCACCATTCCCCTTCTGGTCGAGTGAGAGGCATCGATCATGCGTATCGCATTCATGGGCTCGGGTGGGTTGGGCGGCTACTTCGGTGCTCGCCTGTGTACGGCAGGTGCAGACGTGCACTTCATCGCGCGTGGCAAGCATCTTCAAGCCCTGCGAAGTGACGGGCTGCACATCGAAGGTCCAGAACCCATCCACATTGCCCGGGTCAATGTGACCGACGATCCGGCGGAAGTTGGCGTTGCCGATTTCGTCATGCTCTGCGTCAAGCTATGGGACACCGAGGCGGCCTTGCAGCAATTGCGTCCGATGGTCGGCGCAGGCACGACGATCATTTCGTTTCAGAACGGCGTCCTGAAGGACCAATACCTGCGATCGGTGTACGACGAATCCCACATCATGGGAGGTGTCGGCTACGTCGCGACGACGATCGACCGACCAGGGGTAATACGCCAGACCGGGCCCATGCAGAGGCTGCTGTTCGGCGAGTTCGACGGCTCGCTATCCTCCCGTGGGCAGGCGCTTCTCGAGGCGTGCCTCGCGGGCGGCATCAAGGCTGAATTCTCCGAGAACATTCTTCGCGAAATCTGGCAGAAGTACGTGTTCCTGGTGGGGCTGTCGGGAACCACGACGACGATTCGCAAGCCTATCGGGCCGATCCGCGAGAACCCCCAGACGCGCGCCTTCCTTTTGGACGTGATGCGCGAGGTCGTCGCTGTGGGCAGAGCCCACGGAGTGGACCTGTCGGAAGATTACGCCGAGGTGCGCCTGCGGCTCGCAGATGACGTCGCCTACGACATGACATCCTCCATGCACCACGATCTCGAACGGGGAAATCCTCTAGAGGTGCGATGGCTGTCAGGAGGCGTCGTCGAGCTGGGCCGGCGCAAGAACGTGCCGACGCCGCTGAATCGCGCCATCGCCGATATTCTTGAGCTGCATTCCAAAACACCCAGGAGTGCCGGAGGGGAGTGAACACCCCCCAGGGAAATCGCAATGGATCCGTTACCCGCAAACGCGGGGAGTTGACCCGACGTTCCCTAGACGCCTACGGGGTAGCCAAGCTCAATGTCGCAGGCCGCCTGCCCGCCGCGAACGCCAATGTTCTCCGCGGGAAGTTCATGAAGCCGAATGAGTACGCACTGCGGCGGAATTCCAAGGGGTTCGAGCCTCTTCACAATCCCTTGATAGAGGCGGCGCTTGGCATCGACGGAGCGCCCTGGGAGGACGAAGATGCTGATGTTCGTCAGCCGCTCTGGATCAGGGCAGTCGAGGCGTCCGATGAATCTCGAAGGCTGATGGATCGTCAGCGTGACGTTTCGGTGAACTGGAAGAACGCTGAACGCTTCCACCAACGCGGAATGGACGGCTTCCATTAGCGCGGCCCCTTCCGCCGGCGTGTACTCCCTGCGAACCTCGATGGTGATGCTTGGCACGTAAGCTCACTCCACCCGCTCGATCGACGTCGGCTTGAAGCCCAGGTCCGCGACCTTGCCCTTCTTGCCGCGATGCAGCTTGGCGTTATTGAGCGAGCGGATCTCCAGCGTTTCCTCACGCTCCTTGCCGGCGCGGCCGATGCCGCTGATCTTCACGCTGCGTGTGTAGGCGGCGGCGCCGGCGAGTGTGTCCTTCGCGTCGAGATCGATCAGCATCAATCCGCGCCCGCCGTTCGACATCGGTTTGAGTTCCGTGATGTCGAACGTGAGGATGCGGCCGCCCGTCGAGGCGCAAGCCACGTGGGTTGCAGGCGCCTGCGGCGGCACGTTGGCCGGTGAAGGCCGACACACCGTCTCGCCTTCGCCGCAACTCATGAACGCCTTGCCGCCCTTCAGGCGCGACATCATGTTCTCCACCGTCGCCAGGAAGCCGTAGCCACCTGAACCGGACAGCAGCAGCCACGCGCCCGGCGCCCCCGCGAAGTAATGCAGCAGGTGCGTGCCCGGCTCCAGCTCGATCAGTGTCGTCACCGGCTGGCCATCGCCGCGCCCGCCCGGCAGCATCGCAACGGGCACGGTGTACACGCGGCCATTGCTGCCGAAGGCCAGCAAGGTATCGACCGTGCGGCATTCGAAGGTGCCATATAGGCCGTCCCCGGACTTGAAGGCGTAGTCGGGCGGCGCGCCGCCGGCCGCGATGCGTTCGCTCGCCCAGCCCTTCTGCGCCCTTACCCACCCTTTCTGCGATACCACCACCGTCACCGGCTCGTCAATCACCTTGATTTCGGCGACGGCTTTCTTCTCGGCCTGGATCAGCGTGCGGCGCGCGTCGGCGAACTGCTTGGCGTCCTGTTCGATCTCCTTGACCATCAGCCTGCGCAGCGCGGTGGGGCTGCCAAGGATTTCTTCGAGCTTCTTCTGCTCCTCACGCAGTTCCTTCAATTCC
>JAQZBU010000191.1 GCA_029237735.1 Ramlibacter sp. | reverse complement strand
GCCGAGCCCAACCTGAAGGGCTTGGTGCTCGACCTTCGCAACGACCCGGGCGGCTTGCTGGACGCGGCCGTTGCCGTTTCCGCGGCGTTCCTGCCCGAGAACGTGACGGTGGTCTCCACCAACGGCCAGCTGGCCGAAAGCAAGTTCATCTATAAGGCCGCGCCGGAGTTCTACCAGCGCCGCGCCGGGGCGGACCCGCTGCGCCGCCTGCCCGCTGCCCTGAAGAGCGTCCCGCTGGTCGTGCTGGTCAATGAAGGCTCGGCCTCCGCCAGCGAGATCGTGGCCGGCGCCCTGCAGGACCACAAACGCGCCACCATCCTGGGCAGCCAAACCTTCGGCAAGGGCTCCGTGCAGACGGTGCGCCCGCTCGGCCCGGACACTGGGCTGAAGCTGACCACCGCGCGTTACTACACCCCGAACGGCAAGTCGATCCAGGCCAAGGGCATCGTGCCCGACGTGATGGTGGACGAATCCGAGGAAGGCAACGTGTTCTCGGTGCTGCGCACCCGCGAGGCCGACCTGGACAAACACCTCGGCAGCGGCCAAGGCGCCGAGGTGAAAGACCCGCTGCGCGAGAAGGCACGCGAGGAAGCCCGCAAGAAGGCCGAGGAAGAGGCGAAGAAGCCGGTGGCCGACCGCAAGGTCCCCGAGTTCGGAACGGACAAGGACTTCCAGCTGGTGCAAGCCCTGAACCAGCTCAAAGGCCGGCCGGTTCTGGTCAGCAAGACGCAGGTCGTCGAGAACAAGGCCGAGAAGAAGGACAATTGACCGGGCACACCCCCGGAATCCACCGAAAAAGCCGGCAAGAGCCGGCTTTTTTGTTCGCCGCAGTTGTTTGTAATCAAAGGCTTCGGCTCTCCCCGAGAGCAGACTAACTCGGGGATGTCACCTAGAAGCCTCAAGTTCAAAGTCAGCCTGTACCTGATCCTCGTGCTCGCGGGCGTCATGGGGCTGTTCGTTGCCCTGCTGGTCAAGCAAGAGCGCGAGGAGCAGCTGCGCACGCTGGTCACGCACATGGCACAGCTGTCGCAGGTGATCGAGCGCAGCACCCGCCATGCGATGCTGCTGGACCAGCCTGACATCGTGGACAAGATCATCGAAGACGTGGGCAAGCAGGATGGCATCCGGCGCGTGCGGGTCCTGCGCAAGGACGGCGTGATCGCGCATTCCAACTTCCCCGGAGAGATCGGCCAGCGCGTGGACAAGGACATCGAGCATTGCTCCGCCTGCCACGAGGCGGACAAGGTGCTCAAGGACATTCCCAACCACAAGAAGTGGCGGATCTTCGAGACCCCGGACCGCCAGCAACTGCTCGGGAACATGGAAGTGATCCGCAACGAGAAGTCCTGTGCCACGGCATCCTGCCATGCACACCCTATCGGCCAGTCCGTGCTGGGCGTGGTGGACATCACCTATTCGCTGGACGAGATCAATCGCACGATGAAGGCCCACGTGGTCAAGATGGTGACGGTCTCGATCGGATTCATCCTGCTGGTTTCCGTTAGCGTCGGCTGGCTTTTGCACCGGCTCATCTACGTGCCCCTGCGCGACCTCGACCGGGGCGCCAAGCGCCTGGCGTCGGGCGACTTCGACCAGCCCATCCCCGTACGCGGCGAGGACGAATTCGGCAGCCTTGCGCGTTCGTCGAACACCATGATGGCGGCCCTCAAGAAGTCGCGGCGCGAGCTCGAGGAGTGGGTCCAGACGCTGGGCCAGAAGGTGAAGGAACGCACCGAGGAGCTCCGGCTGGCCGAAGCGGAAGTCGCGCGCGGCGAGAAGCTCGCTTCCATCGGGCAGCTCGCCGCCGGGATCGCGCACGAGCTGAACAACCCGCTCACGGGCGTGCTGACTTTCACCTCCCTCATGCGCAAGAAGGTGCCCGATGGCAGCCAGGATGCCGAAGACCTGGACCTGGTCATCCGCGAGACGCGGCGTTGCGCTAGCATCATCCGCCGCCTGTTGGACTTCGCGCGCGAGAAGCCCCCGGAAAAAACCGAAGTGGACCTTAACTCGCTGATCGTGGAGACCGTACGTTTCGTGGAACGCTCGGCCGCATTGCAGCATGTCGAAATCACCACGCAGCTCGACAGGAACCTCCCGCAGCTTCACGTCGATGCCGACTTGATCAAGCAGGTGCTGATGAACATCCTGGTGAACGCCCAGCAGGCGATCGAGGGCGAACAGGGCAGCATCCTCGTGACCAGCCGCATTCACGCCGCACGACGACTCGCCGGATGCGGCCCCGAACCCGTGCCGGCGGTGGAGGTGGCCATCACGGACACCGGTTGCGGGATCGCGAAGGAGAACCTGCAGCGCATTTTCGACCCGTTCTTCACGTCCAAGGAGGTCGGCAAGGGAACGGGCCTCGGCCTGTCGGTGAGTTACGGCATCGTCAGGGCGCATGGCGGCGAGATCGAGGTGGAAAGCACCGTCGGCGAAGGCACCACCTTCCGGGTATTCCTGCCAGCCACGCCTTGCGCCGGCGCCGCCCCGGCCGAACCCGAAACATCGGAGAGCACCGCATGAAAGCCCGCATACTGATCGTGGATGACGAGGAGATCGTCCTTCGCAGCTGCGTCCGCATCCTGGAGAACGACGATTACCAGGTGGATTCCGTGCTCGACCCATGGGAGGCCTTGCGCCGCATCGACGAGAACGGCTACGACGTCCTGGTGCTGGACATCATGATGCCGAAGATCGACGGCCTGCAGGTGCTCCAGCACGTGAAGGAGCGGCACCCCGACGTCGACGTGGTGATGATGACGGGCCTCTCGCAGATCCAGACCGCCGTCAAAGCGATGAAGCTCGGCGCCTTCGACTACCTCTCCAAGCCGTTCGATCCGGACGAACTCAAGATGGTGGTGGACCGCGCGTTGGAGCGCCAGCGCCTGCTGCGGGAGAACCGTGCGCTCAAGTCCGAGGCCGGCTCCAAATACCGCTTCGAGAACATGGTGGGCGGCAGCCCGCAGATGCAGGCGGTTTACCGGCTGATCGCCCAGTGCGCGCCCACCAACTGCACCGTGCTCATCACAGGCGAGAGTGGCACGGGCAAGGAGATGGTCGCGCGTGCCATCCACTACAACAGCCTGCGCAAGGACCAGCCCTTCGTGGCGGTGGACTGCAACACGCTCTCCGAAAACCTGCTCGAAAGCGAGCTGTTCGGCCACGTCAAGGGCGCGTTCACCGGCGCCACCTCGAACAAGCGCGGTATGTTCGACATGGCCAACAACGGGACGCTGTTCCTGGACGAGTTGGGCAACATCCCGCTGTCCACGCAGGCCAAGCTGCTGCGCGTCATCCAGGAGCGAGAATACAAAGCCGTCGGCGACACGCGCACGCAAACCACCAACGTACGGCTCCTCGCGGCCACCAACCGCGACCCGAAGGCGATGGTGGGGGAAGGGACGTTCCGCGAAGACCTGTACTACCGTATCAACGTCTTCCCGATCCACGTCCCGCCGCTTCGGGAACGGCGCGAGGATATCCCCGCATTGGCTTTCCAGTTCCTCAAGACGTTCAGCGACGAGCTGGAGCGGCCGGTGCCCAAGATTTCGGAAGGCGCGATGAGCCTGCTGATGAGCCATGCCTGGCCGGGCAACGTGCGTGAGTTGCAGAACGCGATGCACCGCGCCGTGATCCTCGCCTCCGACGACACCATCCGGCAGGCGCACCTGGCCGCCATCCTCGACAGCGCACCGCGCACGGACCTCGAAGTGCCGCGCACCGGCGAGGACCTGAAGCGTGTCAAGAAAATCGCCCGCGAAAAGTCGGTGGAGGATATCGAGAAGCTGTTCGTGCACGAGACGCTCAAGCGCAACGTGTGGAACGTCACTCGCAGCGCGGAGGCCACCGGGATGCAGCGCGCGAACTTCCAGGCGCTGATGAAGAAATACAACATCCGCGTGCGCGACACGGAGCCGCCAAGCGAGGACGAGTAGGTGGGCACAGGTGCCCACCCTACCGCTACTGCGAGAGAATCCACTGCGCCAGGTTCTTCACCTGGGCCGCGTCCTTGGTGGCAACCGCCTTGTGCTCTTCCTCGGTGCCGTCTTCCATCTTCACTTTCGGGCTCTTGGTCAGCAGGTCGACCAGCTTGGCTTCCGCTTCGGCCTTGCCCTTGAACTTGGCGGCCGTCTTCTGGTAGGCGGGGCCCTTCTTGGCCTTGTCCACCGAGTGGCACTTCGTGCAGCCGCTGTCCTTGTTCAGCTTGATGGCGGCTTCGGCATCCACGGCCGCGAAGGCGGGCAACGCGAGCGTGCATGCGAATGCGGCGGCGGCCGCGAGGGTCTTGAGGATCATCTTTCTGCTCCTTGGTTGGGTTGATGGGGGGCCGCGCTCACGCAGTGGCCTGGGTCGCCTGGACGGCGGGAGGCATTTCTTCCTCGACATCCTCATAGCCGGTGATCATGGCCTTGATGTGTGCCGTGGGCGTGTGGCCCAGCGTCGCAAGGTATGGGTGGATCAGCAGGTAGAACACGAAGAAGATGAAGATCAGCACGTGCACCGTGTCGACGACGCGCACGCCGCCCACCATGTCCACGAAGCCGGAAAAACGCTTGATGTCCCACATCAGGATGCCGGTGATGAACTGCAGCGGCAGCAGGAACAGCATCAAGATTTGATAGAGCATGCGCTGCAGCGGATTGAACTTGTTGTACGGGTCCATGTGGTGCGGGCTGTGCTCGCCCTTGAAGATGCCGTATCCGTAGTACTGCATCTGCGCGAAGCAGGCGCGCGCCAGCTTCAGTAGGTTGAACTCGGGGTGGTAGGCCTTGTTCTTGTCCGAGAACAGGTAGAACAGCAGCCACACGAAGAAGTTGCCGATCAGCGCGAACGCCACCCAGTTGTGGACCACGACCGCGTTGCGGAACGACATGAAATCGAACAGGTCCAGGTAGCGGATCTGCACGCCCGTCACGACGAGGACGATGAACAGGACCGCGTTGGCCCAGTGCCACAGCCGCACCGGCAGCGGGTTGATGTACAGCTTGCTCATGATCAGCTCCTATCCGTGGAATCGTTGCTCTTGGAAGCCTGCGCGGCTTCAGCGGCTGCCGCGGCCTGGCGCTTGCGCGCGCTCACCAGCTTGACCACCAGGTGCCCGGCGGGGATCAGGATGCCGGCGCCAAGCGCCATGACGAGCATGATGTCCAGCAGCTTGATGCGGCTGCCATGCTCACTGTCACCTTCTGGAAGGAGGCCGCGCCTTGCTTGTGGCAGGTCGCGCAGTCCTTCAAGGCCGTGCCCTTCGCCGCGAGCGAGTGCGATTCGATGCCGGTCTGCACCTCGAGCCGGCCGCGCACGATCGTGCGGGTGTCCGAGCTGTTGCGGCTGAAGTCCTGCAGCAGGCTCCACAGGGCGCGGCCGTCGATGCCCGATCCCGTCGGGTCGGCCGTGTTCGCGAGCTTGACGAACTGCGGCACGCCTACTTTCTCGGCCGCTTGCTGCGCCGCGGCCGTTCCTTCGTAGATCCGCAGGTTCACGCGCCGGGTCGTTCCAGGCGAGTGGCAGGCTGGGCATGAAATGGCTTCGAGGTGGCGGGCGGTGTTGGGAAGCCATTCCGCATGGCTGGTTGCCACTTCGCGGTGGCAGGACACGCACTGGTCCTTCAGGTGGTTGCCCATGGCCGCGGCCTTGATGTTGTGCGTCTTGTGGCAATCCTTGCAGGCCAGCGCTTCATCGCCGCTCGCGCCGTGGATGCTGGCCGCGAACGCCTGCGACACGCCCTTG
>JAQZBU010000057.1 GCA_029237735.1 Ramlibacter sp. | reverse complement strand
CGGCCCACGCTGGCCAGGTCGATCGCCTGCCCGCCGGCCATACCGGCATGGCCGGCGGCTCGCGCCAGCAGCCGGCACAAGGCTGCCTGCACCGATGCGGGAATCGCCGGCCCCTCCGGCGCCAGAAGTTCGAAGGCGAGTGCCTGCAACGCATCCCCGGCCAGCAGGGCCTGGGCCTGGCCGTACTTCACGTGCACTGTGGCCTTGCCACGGCGCAGGACGTCGTTGTCCATGCAGGGCATGTCGTCGTGCACCAGCGAGTACGCATGAATCAGTTCGACCGCGCAGGCCGCGCGCAGGGCGGCTTCCTCGTTGCCGCCGACAGCTTCGTTGGCCGCGAGGACCAGCAGCGGACGCAAGCGCTTGCCGCCGTCCAGCACGGCATAGCGCATAGCGTCACCCAGCCCGGCCGGGGCGTCGTCCGTTACCCAACCGGACAGCGCGGCTTCCACACGCGCGGTTCGCTCCGCGCTCCAGTCGCGCAAGTCGAAGGCAAGCTTCACTCTTGCGTCCACGGCTTGAGCGTGCCCTCGTCCAGCACCTTGATCTGGTTCTCCACAGCCTGCAATTTTTCACGGCAAAACTGCAACAGTTCTGCGCCGCGCTGATATCCCGTCAGCAACTGCTCGAGCGGAAGCTGCCCCGATTCGATCAGGCCGACGAGCTGCTCGAGCTCTTCCAGCGCGGCTTCGTAGCTCGCCGGGGTTTTGAAGGGGGCCTTGGACATGGGTCTTGCTGGGATGGAAACCCTCAATTCTAGGCCGTGCAGCCTCGCTGTAATGGGGGCCGCACCCCAAGCGGCAAGGGCATGTGGCCTTGATAGCCGTACACCCGACCCCAGATGAACCCCAAGGGTACAATCCCCTTCCCTCATCCCGGGCCATCCCGGTTCTCCCTGTTTCATTTTTCCTTCCCGCGCCAGTCCACGGATAAAGCGCTTACCCTGCCCCTTCATAGGGGGAGTCTCTAGGTCAGGTCACCCATGTCTGATTTAAGTCTTCAACTGCAGCAGGCCGCAAGCCAACTACCAGTTTCAAGTTACTTCGACGAAGCGCTCTACAAGCGCGAGATGGAAAGCATCTTCCAGTCCGGGCCCCGCTATGTGGGGCACCAGCTTTCGGTTCCGAACAACGGCGACTACTACGCCCTGCCCCAGGAGGGCGGAGGCCGCGCGCTGCTGCGCACGCAAAAAGGTGTGGAGCTCATCTCCAACGTGTGCCGCCACCGCCAGGCCGTGATCCTCAAGGACCGCGGCTCGATCGAGGCCGGCCGTGGCGCCGGAGGCAACATCGTGTGCCCGGCCGCGCTTGCCGGCATGGGCCCGCGCGCCGACCTCGACTTCACCGGCATGGTGCTCGACCGCGTCGAGCTGCACGAGTGCAACTACAACTGGAAGACCTTCATCGAGGTCTACCTGGAGGACTACCACGTCGGCCCGTTCCATCCGGGGCTGGGCAGCATGGTCACCTGCGACGACCTGCAATGGGAGTTCAATCAGGACTATTCGGTACAAACCGTCGGCGTCGCCCATCGCCTGAAGGCCGGCAGCCCCGTGTACCAGCGCTGGCACGACGCGCTGATGCAATACCGCCAGGGCAAGCAGCCCAGGTACGGCGCGATCTGGCTCACCTACTACCCGCACATCATGGTGGAGTGGTATCCGCACGTGCTCACCGTGTCCACGCTGCACCCGATGGGCCCGCAGAAGACGATGAACATGGTGGAGTTCTACTACCCCGAGGAAATCGCGGCGTTCGAGCGCGAATTCGTCGAGGCGCAGCAGGCCGCGTACATGGAGACCTGCCTCGAGGACGACGAGATCGGCGAGCGCATGGACGCGGGCCGGCTCGCGCTCATGCGGCGCGGCGACAACGAAGTGGGACCCTACCAGAGCCCGATGGAAGATGGCATGCAGCACTTCCACGAGTGGTACCGACGCCGGGTTCCTGCACCCCTTCTCAAACCCTGATGCCGGCGTTCCCCGGCGGTCGTCACAGCGGCACGGTGGTGCCGCTGGACCGCGCCAATGTCGACACCGACGCGATCTTTCCGAAACAGTACGGCAGGTCCACCGCCAAGTGCGGCTACGGGCCGGTGCTGTTCGACTCTTGGCGCTACCTCGATCCGGGCGACCTCACGAGCGACCATTCAAAGCGCCGGGCCAACCCCGACTTCGTCCTGAACCGAGCCGAGCTGCGCGGCGCCACGGTGTTGCTGGCGCGTGAGAATTTCGGTTGCGGCTCCAGCCGCGAACACGCGGTGTGGGCGCTGCGCGACTACGGCTTCAAAGCCGTGATCGCGCCCAGCTTCGGCGACATCTTCCGGCAGAACTGCCCGCTCAATGGGGTCGCAGCCATCGTGCTGTCGGCCGGCGATATCGATGCACTGTTCTCGCTCAGCCGGGTCGGCGTGTTGACGGTTGCGATCGACATCGAATCCGGTCGCATTGACTTCCAGGGCCGCGAGTTTCGCTTTGCCCTGGCGCCCCGCGAGCGACTGCTGCTGACCGAGGACATCGACTGGATCGCCGCGACGCTCGCGCACCGCGAACGCATCGCCGCGTTCGAGGCCGCGCGGCTGGCGCGCCAGCCATGGCTCGACCGGATCCTGGAAGCCTGAAATGCAGGCGCTGTGGATGGTCCTGGGTTCGCTCTTCTTCGCCACCATGGCGGTGTGCGTGAAGTTCGCATCGGAGTGGTTCACCAGTTCCGAGCTCGTGTTCTACCGCGGCCTCCTGGGCATGCTCTTCCTGTGGCTGCTGGCCCGCAGCCAGGGCACCGCGCTCGCAACGCGCTACGCGGGCATGCACGCGTGGCGCAGCGTGGTGGGCGTCGTGTCGCTCGGCGCCTGGTTCTACGCCATCGCCAACTTGCCGCTGGCCACCGCGATGACGCTCAATTACATGAGCAGCGTCTGGGTTGCGGCGTTCCTCGTGGGCGGCGCCCTGATCGCATGGAACCCGCGCTCCGGCGGCGCGGCTCCACTTAGGCAGGGAGCGCTGGTGCTCACGGTGCTGGCGGGCTTCGCGGGCGTTGTGATGATGCTGCGTCCCACGATCGAGCAGAACCAGGTCTTCGCCGGCCTGATCGGGCTGATGTCGGGCCTGACGGCCGCCTTCGCGTACATGCAGGTGATGGCCCTCGGCAAGCTCGGCGAGCCGGAGACACGCACGGTGTTCTACTTCGCGGTGGGCTCGGCGGTGGCCGGCGCCGCCGGCATGCTGGTGGAAGGCCTTTCGCCGTGGAACTGGCTGCACGCGTTATGGCTTCTGCCGATGGGCCTGCTGGCCTCACTCGGCCAGCTGTGCATCACGCGCGCGTACAGCCATGGGGCGACGCTCGTGGTCGCCAGCCTGCAGTACTCGGGCATCGTCTTCGGGGCGATCTACAGCGTCACGCTGTTCGGCGACCGCATCTCGCTGTCGGGGTGGGCCGGTATGGCCCTGATCGTCGCCAGCGGCATCGCCGCGACGGTCCTGCGCGCGCGGGCCGCGCCGAATGCGCCCGCGGAAGAGCACTGAAAGGCAGATAATTTCCCCATGTACACGACCCTGATTTCCCCCCAGCAACTCCGGGCCCTGCAGGCAAACGGCACGCCGCTGATGATCTTCGATTGCAGCTTCGACTTGATGAATCCCGCCGCGGGCGAAGAGCAATACCGCAAGGGGCATATCCCCGGCGCCGTGTACGCCAACCTCGACACCGCACTCAGCGACCAGGGCGTCATCGATCCCGACGGTACGCACCACCCCCATCCCGACGCGGCGTCGGGCGGCCGCCATCCCCTGCCCAGCCGCGAGAAATTTGCCATCTGGCTATCCAGCGTCGGCTTCGCGAACGCGATGCAGGCAGTCGTGTACGACCGCAATGCCAGCAATTTTTGCGGCCGCCTGTGGTGGATGCTGAAGTGGGCGGGCCATGAAGCGGTGGCTGTGCTGGATGGCGGGCTACAGGCATGGCAGGCCGCCGGAGGTGAGGTCACCGACCGCGTCGAGACCTCCCGCTTCCAGTCGAACTTCAAGCTCGGCCCCGAGCTGCGCTCGCTTGCAACGACGAAGTCGGTCGAAAAATCGCTCGGAAAGAAATCACAAACCCTGGTCGACGCAAGATCCACGCCGCGCTACCGGGGCGAGGTGGAGCCATTCGATCCGGTTGCCGGCCACATCCCCGGTGCGTTGAACCGTCCGTCCGCCGAGAACATGGGTGCCGACGGCAGGTTCAAACCTGCCGCGCAGCTCAAGGCGGAGTTCGAGGAACTGCTGGCGGGACGCGATCCTGCCACCGTGGTACACCACTGCGGCAGCGGCGTCAGTGCGCTCCCCAACTTGCTTGCGATGGAAATCGCCGGCCTGGGCCACAGCGCGCTCTATGCAGGCAGCTGGAGCGAATGGTGCAGTGACCCGAAGCGGCCGGTCGAGAAAGGTTGAACCGCCGGCCGCGCGCCGTTGCTTAACGCGTCGCTGTCGTGGTCGTGGTGCTGGTCGTGGAGCTCGTTACGCCGGGGGCGCCCATCGAACTGGTGCTGCCTGTCGAGCCCGTCGAACCGCTGGTGCCCGCGGTGCTGGAGGTATCGCTACCGGCGGCGGGCGGGGCGGGCGTGGTCGTCACGCTCTTTTCCGTCGTCGTGCTCGATGTGCTTGATGACGTCGACGGCGTCGCCGTCTCGTCGCGCTTGGTGCAAGCACCCAAGGAAACGGCGGCAACCAGCGCCAGGGCGGCACATGAAGTCAGGGATGCTTTCATCAGGAACTCCTTGAGGGGATGTTGTGTGGATTCGAGAGGGCGCGGTTCATCGCCCTACTGCGCACTCTAGGCACGCTCTGCCGCCTGTTTGTCGGCCTCAGCCGCAGATATTTGTAGGACAGACGTGAGGCCAGCTCATCGTTCCCCCCGCTCGGAGGGTGTCTTGCTGGTCTGCTTCATGGCGCTCTCGGCCGCCGCGCCGGTCCCTGTGCTGCCACTTTCGGGCGTACCTGCATCTTCCGGCTGCATGTCGGTACTGGGCGTCTTTGCCCCGGTTCCGTTCGCGATACTTGAGTTGCCGTTGTCGCGCGCGGCTGGTTTCTGCTTGTCGTCGGGGTTCATGGTGGCTCCTTGTGGCGGGTTCACGCCACTCTAGGCAAATCCTGAGTCAGTGCTGTCGGCCACTGCCCGCCCGCGCTGTAGGACACCGCAAGGAGCCGCGTTACTTCCGGCGGCGAGCCGCTGCCTTCCCGTAGGCCGCCATCATGGGCGTCACCGAAATCCCGTGCACGACGATGGACGTCACCACCACCGACAGCGTCAGCGTGATCAACGGGTCTGCGAGCGAGGCCGGCACTCCGTGGTTGATGGCGTACATCAGGTAGTACAGCGAGCCCACACCCCGTATGCCAAACCAGCCGATCAGCCAGCGCTGGCCGCTCGTTGCGGTCGAGTTGATCAATCCCAGCGCGACGGATACCGGCCGGATCACCAGCAGGAGCAGCGGAACCAGCCACCATACGCCGCTGTGCCACTGCACCGCCCACAGCATCGCGCCAATGGTGATCACGACCGCCACTTCGCCAATGCGGTCGAGCTGCTCGTTGAAGCCCAGGACAGCCTGGGCCATGAAGGCGGGTGCATGTTGAGGGTCCACCGCAATCGCGTCTGCCAGCGTCTTGTCCGGGTCCACGTGCGCTTGCGCCGCGGCCTTGCGGCTCGACGCGTTCGTCGTCTGCGATTGCTCCAGCTGCCGCAGCGCCACGCCGGCCGCAAACACTGCAAGAAAGCCATAGCCATGGAGCATCTGCGCGACCCCATACGACAAAGCGATCAGCCCCATCGCCAGGAAATCGTCCAGTCCCACGGCCTCCTTGTGCTCGCGCCGCAGGTACAACACGAGCCAACCAACGGCCAGGCCCAGCAGTGCGCCGACGGCCGGCCCCACGATCGCTGCCCACAACAAGTCCACCAGCACCCAGCGCCAGCCGAAGCTGCCGATCTCATGCAGCCCCATCAACCCCAGGCCCAGCATGACGAATGGAAACGCCGCGCCGTCGTTCAACCCACCCTCACCCGTAAGGGCGAATCGCAGCCGGTCGCGGTCCCCGGGCCGGTGGACCTGGACGTCCGACGCGAGAACAGGATCGGTGGGTGCAAGAATGGCGCCCAGCAGGATGCAGGCGCCCCACTGCCAGCCGAGAAGGAAGTGCGCCGCCACAGCGACGCCCAGCACCGTGACGATCATTGAGACGATCGCCAGGCGCAGGGGCAGCAGCCAGCGCCGGTCGCTGAGCCCGGGGCTGAGCTTCAAGCCGGCGGTGAACAGCGAGATGAGCACGACGACTTCCGTCACCACCGCCAGGCCCACCAGCAGATAGAGCATCGAGGTGGACAGCGGCAGCCGGTCGAGTACCGTGCCGCTGAGCGCCATGACGATCAGCAGCACCCCGATGACGATGGACCAGGACGCGAATTCCATGCCCCTATTGTTGGGCTACAACAGGGCTGAGCTTGTGAGGAAATGCCGCGACTTCGGGCCCGGCATGGCTGCTACAGGCAGGCCAGGGCGCCGGCCAGGGCCTTGCGGAAGCTCGGGAATTTGTGGACATCGCCATGCCCAGCGCCTTCCACTCTCAGGAGCTGGGCCTGCGGAACCGTAATGCACAGGCTCTCGCTATGGTGGATTCCGATCAGCTCGTCCTTGTCGCCGTGGACCAACATCAGGGGCCCGGTCAGCCGCGAAGCGTGTTCGGCGGTGTGCAGCGGATAGCGCAGCACCTGGCGCGGCACCCACGGATACACCTCGTCGGCCAGCGCACGCATGCTGCTGTAAGGCGAGACGAGCAACGTCAATGCCGGCGCGCGACCCGCAGCGGTGAGTTCGGCGCCCAATCCGGCCGCCAGCGCCGTGCCCAGCGATTGTCCCGCGATCACGACGCGCTTGCCCTCGTATTGCTTGGCGAAATACTCCCAGACGTAGCGCACGTCGGCGCGCAACTGCTCTTCGCTCTCGATGCAACCCGTGCTTTTGCCGTAGCCGCGGTAGTCGAACATCACCACGTCGAAGTTCACTTCGCGGAACGCGTCGAGATCCACCAGGCAGTCGAGCAGGTTACCCGAGTTGCCATGCAGGAAGAACACAACGCCTCGCGGGTCGGGCAGCCGCAGGTGCGCGGCCGATAGCTTGGCGCCGGGGACATCGATGGTGAGTTCCTGCACGTCCGGGTCGGTGCACAGCACATGGTCGGCAGGCAGCGGTGTGGGCTCGAACAACAGACGCTCCTGACGCAACCACAACCAACCGATCGCCGCCGTGTATACCGCCCCAACCGCAGCCAGAAGTCCGAGGGAAAACAGCGCATACACCATGTTGCTGTTCCCTCTTTTCATTCTATTTCCTGCTGGCCGGATCGCTCGGGCCGTGGCTATCGCCTTCATAGGCGCTGGAATCCTCGCTCGGGGTAGCGTCCTTTCGGTCGTCCTGGGTGGCCATTGCGTGATCCTTGCTTTGCATCGTGCCTATGACTATGGATCACATGTTGCGCGGCGTGCTGCCTCGGCCGTGTAGGAACCCATCGGGGCGCGGCGTAGGAGCCGCGCGAAAAATTTACGGCTGCATGAAGCCGTTGAGCTCCGCGCTCGACAGGCTCCTATCGAGGTACGAGAAGGTGCCCTGCTCTTTCACTTCGCGCGCGGCTTCCACCAGCCCCGTCATCGCGGCACGGTAAAGCGACGTGGCCAGGCTGATGCGCCGCACGCCCGCGGCTTGCAGTTCCGCCACGCTGAACGACTTGCCCTTGATGCCCACCATGAAGTTCACGGGCTTGCCCACCGCGCTGCAGACCGAGCGTACGGTGGCCAAATCGGGCAGGCCAGGCGCGAACAGTACGTCTGCGCCGGCCCTCTCGAATGCTTGCAGGCGCGCGATGGTGTCGTCCAGGTCGGGGTTGCCGCGCAGGTAGTTCTCCGAACGCGCGGTGAGCGTGAACGGAAACGGCAGCGAGCGCGCGGCCTCCACCGCGGCAGCCACGCGCAGGGCCGCTTGCGAAAGCGGATAAAGGGGCGCATCGGGGTTGCCGGAGAAATCCTCGAGGGAGCCGCCCACGAGGCCCGCTTCCGCAGCCATCAGGATCGTCTTCCCAGCGTCCGATGGCGCGTCGCCAAATCCGTTTTCGAGATCGGCGGACACCGGCAGATCCGTGGCGGACACGATGGCACGGCAATGTGCCAGCGCCTCGTCACGCGATATCCTGCCGTCGCGCCGCCCCAGCACGCCCGCCGCTGCGCCACTGGAGGTTGCGATCGCGGTGAAGCCCAGGCCGGCGAGGATGCGCGCCGAGCCCGCGTCCCAGGCGTTGGCTATGACGAAGGCGTGGCGGCCCTGATGCAGGGCGCGGAAGTGATGGGCTTTTTCCTGTTGGGTGAAGGACATGGCGTGCTCCTTGGAATGGAAGCTGTCACTTTAGCCATCTCGGTGTTCCAGGTACAACTGCCGCAGACGCTCGCGTTCGGCATCTCTCAAGCCAAGCCCTTCGCGGAAGTACCCCTCGAGCCCGCCATAGTCGGCCTGAACCGCCTCGAACGCCGCCTGCAGGAATTCGGGCTGCACACGCCAGAGCACTTTGCCCACCTCCGGCGTCAGGCCGTATCGCGACGCGTCGGGCATCTTCAGGCGTTCGTTGGTCAGCAGGTAGTCGCGCATCACGTCTTCTTCAGATACGCCGAGGCTGCGCAGGATGAGGGCCGCGGCGAAACCGGTGCGGTCTTTGCCAGCCGTGCAGTGGAACACCACCGGCGCCTCGTGCTCGTCGAGCACATGCGCGAACAGCGACGCGAACCGTGGCGTGTTGGCCCGCACGAAGCCGCGATAGGTCTCCTCCATCAGCGCGACCGTGTCTGCCGCCGTGATGCGATGCCCCGCTTCCAGCAGGTCGGTCAGCTTCTGCACGATGGTCGGCTCGATGGGCAGGGAGTGGACGGTCGCGGCGGGAATAGCGCAGGCCGCCTGCTCGCGCTCGGCGACGCCCCGCAGGTCGAGCACGCGAACGCCCTCGCCCAGTCGCGCGGCGAGCATTGAAAGATCCTGGGGCTCCAGGTTGGCCAGGTGGTCGGACCGCAGCAGGCGCAAGCGCCGCACCTTGCGGCCGGCATCGGCGGCGTAGCCGCCGAGGTCGCGAAAATTGGATGCGCCGGAAAGTTCGATCATCACGATGGGCCGCCGTTCACTTCTTCCTGTGCCCGCCGCAGCTCGTCGGATTTGGCGCTGCTGCCGCGCGCCTGCGCGGCCGGGTATTTCGCGCCGTTGAGCGCGAGTTTCTCGTTCGCCGCCGCAATGACATCGATCTGCAGTTTGTCCGCGATCTGCAGAAGGTACAGCAGCACATCCGCGATCTCCTGGCTCACAGCCGCGCGCTTGTCGGCGGGCAGGTTGCGGCTTTGCTCTTCGGTGAGCCACTGGAAATGCTCGAGCAACTCCGCGGCTTCCACCGTAAGCGCGGCCGCGAGGTTCTTGGGTGAGTGGAACTGCTCCCAGTCGCGCTCGGCGGCAAAGCGGCGCAGGGCCTGTGTGAGCGATTCAATCGTAGTGTTCATGTAAGCCGTTGAGTCCACAGCAGGGCCTGCAAGTAGCCCCTGCCATCGTAACTGGCTTTGGCGCGTGCTCCCTTCGCGATCGCTCAGTTACTTACGAACAGCGCATTAGAAACTCACCCCGGCCGTGCTTCCCAGATACCGCTCCATCACCGCCATCTCCGCCGCCGTTGGCTGGCCCTTGCCCGCGATCACCGAGAACATATAGCCCATGAAGCCGCCCTGCGGGTAGTAGTTGCGAAACCCCGAGCCGATCATCATCTGCGCGAACACACCGCCCGAGAACGACGCGGCGCTGCTCGCCACCTGACTCGCATTCACGCGCAGCGTCTGCGAGCCCTGTGTCGACATGAGCGAGATGACCGCGGGTGCATTTGGAGCCAACGCGGCAGGGCTCGTCACCTGTACCGTCTGGCCGTTGCCGTCGATCCAGCGCGCCTGCGGCTGGCCGTTGTAGATGCCGAGCTCAGACGTCTGCCCGGCCTCGGCCTTGGACGCCTGGAACACGATGCCGTTGCCTTGGTCGGGGACGCTCACCGCCGCGATGGCGAAGTGCGCGTCATCGACGTTGTAGGGCACGCGATTCCTCGGATTGGCTTGCACGCCGGGCATCGGCTCGGACTTTTTGCACCACAGGCCGAAGGTGTCGTAGACGGTATGGTCGGCCGCCTTCCTGCCATTCACAGTTCGCATGACAGGCAGGGACATCGTGCCCTGGTTGCCGCCTTCCTTGTTGATCCAGTTGATCATCTCCATCGCGTTGCCGGTGCTGGAGCCATAGCCCGAGTCGGACACCGCGCGGATCGGCTGTCCCTCGGCCGAAGGCACGCCCAGCATGTAATCGGTGTGGCCGTCGGACATTTCCCACTTGCATGCGGCGTACTTCGCGATGAGGGCCAGGGCGGCGTCGGCCAGGCTGGTGGAAGCGTAGGCCACCGGGTCCACAAGCGAATAAACCTTGCGTGGCGGCGGCACCTGCGCACTGCCCGAGTAGGTGAGCGTGGTGACCGTGTTCGGCGCCGGTGTGAAGGTGTAGCTGGTCTGCGAGTTGGCGCCGGCGGCAAGCGTGATCGAGGAACGGCTGAGCGAGCCGCCGTTGCTCGAACTGACGGTAAGCGTGAGGTCGGCTGGGAGGAAACCACGCGCGTACACCGTGATCGTGACCACGTTGCCATTGACCGCGTAGCCCCCGCCGTCGTCGTAGATCGTGGCGCGCGCCACGCCGGCAATGGCCTTGAGCGGGCCCGTCACGGCCGGCTCCAGCGTCTTGTTCTGGTGCCAACCCGGCACATTGTTGATGGCGTAGTTGCGGATCGGCCAGTGGTTGCCCCCCATCCATGTGTAGATCTCCACGCCCTCTGCGCGCGCGTGCGCGACGGCGCGATTGAACATCTCCTCCCAGCGCGCGTCGTCTATCGGCATGCCGACCTCGGTCAGCGCCAGCTTCACGCCATTGGCCTTCGCCCAGTCGGTGGCGATCTTCAGGCGCTTCACGCCTGTTTGCGGGTTGATCGGCTCATTGCCGATGCCGGCGGTGAAGTTTTTCCCCACCTCGGTGTCGTAGTCGAACGCGAAGCCGTTGCTGAAAGCGTCCAGGTACATATGCACGTCGTACACCAGGTTCGCCCCGGCCAGCGGCCAGCCCGGGTTCTTCGTGCCGATCGTCATCGCCGCCTGCCATTCATTGCCGGCGAGGTAAATCGGCGTTGACGCGTCCACCGCGCGAATGGCGTTGATCGCTGCTTGCGCGAACGTGGGCCAGATCGTCAGGTCTTCGCCGCCGTAGGACGCCGTGGTGCCGCCGGGCGCGGGCATGTCGTGCGGCTCGTTCATCAAGCCCCAGCCGCCCAGGCCGGGGTGGTTCTTCCACCGGTTGGCAACACGCGTCCAGAAGTCCGTGAAATTCGCGATGGTGAGCGTCGCGCCCGGAGCCAACGCGAAGATGCGCTCGAACACCTGCGAGCCGTCGCTCGTGTAGGCGCGCAGCAAAGGGTTGCCCGGCGTGGTGAGGCCGATGACGGAACCGTCGCCCTGGAATTTGAAGTCCTGGTAGCGGCAGTAGTTGTGGCAATCGATGATGCACTTGACGCCGGCAGCGGCATGCGCATCCAGGACACCGGTGATGTATGACTCGTAGCCGGCGTGAAATTCGCCGGGGTTGCCGATGGCCGCGCGCGCGGCGGCATTGGCGCGAGTGTCATGCAACATGGGTTGCAGCAGTTCCCACTGGATGGGCAGCCGGTTCTTGGTGTAGCCGGCGCCGGCGAGGTAGGCGACGTCGGGGCTGCGCGGCACCGTGAAGTTCAGGTTCGGCAGGGTGCTCTGGCCATAGCGCAAGCCGGGACGCGCCCACTCCATGCCCGACAGGTTCGTTCCCATCGGCGCACCGCTGGCAACGACTTGCGTCGCCTCGGGCTCGACGGTGGGTGAAGGCAATGGCGCGGAGGCAATGGCGGTGGTCGTCGGCCCGGCAGGCGCGGGAGCGGGAGCAGCAGCAGCGACGCCCACCAGCGGCGCGGACCCGCCGCCACCGCCGCCGCACCCGGCGAGTGCTGCTGCCGCAGCAGTTGTGGCGATCGAAAATTCGCGTCGTCTCATCACAGATTCCATCCACATGTAAGAAGGTGTTGCCACTGTTGGGCAGCGCCTTGCAGGCAACATCCGTCCCTCACATCCGCTCGCCGGCTGTTGGTAGCTAGAGAGGTGCCCGGGCTGCTTCGGCCCGGGCTGTAGTGGCGCCGAGGTCTACCTCAGCAGGAGTGGAGTGATGTTAGTAGGACAGGACTGACACCGGTGTAGGTGAGAGCTGACGAAAGGTAAGCAAACGGCTTAATAATCAACTGAGCCGTGATCGCAAGACGCTAGTTTTTGAAACAGTACGTTCAGACATCCAAACTGCTGAGTAACCGCGGTCGCGCTGGCTCAGCAGCACAGAGCGTAAAAAAGTGTCAATAAGTCATTGTGAAATAACGCACGCTTAATCACAGAAAGTGCGTTAAATATTTACGCAGCACAAGCCGTTTTAGCTCAGCCGTAAAAGTTACATTGCGATACGCATATTTGCGCGACAAACGACAAAAAAAACCCGGTCGCATGCGCGGCCGGGCTGTTTATGAACCGGGGAACACGTCCCCGTCGCAGCTTTACTTGCTACTGCTCGAAGAGCGCTTCTCGCCTTGTTGGCTGCTGCGTTTGCTGCTCGCGCCACCGCGGCTCGCGCTGGCGCGCCCCTCGGAGCGGCTGCCGCTCTGGGACTTGCTGCCCTTGCTGCTGGACGCGCCGCCGCGACTGGAGGACGACGAGGATTTCGAACTGCGAGTTGCCATGACTATCTCCTTGAGTAGTTTGATGCGGTCTCGCGCACCACGCGCTTGGCCACAGGGCCGACTCTAGGAGCACGAGCCGCGCACGCTGTCGGTGGCAACTGCGCGTGAACGTAGGACATGCCTTCGGCAACCCGAACGCGCGCAATCAGCAACTGGCGGCAAGGGATCAGCGCCAGGCGGCGCGCGCGCGATCGCGCACCTGAAGCAAAGGCACTGCCGGCTTCGCGCCCGGGCCCGGCGCGGGGCCGGCCGCCTGCACGGGCCAGGTGACCCGCTCGAACTTCTCGGCGATCGCTTCGGTGATGAAGCGGGTGCGGCCCGCATACATATGCCTGTCGCCGCCGCCGCCTTGCTGCGTCACGTAGAAGCGATGCGGGACGATCAGGTGCAAGTGTTCCTTGGCACGCGTCATTGCCACATACAACAGGCGCCGCTCTTCCTCGAGCTCCTCCTGCGTGCCGGTGGCCATGTCGCTGGGGATGCAGCCGTCCACGACGTTCAGCACGTGCACCGCCTTCCATTCCTGCCCCTTGGCGCTGTGGATGGTGGAAAGGATCAGGTAGTCCTCGTCCAGGTGCGGCACTCCGGACTGGTCGCTGGTGGACTGCGGGGGGTCGAGCGTGAGTTCGGTGAGGAACCGCTCGCGGCTCGCATAACCGGCGGCCAACCGAACGAGCTGGTCGAGGTCGACCTTTCTCACATGCGCATCGTCGTGGATGCGTTCCAGCTGCGGCAGGTACCAGGCCTTGGCGAGTTCCAGATCGGCGGGCCAGGCCACATCGGGGCTGCGCAATTGCGCGTACACATCGGCGAAGCGGGACCAGTCTTCGCGGGCCTGGCCCGGCGGCTCGAATTGGCGCAAGGCCTGCATCGGGTCCGCGGATTCCCCCATGGCATCCAGCAGCCTCGTCGCCGTTGCGGGGCCCACCCCCGGGATCAACTGTGTCGTACGGAAACCGGCCATTCGCCCGCGCGGGTTCTGCGCGAACCGCAGCACGGCGAGCAAATCCTTCACGTGCGCAGCCTCCAAAAACTTGAGCCCACCGAACTTGACGAAGGGAATGTTGCGGCGTGCCAGCTCCAGCTCGAGGGCCGCGCTGTGCGAGCTGGTTCGAAACAGCACGGCCTGGCACTTGAGCGTGGTGCCGGCTTCGCGATGGCGCAGCACCTGGTCGGCCACCCAGCGGGCCTGCTCGGCCTCATCGGGCACCAGCAGCAGTTGGGCCTTGTGGCTGGACGGCTTGTCAGTCCAGAGGTTCTTGGCATGGCGCTCGCGCGCCTCGCCGATCACCGCGTTGCTCGCCTCCAGGATGGATTGCGTACTGCGGTAATTGCGCTCCAGCGTGACGATGCGCGCGCTCTGCGTAAACTGGTGCGGGAAGTCAAGGATGTTGCGCACCGTCGCGCCCCGAAAGGAGTAGATGCTTTGCGCGTCGTCCCCGACGACGGTGACGCCCTGCCCCGTGGGCTTCATGGCCAGGATTATTTCGGACTGCAGGCGGTTGGTGTCCTGGTATTCGTCCACCAGCACGTGATCGAAGCGGCCGCCGACTTCCTGCGCGAGCGTCGGCTCGGCCATCATCTCGGCCCAGAACAAGAGCAGGTCGTCATAGTCCAGCACGTTCTGCTGCTGCTTGGCCTCCACGTAGGCGCCGAACAGCTTCTTGAGCTCGGCCTCCCACTGGCTGCACCAGGGATAGGTGTCCTGCAACACCTTGGCGAGCGGCTCGCGCGTGTTCAGCACGCGCGAATAGATGCCCAGGCACGTTCCCTTGAGCGGGAACCGATTCTTCGAGTCGGCCAGGCCGATGTCGTGCCGCACCATGCCCATGAGGTCTTCGGCGTCGCCGCGGTCATGGATGGTGAAGGTCTCATGAAGGCCGATGCGGCCCGCATATTCGCGCAACAGCCGCGCGCCCATGCTGTGGAAGGTGCCGGACCAGGGCAGGCCAGGCAATGCCTGCGTCGGCGCGAGGCCGAGCGCCTGCTGCAGCACGCCACCCACGCGCCGTTCCATTTCCTGCGCGGCGCGGCGGCTAAACGTGAGCAGCATCATCCGCTGCGGGTCCGCACCGTGGCGGATGAGGTTGGCCACGCGGTGCGCGAGGGTGTTGGTCTTGCCGGAGCCCGCGCCGGCGATGACGAGTAGGGGGCGCGTGTCACAGGCGAGTTCGGCGACTCCATGCTGAACTGCCTCCAACTGCTGTGCGTTAAGTTCAGCCACGGCCCGGCTCGACCGTATGGGCTTCCAACCCGACATTCAATCGTGCACTCACGGCACCGAATATGGCCGCCAGGTTATCCATGCTGGGATTGCCATTGGCTGACAGCATGCGGTGCAAACTCTTGGAAGGTTTCTCGGTAAGTTGCGCCAGTTCCTCGAACCCAACCGTCGCATTGACGAGGTCCCGCAGGATAACGCGCGCCAGCTCAGGTTCGCCATTGAGGAACAGCGTCGCCGCCTCATCGAGCATGGCCTTGGCGAACTTCGGCTCGCGCTCGACTCTCTCGATTACCGTTTGCTTGAAATCGCGTGTCAGTGCCATGGCTACTTCTTTCTCTTCGTCGCTTTTGCCGCTGCAGACTTTCTCGCTTTGTACTCGGCGAGTAGAGCCTTGGCGCGTTCGATGTCGGCCTGCTGTCCGCGCTTGGTTCCTCCACCGAAAAGCACTATCAGTGCGTCGCCATCCTTTGCCAGATAGATCCGGTACCCGGGACCCCAATCAATCACGTATTCGCCCAGACCCGCGAACCATTTCACCGATGAGGTGTTGCCCATCGCTAACCTCAATTTCGCCGTCGTTACTTTGGCGGCGGCGTGGGGGTCTAGCGAATCGAACCACAACTTGTATGGAGTGACACCTTTTTGCCCTACGTACTCTTCAACGCGAAAAACCGGACTCAATATGGTAACCTATATGTTACTTATAAGCAAGGGACTTGTGATGCAACCCCCGAATAACTGTATATTAATACAGTGAGCAACATCTTCATAGGCTCGGCCTCCTGGACCGACAAAACCTTGATCGACTGCGGACGCTTCTATCCCAGGGAAGCAAAATCCGCGGAGGCGCGGCTGCGTCACTACGCAACGCAGTTTCCCCTGGTCGAGGTCGATTCCAGCTACTACGGCATGCCGACGCCGCAGAACGCGCAGCTGTGGGCCGAGCGCACACCCGAGCAATTCGTGTTCAACGTCAAGGCGTTCCGGCTGTTCACAGGACACCAGACATCGCCCACCGCGCTGCACAAAGACATCCAGCAGGCGCTCGGCACGGATCCGCCCCAGGCCCTTTACTACAAGGACCTGCCGCGTGAGATCACCGACGAGCTGTGGCGCCGCTTTTCCGAGGCGCTGGAGCCGCTGCGGCAAGCCGGCAAGCTCGGGGCTGTGCACTTCCAGTTCGCGCCGTGGCTGCTGCGCAATCGGGAGGGCATGGCCCACGTGCGGCACTGCGTGGAGAAAATGCCGGACCACCTGCTCTCCGTGGAGTTCCGCAACAAGAGCTGGTTTAACGGCGACAACCTCGGCAAGACGGTGGCGTTGGAGAAAGAGCTCGGCGTGGTTCACACCATCGTCGACGAGCCGCAGGGTTTCGCCAACTGCGTGCCTTGCGTGTGGGAAGCCACGCACCCGAAGCTCGCGTTGCTGCGCCTGCACGGCCGCAACAAGGAAACGTGGAACATCAAGAGCTCCGCATCGTCCAGCCGGTTCAACTACTGGTATTCGCAGGACGAACTGTCGGCCATGGTCCCCGAGATCCGCCGCATGGCCGGTCTGGCCGAAGCGCTACACGTCGTATTCAATACCAACTACGAGGATCAGGGCCAGGTCAACGCGAAACTGCTGATGCAACTGCTCCGGTAAAGCGTAAGTAAAAGGATGTGCCCCGGCCAGTCGGGAACCTTGGGCAGGCTAGACTCACCGAATGAAGCCATCACTTGTCTTGCCACTGGCGCTGTGCGCGGGCCTTGCCTGCGCGACTGCCAGCGCCCAGTTGAAACCACCGCCCGATGCGGCCAAGCCCGCCGCGCCCGCTGCCTCCGCCGCGCCGGCCCCCAAAGCGAAGAGCAGCGCCGACGCAGAGAAGGAAGCCGCCGGCAAGTTGGCCGCGCAGGGCTGGCTGCTGTTGCTGGACCGCAAGGACTGGGGCCGCGCCTGGGAAACCTCAAGCAGCGTCTTTCGCCAGACAGTGCCTTTACCAACCTGGATGGACGGCATCCCCAAGGTTCGCGCGGATCTAGGCACTTTCGTCGAACGCGTGCCGGCCGAATCGGCCTACAAGACCCAGCTCGCTGGCCGACCCGATGGCGAGTACGTCACGGTCATTTTCCTGTCGAAGTTCGACAAGCGCGAAGTGCAGGAAGTGATCACGACAGTGCGCGATACCGACGGCAAGTGGCGCGTCACGGGCTACTCGACGCGCTAGGCTTTCTGAAACAGCGGCTCGGCGCTTGCTGCCGGCGCACGGCGCGGCACCTTCGAGTCTGAAGGCGCAAGCTGCTCGGCCGTCGCCAGGTGGTGGCGCAGCGTCGGGAGGATCCGCTCGATCCAGGCCTTGAGCTGCGGGTCCCCCACGGCCAGGCGCGCTCTCTCGAAAAGCTGCACGTCTTCGTGCTGTCTCTTCACTCCCACTTCTTCCATGAACGCTCGGTCGAACCTGGCGCCTTGCAGCTTTGTCAGGCGGTTGAGGATCTTGCGCTGGTCGTTGGCGAGCATGGGCGGCGCCATGCCGCGCACGTGCAGCATGTGGACCAGTTCGTTGCTGACTGACGTGTGGTGGTTGATCAGCGTGGTGGCGAATGAGCGGATGCCTGGCTTGTTCGACTTGACCATGGCCAGCCGGGAAGCCTCGGTTTCGAAGCGCCCGGCAGCCGCGGCGTCTTTCAGGAAGCGCCATTCCTCGCGCTGCTGCTCGGACATCCGCCTGCTGTTCAACGCCGCCGCCGGAGCGAACATCGCCGGGTTCGAGGCGCGCGGCTTGGGCGGGGCGGGCTGTGGCACCGTACGGCCGAAGGGCGATGCCTGCTTGCGGGGTGGGCCGGGGTGCAGGTATTCCGCCTCGGTCTCCGCGCGCGCACCACCGCCCACGAGAACCGCCGCCGCGACGGCCAGGACGCACAGACGCGCGCACTTCATGATTTCCCCCCCACTGCGCCCGCACTGAACGCCGGCGGGCAAGGCTTGCATGTTCGGCCCTGCTCAGCAGTAAGCGTGTCGGATACCGCCGCATGGCGGTGTAGGACACACCACCGGTCCTTCAGCTTCCTGTCTTGGGGGCCGCGCGATTGCCCATGCTACTCGCGTCTGCCGCGCCACGGCCTGCCTGCGGCAGTTTACGGGCCATGGCCAAGTGCTCGCGCAAGTGTGGCAAGGTCTTGTCGATCCAAGCCTTCAACTGCGCATCCTTCACGCTGGCACTTCCTTTTTCGAACATCTTGATGTCCTTCTCGTGGTCCTTGATGCCGACGTCGCGAACGAAGCGCTCGTCGAAATCCTTGCCCGTGCGCTGCGCCAGCTTCTCGATGTCGCGGCGCATGGCGCGCGGAGGTGCCGCCGGTAATTCGACCTTCCTGGCGTTGGCCATCTGCACCAGCTCGTTGTTCGCGGCCTGGTGGTCCTTGACCAAGGTATCGGCGAAGCTCTTGACATTGGGGTCCGTGGCCTTCGATGCGGCGAGCTGCGCGATCTGCACCTCATACATGCCGCCCTCGGCCGCCTGCTGGATGAACTTGCGATCGGCCCTGGCGAGCTGGTCGTCCTTGCGCGTTTCGGCGTTGCGGGTGCCCGTGCCCGCCTGCGCCACGGGTGCCGCCTGGTTACCTGTCATCGAAGTTCCGGAGCCGGGGGGCGGGGATGTTTGTGCCCATGAACCCGCCGACAGCACACAGAGCGCCACGGCGAGGGGAACGGAGCGAAGTACAACTCTCGTCATGAATATCTCCCGATGTAAATGAAGACGGCGCCAGCGGCGCCGTCCCTGGTGCGGCTGGATCCTATTTCTTGGAGCCGGAGCTCGAGCCGCTGGTGCTGCTGCTTCCGGTCGAGGTCATGCCGCTGCTCCCCGTCGTGCCGCTGCTGTCACTCGAGCCGCTCGAGCCCGAGCCGCTGCCACCTTGGCCCTGCCCGCTGCTGCGGCTGCTGCGCCAGGTGTTGAACTCGTCGGAGAATTTTTTGTATTTGTCCTGCCGCCACGAGTGATAGTCGTTGTCCAGGTTGCGCATCTGCTCCTCGCGCCACTGGCGATAGTCAGGGTCGTGGTGCGTGGTCGATCCTCCGTATCCCTGGCTTCCGCCGTAGCCTTGGCTGCCGCCATAACCATAGCCGGTGCCTTGCATGTCCTGGCCGTACTGACCGCCCTGATACGAGCCTTGATAGCTCTGACCGCCGCCGTAGCCACCTTGACCCATGCCGCCTTGGTTCATGCCGCCATAGCTGCCGCTGTAGCCGCCCTGCGGTCCTTGACCATATCCTTGCTGTCCCTGGCCATAGCTGCCCTGGCCGTACGTGCCCTGGCCGGAAGTGGACTGACCACCGCGGCTGCCGTAGCTGCCCTGGTCATAGGTGCCGCCTTGCCCGCCCCAGCTGCCCTCGCCGCCGTAGCCTTGCCGGCCCCAGCCGCGCTCGCTGCCGTAGCCTTGCCCACCGCGGCCACCGAACTCGCTGCCGCCACCGAATTCGCCGCGGCCATAGCCTTGGCTGCCGTACTCGGAGCCGCTGGTACTGCGGCCATAGCCGTGGCTTTCATTGCCGCCGCCGTAGCCGCCATACCCGCTGGACTGGCGCGAGCCGAATTCCTGCGAGCGCCCGTAACCTTGCGAGCTACCTTGCTGTGAGCCACCCTGGCCCCAGCCGCCGCGTGACTCGTTACCCCAGCCCTGTCCCTGTTGCCGGCCCTGGCCGCGGCCTTGTTCCTGGTCTTGTTGATCGCTGCCCCAGCGGCCTTGCTGGCGGTCGCTGTCTTCGTAGTCGCGTGATGCCATGTCTCTATTCTCCTTACTGCGATGGATTGATTGACGTGTGAAATCTCGGTGTGCGTTGGCACACCGCCCCTTGACGTTAGGGTGGCGCGTTTAGCCTCGATGTCGGACAAAGCCGCTTGCGTGTAGGACTGCTCGGCACTACGAACGCGCGCGCGGCAAGCAGGTCAGGCGCTGTCGTCCGTCTTCGCCTGGTTCTGTGCGTGAGCCCGGTCGCGCAGCGACTTGATCATGTCGTGGTTGCGCTGTGCACCTTCGAACTGGCGCAACACCATCGCGTGGATGTCTCGCGGCAGGTTCTGCTTCAGCGCCTTGCGATAGCGCGCCACGGCGGCGTCCTCGCCGCGTTCGCATTCGATCAGCATGGTCTCGTCGCTTGCGCCGCCGAAGAGGCCGCGGATGTGCACCCACACCCGATGTGCCGCGCCGGTCACCGAGCCGCCTGTATCGGGCTTGCCGCCCAGGCGCTGGATCTGTTCACGCAATTCGGCGGCCGCTCGCCGGCACGATTCCGCACGCAGGCCGAACAGCGCAGCGAAGCCCGGTGTCCTGGTGTGCTCGGCCGCTTCGCGGAACCCGAGTTCGCCGTCCTTCGCGTTCTCCAGAAGATCGTTCAGCGTTTCGATCACCTGCCCGGTGCTGGCGCTGCCGTCTGTCGTGTATTCGCGTGCGTTGTGCGCGCGTTGCCAAGCCGCGCGGCTCGCGGGGCGCGCCTCGTCCCACGACAGGCCGGAAACGCCCTTGCGTACTTCCCAGTCGTTTGCCAGCACGCGGTCGGCGGCGTCGAACTCTCCGCCGTAAGTAGCGAAGCTGACCCATCCCAATTCATAGGCGGGGCCATAGTCTTCGAAGGCACGACCGCCCATGTAATACGGTTCGGCCGAATAGCTGGCCCGCCAGTACTCGGCTTCGCTGTCCGGATAGGCGCCGGGCATACCCGGTATCACGGCGGCGGGCGTGGCGCCAAGGTCTGCCGCGTGAGTACCCTGTCCGCTGATGGGATCGTGCGTGAGGTCTCTGTCTTCAGCCATGGGATGCTCCTTGCACAGTTCGCAAGCTGATGGTGCGCGCAGCGTCCCGCGCACGAGTCGGAGGGGGGCGATCACCCCTGTAGGCACTCGCCGACGCCGAGTTAAATCGCGTGCGCGAGGCGGCTGACGAGCGCGACCAGCCCGATGCCCAGCAGCAGCCAGGCAACCTGCGCCGCAGTCTCGCGGGCCGACAGGCGCTTTTGGAGTTGCGGGATCAGATCGGCCAGCGCGACATAGATGAAGCTGCTGCTTGCGATCACCAGAAAGTACGGCAGGTAATCGTGCAACTGGTCCACGAGCCACCATCCCGTGAACCCGCCGATCGCCGTCACGGCGCCGGCCAGCGACACCTTCACCAGGGCCATGCGCCGGTTGGCGCTCGACAGCCGCAGCACGGCCAGATCGCCGATGTGGTGCGGCACTTCATGTGCGAGCACCGCCAGAGCTGCCACCAGCCCCAGCCTCTGGTCCGCGATGAAAGCCGACGCGATGAGGATGCCGTCTCCAAAGCAATGAACGCTGTCCCCGGTGAGCACGGCCCAACCGCCCGAACGCAGCGGCGGGTGTTGATGATCGTGCGCATGATCGTGGTGATGTTCGTGGTGATGTTCGTGGCCGTGATGCCAAAGCTCGGCCTTGTCCAGCAGGAAGAAGAAGACCAGGCCGATCAGCAGGGCCCCGAACAATTCCTTGGCACCCGCCTGGCTTTCGAAGGCCTCCGGCAACAGGTGCATGAACGATGTGGAGAGCAAGGCACCGGCGGCCAAGCTGAGAAGGTGCTGGGGCCCGATGTGGGCGGGGCCGTCGTTGCCACGAACCATGAAGCCCAGGCGCATCAGCCCGGCGGCGAGCCATACGCTGCCGATGCCGGCAGCGAGGGTGGCGATTAATATTGTTATCAGTGTCATGCTCAACCGGCCATCTTAACAACCGGCCCGACGCTCACCCGGGCGGGCACAATGCGCCTTTGCCCCGAAAACCCGAGGAGATCCCGCATGCCTACGATCCGCGTCGAATTGATGGAGGGCCGCACCCCCGAGCAAAAGAAGAACCTGGTTGCGGCCTTGACCCAGGCCGTGGTGGACACCTTGGGCAGCAAGCCCGAGTCTGTCGACGTGCTGCTGTTCGACATCAAGCCCACGGACTGGGCAACGGGCGGCAAGCTCTGGTCGGAACGCAAATAGCGTTGCGGCGCACGAGAATGAGAACATGAGCTCCACCGGAAGACTGCCATGCCGCGCCATTGCCGACCGTACTTGCTGGCTCTTTGCGTCGGGCTCGACGCCTGCGCCCAGCAACTTCCACCCGCACCCCTGCCGCAACCACCCGTGAGCACGCCCGGTCAATGCAACGAGTCGGCCGCGCGGTTCGCGGTGGGCCAGGTCGCCGATGCGAAGCTGGCTGAGGAAGCGAGAGTCCGGGCAGGCGCGCAGCGCGTGCGCATGGTGCGTCCAGGCCAGATGGTGACGATGGAATACGACTCCGGGCGCCTGACGATGGACATCGACGCGGCCGGCCGCGTGGCTGGTGTACGCTGCGGTTAAGCCCTCAGGCGGGACTCACCCTCGATCAGGCTGTGCCGCGTCGCGAAAGCGTACAGTCCCAACCGACTGGACACGTCCAGCTTGCTGTAAATCGAAGTGAGATGGTTGCGCAAGGTGTGTTCGCTAATACACAGCCGCTCAGCGATCACTTTGGCCGGGGCGGACGCGTCGCTGGCCACCGCGGCAATGGTCTGGCGTTCGCGGCTGGTCAGGGTCGCGATCTTCGTCTTTTCCGGATCGTCGCCCTGCGCCGCTTTTTGCCTTGCCATTTCAAGGAACAGCCGCCCGACCGCTCCGCGGTCCACCCAAAGCTCGCCTTCATGCACTTTTTCTATCGCCTTGAGCAGGATCCCCGGCGGATCGCTCTTGCGCACGACGCCGCGTGCGCCGTTGCGAATGGCGCTATCGAGCAATTGAACGTCGCGCGAGGCAGTGAGAATCACGATTTTCGCGGCGGTTCGCTGCTGAAGTTGAATGATGGGCTGAAGGCTTTCCTCACCGTCGAAGTCGACGACCACAACATCGACGACGCCGGCTTCCGTTGGGGGTAATGGGTCCGTGATGTAAGACGTACTGCCTAGCAATTCGAGGGAAGGGTGTGCTGATTGCACAAGTCGCTCGAGGCCCCAGCATACGATCTGGGGAGCGACGATAAAAACCCGAACGGCTTGAATGCGAATACTTTGCATGGCAGGCCCCAATGGTTGAGACACGGTCGGATGATAGTGCGGCGCGCTTTCCAGGGGTGCTGGGCTGTTAAGTTTTTTTTCAGTTTCTGCAACATTGTCACTGCCGAGCTGTTTTTGTGCTGAACACATCGAGAGGCAGGTGTACTTCTTAGGACACCCTCCCATGAAAAAGCGTCGGAACATCCTGTGTGGAAACATTGGGCATAAATCACACTATTTGCATGTTCGAAGAACACCGCATAGAGCCCCGTGAGTTCCTGGCCTTGCCTCTCACGCTGGGTGACGGCAGCACGGCAGTGACGCGCGACATCAGCGCGTCCGGCATGTATTTTCAAATCAAGGGTTCCTACACGATGACGGGCCCGGTGCTGTTCGAGATGCAGCTTGCCGAGCTAGGCATTAAGTTTTCGGCTGAAGGCGATATCGTGCGCGTCGACCGTCGTGACGGCACCACGGGCTTCGCAGTGAAGCTTCGCCAACCGCGCTTCCAGCCTCTGGACATCGCGCCCTTCTGAATCCAGCCCGGCCGTCAGGCCGCCGAGCTGCCGTCTTTCAGAACGTCTCTAGTTCATTTGTCCCGCCCGCCAGGGGTGACACCGAGGTGCCCTGTACTACGCAAATCGGGAGCACAGGGCCATACACGCCGCGACATTGATTTTTATATTTGGCCTGAAGACCGCAGCCAATTGGTTTCTGTCCGCAACGACGAACAGGGAAACAAACAATGCAACAGTCGTACGTTCTGCTCGAGCCTCTGGCCAAACTGCTCAACCAGCCTGGTGCCGTGGTGCTGGTCGCGCTGCTGGTGATGGCGGCCGTGATCGACTGGCGGACGTACCGCATCCCCAATTGGCTCACGGCCGGGGGCATGGCCTTCGGCCTTATCTACAACAGCGTGGTTGCCCAACCGTGGCACGACGGCCTGCTGGGCGCGCTGGCCGGCCTGGGCGTTGGACTGGTCGTGCTCCTGCCGGTGTATGCGCTGCGAGTGATGGGTGCGGGCGATGTGAAGTTGATGGCCATGGTCGGCGCCATCGTCGGGCTGCCGGACATCCTCAATGCCGTGCTGTACAGCCTGATCGTGGGTGGCATCGCGGCGGTTGCTTTCGCTCTCTACCACAGGGCATTTCGCCGGATGTCGGCGAACGTCATGGACATCGTGCAGTCCATGGCTTTCGCGGTCGTCGTGGGCGGCCGGCCCACGCCCGCCCTCTCCGGGCGCGCTTCCATCGGCAAGCTCCCCTACGGGGTCAGCATCGCCGCGGGAACTATCGCCTGGCTCGGCGCCAGGTTGTTCGGTCTTGCATGAGCCAACCCATTTTTTCCACGGAGTACTGACATGAAAAACATGAAGGCGATCGTCCTGCTCGTCCTTGCGGTCATCACCGGCCTGGCCGCCGCAGTTTACGCCGCCAGCTGGGTGTCACAGCGCGGCAACATTGCTTCCACCAAGGTCGTGGTGGCGGCGGTCGACATCGAGCTGGGCAGCAAGATCTCTCCCCAGATGCTCACGACTTCGGAGTGGCCCTCGGAGTCAGTGCCGTCCGACGCATTCAAGGACGCGGCGCAGCTGCAGGACAGAGTTGTGAAAGCCAGCGTGCTGCGCGGTGAAGCGATCGTTGATCGCAAGCTGGCCCCGGTCGGCACGCAAGGCGGCTTGTCCGCCGTGATCGCCGAAGGCAAGCGCGCGATGACCGTCCGTGTCAACGACGTGGTGGGTGTCGCCGGCTTCGCCCTGCCGGGCAATTTCGTCGACGTCATGCTGAACGCGCAACAGGAGCGCGCCGGCGGGCAACCCAATCAGATCAGCTTGACCGTCCTGGAACAGGTGCTGGTGCTGGCCGTGGCGCAGGAAGCCAGCCGCGACGACACCAAGCCGAAGGTCGTCAGCGCCGTCACGCTGGAGCTGTCGCCCGCCGACGCCGAGAAGCTGGACCTCGCGCGCAGCGTCGGGACCTTGTCGCTCGTGCTGCGCAACCAGCTCGACAAGAACCCGACTGCAACGTCCGGCGTGACCAAGGCCGAACTGCTCAAGACGGCGGCCATCATCAAGGCACCGCCTCCCGTGCAGCAGCCCGTCCAGGTTGCCGCCCCGCGCCGCGTGGCGCCTGCGCCGGTGGCGACGATGAAGATGGCCGGACCGCCCACGCCTTCCGTTTGCGTGGAGGTGATTCGCAACGGGGTACGCGCACTCGACTGCTTCTGAGCAAGCGCCGCCTCGGCTGCGCAAGAACAACAACGTCAACGAACAACAGGAGAAGAAATGAAGAACTACTCCACCGCGGCCGTGCTGGCCGCCACGACGATGGCCGTATCGGCGTACGCGCAAACAGCCGCCACGCCCGAGAGGCCGGCCGCCCCTTCGACTCCGAGCCTTCGTCCTTGCACGTCAGTCGTGGTCGACCCGCCCACCCATCTGACCCTCGGCAAGTCGCGGGTGGTGCGGCTGGAGTTTCCCGTCGCGCGATTGATCGTTGGCGGCCAGGCGGCCAGCCGCGCGGGACGCGCCGTGGCGGCAACCGCCCCGGCGCCTACCGGAGCTGCCGCGCAGGCGGCCCCCGCGCAGCAAGTGACCGACGGTGTCGCAGACACCGAGATCACACTGCTCAGCCCCACTGAGTTGTTCTTCCTCGGCAAGAAGACCGGCTCGATGAACATCGTGCTGCAAAGCTCCGACGGCCGTTGCGTGGTCAAGGACATCATCGTGACAGTCGATCCTGACACGCTGCAGGCCAAGCTCACGGAGCTCATGCCCGAAGAAACAGGCGTCAAGGTGCGGGGCGCGGACACGTCGCTCGTCTTGACCGGCAGTGTCAGCGATGGCGTCAGGCTCGAACAGATCCTCAGCCTCGCCGCGTCATACAGCGATCCCAAGCGTCTGGTGAACCTGATGCGCGTCACGGCGCCGCAGCAGGTCATGCTCGAAGTGAAGATTGCCGAGGTCGGCAAAACCTTGCTCGACAAACTCGGCGCCAGCTTCAATGCGAGACGCACCGACAGCAACGGCCTGAATAACTACTCCCTCGCATCCAATTTCCTGAGCGGCGGCGGCGGTGTGTTCCAGGCCCTGCGCATCGGGCGCGGCAACATCACCATCGACGCCGAGAAGAACGACGGTCTCGTTCGCATCCTCGCCGAACCCAACATCATGGCGATCAGTGGGCAATCGGCGAGCTTCCTCTCCGGCGGGAAGATCTTCATTCCCGTCGCGCAGGAGGCCGCCACCGGCACTGGCGCCGTGCGGACCACGCTGGAAGAAAAGGAATTCGGCGTCGGCCTGAAGTTCACGCCCACGGTGCTGGACGGCCGGATCAACCTCAAGGTGGTGTCCGAAGTATCGGAGCTGTCGCAGACGGGATCACCGTTTACCACCATTGGCGGGGTCACCGCGATCATTCCCTCCATGTCGACACGGCGGGTGGATACGACAGTTCAACTGGCGGACGGCCAGAGCTTCGTCGTCGCAGGCCTGATCAAGAACAACGTCACCGAGGCGCTGAACCGCATTCCCGGTTTGGGCGAAGTGCCGGTGATGGGCGCCCTGTTCCGCTCCACGGAGTTCCAGACAGACCAGACCGAACTGATGTTCGTCGTGACGCCGCGCCTGGTGAAGCCCCTCAATTCCATCGCAGTGCTGCCCACTGACAACCACATCGTTCCGTCGCGGGTCGACGTGCACCTGATGGGCCGCGCTGAAGGAACGACGCCGCTGCCGCCGAGGGGCGCCACTGCCGAAGCGGCTCCTCAGCCGCCAGCGCAACTCCCGCTGCCCGCAGCGGCACCCCAGGCAACCGCACCGCAGGCTGCGACACCGCCGGTTGAGACCGGCACCGTGGTCCGCACACTCGAGCCCGTGACCCCGGACACACCAGCAACGGCCACGCCCACAGCCGTGCGCCCGGCCGACATCGAAGCCAAGCCCGTCAACCCCTACCTGCCGGTGTCCACCCGCCCCTGAACTCGAAACTATTTGGAGAACATCATGAGAAAACCACTGGCTCTCCTTGTCATTGCGCTCCTGGGCGGCTGCGCGTCTTCGATCACCCCGAGCTACGACACGCGCTTCGGCGATGCCGTGCGCCAGGC
>JAQZBU010000056.1 GCA_029237735.1 Ramlibacter sp. | reverse complement strand
GGGCGCGCGAAGACGCGCTTCGTTTCATGCTCGCCGCAAGTGTCTGAGCGAAGAGCCGAAGGCGCGTAGCGAGTTTTGCGGCGCCGTCCCCAGGCCGAGACGCTTCGCGAAGTCGTAGCGAAGCGAAGACCGCCACAGTATGAGCCGCTGCCGGGTACCGCCCGCCGCGACGCGAGCGCCCGCCACCCGCCACCCGCCACCCGCCTGCCTGCCGCGACGCGAAGCGCCCGCCAACGTTCTCACCGCGCAGACAGCAACCGCTCCGCCGCCGCCAGGTCCGCGATTGTGTCGATATCCGTGACGATGCCCGGGTCGTCGAGCTCCAGATGGAGGACGGCCCCAGGCGGCTGCGCTCGCACCACGGCTGCCGCGCCTTGCGCGCCTGTCAGCTGCAGCAACTCATCGCGGCACGATGCGGCGAAACCTACCGGATGTCCGCGTTGGCCGTTGTGGTGCGGCACGGCGATCCGTTGAGTAGCGAGCGCATTCGCAACGGCTTGCAGGGTTTCGGGACGCACCAGCGGCAAGTCGCCCGGAAGCACGAGCCAGCCCGACGCTGTATGCGTCGCACGCACGCCAGCCGCGATCGAATCGCCCATGCCTTCGCGGCCCGAATCTTCCAGGTGCCATTGCAACCCGCTCGCACGAACCGCGTCCAGCGTGCGTTCGAGAACTGGTTTGCCGCCAAGCCGTGCCTGCAATTTTGAACCGCTGCCGCCCGACGCAATGAAGCGCTCTCCCCGGCCGGAGGCCAGGACGAGCACGACGGGCTGACTCACTGCGAAACGGCGCAGCCTGCGGCGGGCTTGACACCTTGTTCCGATTGGTTCTTGCGCTCGACGATCTGCGCTACGACCGACACCGCGATCTCGGCCGGGGTCTTGGCGCCGATGCGCAGGCCCACAGGCCCATGCAGCCGTGCCAGTTCGGCTTCGGTCAAATCGAAGTGCTCGGCCAGCCGCTTCTTGCGAGCGGCCTGATTGCGCGATGAGCCGAGGGCTCCCACATAGAACGCATCGGAGCGCAGCGCTTCGAGCAACGCCATGTCATCCAGCTTGGGATCGTGCGTGAGTGCGACGATGGCCGTGTGCGCATCCGCATGCAACTCACGCACCACGTCGTCCGGCATGCCCGGCAAATGCGTCGCCCCGGTGATGCCCGTGGTGCCCGAGTACTCTTCCCGCGGGTCACACACCAGCACTTCGAAATCGAGCATGCGCGCCATCTGCGCGACCGCCTGCGATAGCTGGCCGGCGCCCACCAGCAGCAGGCGCCATTTCGGGCCGAACAGCGTGGTGAGCTTCAGTCCGTCGAACTGCATGCGCTCGTCGCGCGTGGCGGCGGCGAGACTGATTTCGCCGCTGGCCAGCGTGAGCGTGCGTGACACGAGTTCGTGCGCCGCAGTGCGCGCCAGCACTTCTTCTACCCAGTGCGTATCGAGAAGCGGCTCCTGCACCAGCCGCAGCGTGCCGCCACAAGGCAGGCCGAAGCGCGCGGCTTCTTCCTTGCTGACACCGTAGGCGATCATCGCCGGCACCGCGTGGTGCTCGCCGGCCTTGACGCGCGCGATCAGGTCGTCCTCCACGCAGCCGCCCGAGACCGAGCCGCTCACGACGCCGTCATCACGCACGGCCAGCAGCGCCCCGGGCGGGCGTGGCGCGCTGCCCCAGGTCTCCACCACCGTGACCAAGGTCACGGCGTGGCCGGCTCGGCGCCATGCCAGGGCATCGCCGAGTACCCGCAGATCGAGGCTTTCCATCAGGTCCTTCGCAGGGAAGTCATCCCTTCCGCCCCATTGTCCGTCATGCCAACCTGAAGGGCAATTCGCGCGGCGTGCTTCCCGTGAGGCGCGCAATGGCATTGGCGAAAGCCGGCGCCAGTGGCGGCAGGCCCGGCTCGCCCATGCCGGTGGGCGGCTCGGCGCTGGGCACGATGTGCACGGCGACCTGGGGCATGTCGGTGATGCGTGGCACCATGAAGTCGCCGAAGTTGCTTTGCTCAACCACGCCGTCCCTGAGGGTGATCGCCGCGCCCGGCAGGCACATCGACAGGCCCATGAGCGCCGCGCCTTGCACCTGCGCCTCGACGCTCGCCGGGTTCACTGCGAGGTTGCAATGCACGCCGGCCGTGATGTGGTGCAGTTTTGGCGATCCTTTCACGACCGACGCTTCGACGACATAGGCCACCACGGACTCGAACGACTCGTGCACCGCCACGCCCCAGGCGCGGCCGGGCGCGAGCTTGCGCTTGCCGTAGCCGGACTTGTCGACGGCGAGCTGCAGCGCGGCCTTGTGGCGCGGGTGCTTGTCGCCCATGAGTTTCATGCGATAGGCCACCGGGTCTTGCTTCGTCGCGCGAGCCACCTCGTCCAACAGCGTCTCCATCGCATAGGCAGTGTGGGTTGAGCCCACACTGCGCCACCACAGCACGGGCACGTTGACCTGCGGGTGATGCACCGACAGGCGCATCGGCACGTCATACGGCTCCTTCATGCCTTCGACCATCGTCGCGTCGATGCCGTCCTTGATCATGAACGCCTCGAACGGCGAGCCCTTGAGGATGGACTGGCCGACGATCACGTGGTCCCAGGCCAGGATGTTGCCCTTGTCGTCGAACCCGATCTCGGCGCGGTGCACATGCATCGGCCGGTAGTAGCCGCCCTTGATGTCGTCCTCGCGGCTCCACAGCGTGCGCACCGGAGCGTTGAGCCCCGCCGTCCGCGCCGCCTTGGCAACCTGGCAAGCTTCGACCACATAGTCGCTCGAGGGAATCGCGCGCCGGCCGAATCCGCCGCCAGCCATCTGAGTGTTCACTTTCACGGCAGCCGGCGCAACGCCCAGCACTTTGGAGGCGGCCATCGCGTCCAGGCCGGGCATCTGCGTGCCCATCCACAGTTCGGCGGCGTTGCCTGTAAATGACACGGTGCAGTTCAGCGGCTCCATTGGCGCGTGCGCCAGGTAGGGGAAGCTGTACTCCGCGCTGATCTTCTTCGGTGCCGAGGCGAGCTTCGAGATGTCGGCCTTGTACTTCATCGCGCCGGGCTTCTTGGCGAGCTCGCGGTAGCTGGCCAGCAGTTTCGCGGTGTCGGCCTTCTCGACATGGGCGGTATCCCACTCCAGCTTGAGCGCATCGCGCCCCTGCTTGGCGGCCCAGTATCCGTCGGCGATTACCGCCACGCCATCGCCGCCGCGGTCCACCGGCACGCGCAACACCGCCTTGACGCCCTTGATGGCCTTGGCAGCCTTGTCGTCCACCGACTTGAGCTTCGCTGCAAAAACCGGAGGCCGGGCCACGACCGCCGTCAGCATGCCCGGCAGCCGGACGTCGATGCCATAACCCTGCCGGCCGCTGGACTTGGCTCGCGCATCGAGTCGCACCGTCGGCTTGCCGATGATTCGGAATTGCTTCGGGTCCTTCAGCGCCACTTTTGTGGGCACCGGCAGTTTCATGGCGGCGTCGGCCAGCTCGCCGTAGCCCAGCTTCTTGCCGCCCGCGCCGATCACGCTGCCGTTCTCGGTGCGCAGCGTATCGGCGGCCACGCCCCACTGCGCCGCGGCGGCCGACACCAGCATCGCGCGGGTGCGCGCGCCGAGTTCGCGGTACTGGGTGTAGGAGTTCTTGATGGAGTTCGACCCACCCGTCAGGTGCATGCCCATGGCGGGATCGACATACGCGGGATCGGCGTTGCCGTGCTCGCTGCGCACCTTGGACCAGTCGGCGTCCAGCTCCTCGGCCAGGATCATCGGCAGGCCCGTTTGCACGCCTTGGCCGAAATCAAGCCGGTTGATGGTGACCACGACGGTGCCATCGCGCTCGATGCGCACGAAGGCCGAAGGTTGCTGCGTCGGCTTCAGGGCGGCGTCGGCGGGCGCGGCGGCCTGCGCGGTGGCAGCAATGGGAAACGCCCCGAGCGCGAAGCCGGAGCCGGTGGCAACCTTGAGGAATGTCCGACGCGGCATGTCCCCGTCGCCGCGGCGGCGCAGCATCTGCGGCAGCTCGAAGGTGGTGGTGTCGAAGTGCATGGTTTGCTCCCCCTTGTTACGCCAGCTGCGAAGCCGCGTCCTTGATGGCGCTGCGGATGCGCGCATAGGTGCCGCAGCGGCAGATGTTGCCGGCCATGGCGGCGTCGATATCCGCGTCCGTCGGTTTGCGCTTGCTCTTGAGAAGCGCCGTGGCACTCATCACCTGCCCGCTCTGGCAGTAGCCGCACTGCACGACGTCGTGCTTGACCCATGCGTCCTGCACGGCCTTGCCCACGCGGTCGTTGGCCACGGCTTCGATGGTGGTGATCTTCTGCCCCGCGGCGGCGGACACGGGCGTGACGCAACTGCGTACGGGTGCGCCGTTCAAATGCACGGTGCACGCGCCGCACAAGCCCTGGCCGCAGCCGAACTTGGTGCCGCTCATACCGAGCGTGTCGCGCAGGGCCCACAGGAGGGGGGTGGAAGGGTCGGCGTCGACCGGAAGGTCTTTGCCATTGATGTTCAGCGTTGCCATGGGCGTTCCCGCGGTTGGATGGGGTAAACGCGGAATGTAGCCGGCGGATTCTTAGCTGGCGATGAGACAATCCCAAGATGAGCACGACTTCCTCTCGCCTTGCCGAGTTGCGCAAGAGCTACGAGCGCGCCGAGTTGAGCGAGGACGCCTCGAATGCAGACCCCCTGCGCCAGTTCGACCAATGGATCGGCGAGGCCATCAGCGCCGAAATCCCCGAGCCCAACGCCATGACGCTGGCCACCGTGGGCAGCGACCTGCGGCCCAGCAGTCGCATCGTGCTGATCAAGGGGTACGACGAGCGCGGCATGACGTGGTACACCAACTACGAAAGCCGCAAGGGCCAGCAACTTGCCGGCAACCCTTTCGCCGCGCTGCAATTCCACTGGGTGGAGCTGGAGCGCGTCGTGCGCATCGAGGGCCGGGTCGAGAAAACGACGCCCGAAGAAAGCGATGCCTACTTCGCCACGCGTCCACTCGATTCGCGCATCGGCGCCTGGGCCAGCCCGCAAAGCCAGGTCATCGCCAGCCGCGCGGTGCTCGTCACCAACGCGGCGAAGTACGGCGCGCAGTACATGCTCAACCCGCCGCGGCCCGCGCACTGGGGCGGCTACAGGCTGGTGCCGGACCAATGGGAGTTCTGGCAGGGCCGAAAGAGCCGGCTGCACGACCGGCTGCGTTACGCGCTGCGCGATGGGGCCTGGGTGCGTGAGCGGCTGGCGCCGTAGTTCAGGCCCGTAAGGCGATCCGCGCCCGACAGCGTGACCCCGACCAGAACGGCCGAGCTTGCCCTGGCACCAAAGGAGCGTTAGTATAACTACTGTTATAACAGGAGGCCCACGATGCACATGCTCAAACTGACGCAGATCGGCAATTCGGTCGGCGTGATCTTGCCAAAAGAAGCCTTGATGCGACTGCGGCTGGAGAAAGGTCAATCCGTTTTCCTGACCGAGACACCCGACGGTTATGCGCTGACCCCGTACGACCCCGCCCTGGAAGAACAGATCCAGGCCGGGCGCGAGTTCATGCGCGAGTTCCGGGACACATTCCATCAGCTCGCTAAATGAGCTGGCACTGGATCGACCGCCATGCGCTGCTGCTGTTGCACGCGGAGAGCCTCGCCGAACACGGTGGCGGAGAGGGCCTGCGCGACCAAGGCTTGCTCGAGTCGGCACTGGCGCGGCCGGAGAACCTGGTTGCTTATGGCCAACCGGACTTCGCCAGCCTGGCCGCAAGTTACGGCGTGGGCCTGGCCAAGAACCATCCGTTCATTGATGGCAACAAGCGCGCCGCCTTCCTTGCCGTGGGCCTGTTCCTCTACCTTAACGGCTACAGACTTAATGCGACGCAAGCCGATGCAACACTGACGATGCTGGCTGTTGCCAGTGGGGACATCGACGAAGCTGAATTCGCGGCATGGATACGCACCCACGCCGCGAAACGCAAGTGATCAGAAGCTCGCCCGCAGCCCCAACTTGAGGCTGCGTCCCGGCAGCGGCGACTTGCCCGGCGCCGTCTGCGTGAGGATGGATGTCGCGCTGTAGGCAAGGCGGTCGCCCGCGTTATCCAGTCGTGCATACCAGAGCAGGTTGGCTGGGCCGGCCGTCATCTGGTAGGTGAGCGCGGCGTTCCACAGTGTGTACGCATCGGTTGGCAACTCGCCGTTGGGGATGCGGCTCTGGCGGGCTGCGTGGTCGAACCCGACCCTCGCGCCCCAGGGGCCCCGCGACCACGCGAGCGTCGCACCGGCACGAACGGGCGCGATGCGCGGCAAAGGCTCGCCGGTGGTTGCGTTGGTTGCGCGCACGACGTCGCCGCGCAATTCCAGGTCGAGCTGCGACGGCCCATCGGCCAGGCGGACATTTCCGCTCGCCTCCAGCCCGTGAAAGCGTGCGCGAACGCCCCGGTACTCGAACTCGGGCAGGCCCTCCTCGCTCACATTGCCGGTGGAGCTCAGCGCGAGGTAGCTGCCGAACCTGCTGGCGAATGCGTTGAGCTTGACGTTGTGATGGCCCTCTTTCCATTCGAAGCCCAGATCCGCGTTGACGGATCTTTCCTTGCCCAGGCCGGGGTTGCCCACTTCATAAGAGCCCGTGGCAACGTGAGGGCCGTCGGCGAACAACTCGTAGTCCTTGGGCGCACGCTCGCTGCGCGAGAGATTGCCCGTCAGCTGCCATTGCGGCGAGAGTCTCCACAGCGCACCGAGCGCGACACTCGCGGGGCGGAAGCTGCGCCCCGCCGGGGTGAACCGCGGCACCAGCGGATTACCCTCTGAAACCACCTTCACGTCTTCCATGCGCGCGCCGAAAGTGAGCTTGCCCCACGCAGTGCCCAGCTCCTCGTAGGCGAACAGGGCGTTCACGCGTGTTCGGCTGTGCGGCGCGAAAGCTTCCTCGCCATCGGCGGAAAAGCGCGAACTCTCGCCCTGCACGCCGATGATGCCGTCGAGCGCCCCGAGCTTTGCATGCCGGGCCTCGACGCGGAAATCGTTACCGCGATTCTTGAACACGGTGCCGGGCTCGCCGGCGTCGAATTCGGTGTGCGAGTAGTCGGTGTGGCTGGCGTGGGCCTTGATGGATTGCAGCCAACCGCCGAGACCGCGCACCTCGCCTTCCAACGCGTAGCGGTTGGATTTCATGCCGATCGTGACTTCATCCTCGGCGACCGTGCCGTAGTCGCTGCGATAGGTGCTGGCCGAGGCGCCGAGGTAGCCCTTGTCGAAGAACAACGAACCACCGGCCGCGCCGCCCCGGGTGTCGCTGGCGGAGTTGCAGATACGGCGCGCGAATGAAGTCACGCCGCCCCGTGTGCACGCCAGCGAAACCGGCACACGCGTGTCCCGCGCGCGGCGGTCGAACAGGTCCACATGCAGGCCGATGCGATCGGTGCCGCCGTCGACCGCGGCAGCGGCGCCCTTTTCCCGGTTGCCGCTGGCGCCGGACAAGACGACCTTGCCGGCCACGCCCGGCAACGGTTCGGTGGGGATGCGGTTGTCGATGAGGTTCACGACACCGCCGATCGCGTTGCCGCCATAGAGCAACGCAGCCGGCCCGCGCAGCACTTCGATGCGCTGGATGCTGATGGGGTCGGCCGTGACAGCATGGTCGTAGCTGAGGCTCGACGCGTCCAGCGCGGCGCCGCTGTTGCTCAGGATGCGGACGCGATCGCCGTCCAGCCCGCGAATGACAGGTCGGCTGGCGTTCGGGCCAAAGTAGGTGCTGGAGACGCCTGGCGTGTTGTTGAGCGTTTCGCCCAGCGTGCCTTGCGAACGCAGCAGGAGTCGCTCGCCGGAGTATTGGGTTGCAGGCGCGGCGAGTTCCGTGCCCAGGGGATTGCCGGTAATGGTCACTTCCTTGAGTTGCAACTCGCCTTGCGCGGTGGCGCTGCCGCAGAGAATGAAGATGGCAGCACCCAGGGCGCCGCGGGAGAAATAGGGATTCATGGTGTCCGATTCGTTGACGGCCGAAAACAGACCACGCGCGGCCTACTAACTAAAGGCCGCACGCGGATGTAGTGGAGTAAGTCAGCGGAACGGGGGCGGGCCGCGCGCGTCGAACAGCGCGGCCCAGCGGGCGAGGAACTCGCCCTGGAACCATTGCAGGAAGAAGGCTGGCGGGATCACCGGCAAGGCGGCGGCCACAGGCGCAGGCAGGCAGCCCCCGTGGCTCAACTGGTCGTAGAGCAGGCAGCCGGAGTCATCGTCATGGCCGCTGAAGAGGCCGGATTCCCAGCGGTGGCTGCCATTTTCATCGGCTGCGACTTGCCCGGCTGCGAAGCCGGCGCCCGGTGCGCCTCGGGCTCCGTGGGCGATGCCGTGCATCAGCCCCAGTGCCTGCACCGACATGAGGGCGAACAGCAAGAGCCACAGCAGACCGCGCCGAGCCGCCATCGGGTTACTTCACACCCACGGCGTCTGTAATGCGGTAGTACAGCCCGTACGGGTCATCGGCCAGCACGGCGAACTTGCCCTCGACCGTCACCGGGTCGAGTGTGTAGCGCACCGGTGCCTTCGTCTTAACCTCGACCATGCTCTCCGGCCCACCGGGCACGCAGAAGCCGCAAGTGAGCGGCACCGAGCTGAGCAGGAAGTGCGTCTGCTTCTCACCGGGCTGCAGCGGCATCATGAAGCCCTGGACGCGCTGCGTTTTCTGGTTGAGCTCGAGTTGCGCCTTCTCGAAGTTGGGCAGCAGTTTGTTTTTCTCGGCACGGGTCTTCACGGCCGTCAGCAACGACCAGGGCACGACATCGGCGCGTTCGGGCAGCGGCTGGAACGGGCTGTTCGGGCTGTGCACGCCCGGGCCTGTACCCATGGGCACGGGCGGGCTCAGTTGCGCGCCGGCCGAGGCGGCGGCGAGAAACGCCAACAAGACAACTGCTCTCTTCATGGCGAGGCTCCTAATGCTCGTGCTTCATTCCGCAGTATTTTCCTATAGCCAGCCCTTTGCAGGCGGTCTGCAGGGCTTTCTGGCACTCATCCGGGTTCTTGCCCGATTCCAGGCATTTGGCGGCCGCATCATGGGCGGCGGCCATCGCCCGGTGGCGCTGGGCGTCCTTTTTGATGTCTTCCGGGCTCTCGGCGGCCGCGGCCAGCAACGGCAGGCAGGCGGCCAGCAACAACAGGTTCTTCATGGTGGGCATCTGCGAATCCTTGGCTTCGGGGATCGATCGTAGTTCATTGCTGCGCTTGCATGCCCGACAGCCACCCGGCCCAATGGTCGATGCAAGCCCGCACCTTGGGCAAGCGGTGGCGCTCCTGCAGGATCAGTGCGTGGATAGGCACCCGCTGGCTGTCGATCTGGTCCTCCAGCAATGGGACCAGCTCGCCGCGGCGGATCAACGGGAGTGCGAGCATGTCCATGATCCGTGCGATGCCCACGCCCTGCCGCACCAGTGCCAGCGTGAGGGTGATGTTGTCGCTGCGGGTGTGCCCGCGGGCCCGGTAGAAGCGCTCCTTGTTACCGGCGCCCACCGGCCAGCGGTTCATTTGCGGATTCGCCGTGTAGGCAATCAAGTGGTGACCGTCCAGGTCGGCAACGGTCTTTGGCGTGCCAAAGCGCTCAAGGTAGCGCGGCGCGGCCACCAGGGTACGGCCGAAGTGCCCGAGCTGACGTGCCACGAAGTTGTCGTGGTCGATCTCGCCAGTCCGTATCGCGATGTCGATGCCGTCGCGGGCGAGGTCGACCATGCGGTCGTCGGCCGTGAGATCGAGGCGCAGATTCGGGTACAGCTCGTACAGTGCCGCCAGGCTCGGTGCAATCACGGTCTCGGCAACCACCAGGCTGACACTCACGCGGACCCAGCCGCTCGGGCCGCCCACCTTGCCGCTCAATTCGCCATCGAGTTCGTCAGCAGTCTCCAGCAGTCGGCGACCGTAGGCCAGGAGGGTGTCACCCTCATCGGTCAGGCTCAGGCCGTGCGTACTGCGGTGCATCAGCCTGGCACCGCACTGGCTCTCCAGGCGCGCGATCGACCGTGTAACCTGGCTCACCGGAGTGTCACGTTCACGCGCAACGGCGGATAGCGTGCCGAGCTCTGCCACGCGAGTGAATATGGCGATGTCGTCCAGCCGCAGTTGCATGGCGCAAGTATGGATGGTCTTGCGAAATCTGCAAAAACAAATTGCCGATTCCTCGCTTTCCGGCCCTCGGTCATGTCAATAACATTCATACCGTCGCTGCGTCATCCCGGAGGAACCCATGACGGTCAATTCGCCGACAGCCGCTCAGCCGATCGAAGCCGCACTCACGTTTCTGTTGCCGGCGGCCGAAAAGCCCCGGGTGCTCATGCCGGCGAATCACGCCGATCGCATTGAGCGCACCGGGGCTTACCACGCCGTTCCCGTTGCCGTGCACGATGCCCGTGGGCTGTCTGAGCCGCCGACGCTCGACCGGGAAGGTTTTGCGCTGGTGGGGCACCCCACCGCGGTCGTCAACTTCTTCGACCCCGCCGTTGTGCGGCGTCTTTACTATCCCGAGGTCATAGACCTGTTGCGGCGCGCGACTGGAGCGAAGGAGGTCCACGTCTTCGACCACACGGTGCGGATGGAGGACGGGACAACCCAGGAAGGACTTTTCGCTCGCCAGCCGGTCGCACTGGTTCACAACGACTACACGGAGTGCTCCGCGATCCAGCGGGTGAAGGACTGCTTTCCGCCGGACAAGGCCGCGCGCGTCCTGGCCCGTCGTTTTGCCTTCGTCAACGTCTGGCGATCCATCGGGGCTAGCGCGGAGCGCTTTCCGCTTGCCGCGGCAGACGGCCGTTCGATACAACCGGGAGACTATGTGCCGGTCGATCTCGTCTACTCCGATCGCATGGGTGAGGTCTATCACAACGCGTATTCGAGCGGGCAACGCTGGTTCTATTTCTCCGGGATGCGAACCGACGAAGCCATGCTGCTCAAATGCTTCGACTCGGCCCCCGATGGACGCACGCGTTACACCGCCCACACCGGGTTCGCCAACCCGCACGCGGCGCCCGGTACCCCGCCCAGGCGGAGCATCGAGGTGAGAAGCATCCTGTTTTTTGACGCACCCCTATGATCGATCGATGGAGGGCCCAACCATGAATGCACTCAAGGGCAGCTGCCACTGCGGCAATGTCGAGTTCACGCTGCTGACGCAGCAGGACGAGCACAGCCTCGTGCCGCGCCGATGCGGCTGCACGATGTGCAGGCGGCACGCGGCGAGCTGGATTTCCGACCCGCACGCGCGGCTGGAGCTGTCTTATCGCGACCGGTCGCTGCTGAGCGTTTACCAATTCGGCCATAAGACGTCGCACTGGATCGTGTGCGCGCGGTGCGGCGTGCTGACGGCTGTAATCTGCACGATCGACGGCCGCGCGAGGGCGGTGGTGCGGTCGCAGGCGATGATTGACCATGTCTTCACGGCACCGGAAGTGCCGATGGACTTCGACGGCGAATCCGTTGAGAACCGGCTCGCGCGCCGGGCCAGGACATGGATCGGCTCGGTGGCCATCACCCCGCCGCTGGCTTGAGCTTCGCCCGCCGCCAAAGCCTCACCGCGAATTGAGCAAGTGGGCCACATCGACCCGGGAAGCGGCCACGGCGGGGATCAACGCCGCCAGCGTCGCCACTGCCACCGCGGCCACCGGGATCCATGCCTCGGCGGGCACCCAGATGCGGCCGGTGACGGGCAATGAACGTTGCGCCTCGAGCAGATAACCTACCAGCGCTGTCAAGCCGTGGCCGGCGGCGAGGCCCAGCACCGAGGCCAGCACCGCCAGCCAGAGTGCCTCGCACAACAGCAGCGCCGCCACCTTGGCGGGCGTGGCGCCCAGCATGCGCAGCATCGCGAGATCGGCGCGCCGCTCGCGCACGGCATTCCAGAACGCGATGAACACGCTCAGCGCCGCCGTGAACAGCAGCACGGCGCCGACACCGCGCAGCACCTCGGTACCCACGCCCAGCATGCGCAACAGCCGGGACACTTCCACGGCAGGCGCCGCGGCCTGCATGCCGGTGCTGCTGTTGACATAGCGCGGGAAGGTGACGGCGGCCAGCGGGCTCTTGTACGTGATCAGCGCGATCGTGATCTCGCGCTCGGCTTCGAGCGCCTTGCGATCGGCGTCGTCCACCGCCATGGCCTTCTCGTGCACCTGCCAGACCGACTCGGTGGCCGTCAGGATCAACCGGTCCACCACGCAGCCGCAGGGCGCCAGCACGCCCGTCACCCGGAAGGTGTTTTCGCCGTGCTCGTGCCCGCCGCCGCCCAGGCCGTGGCTGCCGATGAAGCTGTCGCCCATCACCATGCCGATGTCCCGCGAGACCTGCGCGCCGAGCACCGCTTCCATGGGCCGGGTCCACGCTTGCCCTCGCGCGAACGCCATCCCGTAATGCGTGAGGTAGTCGGCCGTGGTGCCGACGATGCGAAAGCCGCGGAAGCTGTCGCCCAGGCTGAGCGGGATCAGCTTGGCCACCTGCGGCTGCTTGCGCAATTCCTCCACATCTTCCAGAGGGATGTTGCCGGGCGGCACGTCGATGTGGAACACCCCCGCCAGGATCAACTGCATCGGGCTGCCCTTGGCGCCCACGACCAGGTCGATGCCTGCCAGGTCGCGCTGGAACGCGCGGTCGATCTGCTCGCTGGCCAACAGCACGAACGAGATCGAGGCCAGGCCCAGCGTGAGCAGCAGCAGGTTGAGCACGGCCTGCAAAGGGCGCGACCAAAGATAGCGAAACGCGAGCGCGATCGTCTTCATTCCGCGCCCGCTGCACCGGCCAGTTGGCGGCCGATCCGATGAACCATCGCGCCGGGCAGTGCCGCCTGCACGCGCCTGTCGTGCGTGGCGATCACCAGCGTGGCGTTGCACTGAAATGCGCAGTTCTCCAGCAGGCGCAGGCCGGTGAGCGCGGCCTCGTCGTCCAGGCTGGCAGTCGGTTCATCCGCCAGGATCACCTTGGGCTCCATGAGGATGGTGCGCGCCAGCGCGACGCGCTGCGCCTGCCCGCCAGAGAGCTGCGACGGCCGGCGGCCTGCGAGGTCGCCAACACCCAGCACATCCAATGCATGGCGCAGCGCGGCCTTGTTCTCCGGCACTCCCGCGGCATAGAACGCAAGCGCGAGGTTGCGCTCCACGGAGAGCGCGTCGCTCAGGTGAAGCTTCTGCGGCAGAAAGCCCAGATGCCGCGCGCGCCAGGCGTCACGGCCTGCACGCGACAAGCTGGAGAGCGGTTGCCCTGCAACCACCACCTCGCCCACCGTCGGCGTCAACAGGCCCGCGACGAGCGCCAGCCAGGTGGACTTCCCGGCGCCGGAACTGCCGTGCAGCAGCAGCGTCGCGCCCTGCGGCACGTCGACATCGTGGAAGGACAGTGAAGGGCCGGACGGGTAGTCGTATCGCAGCGCGCGGGTTTCGATCACGAAAGCGTCAGTCCTTCACCAGGTCCCTGAACGTCTTGCGGAACTTCGCCACTTTGGGGCCCGCCACCGCAACACAGTACCCCTGGTTGGGGTTCTTCTCGAAGAAGTCCTGGTGGTATTCCTCGGCCGGCCAGTAATTGGCAAGCGGGAGCACCTCCGTGACGATCGGGCCGCCGAAGGTCTTGTCCTGGCTCATCTGCCGGATGATCTCGTCGGCGGCATCTTTTTGCTCAGGCGTCGTGTAGTAGATGCCGCTGCGGTACTGGGTGCCGCTGTCGGCGCCCTGCCGGTTCAGCGTGGTGGGGTCGTGGATCACGAAGAAGATTTCCAGGATCTGCCGCACGCTGATCTGCGCCGGATCGTAGGTGAGCTTCACCACTTCATTGTGGCCGGTGGTGCCGGTGCACACCTGCTCGTAGCTGGGCCGTTGCGCCTGGCCGTTGCTATAGCCGGATTCGACATCGGTGATGCCGCGGACGTTCACGTACACCGCTTCGGTGCACCAGAAGCAGCCGCCGCCGAGGACAATGGTTTGAGTGGGTGAGGACATGCTGATCTCCAACAAAGGATGTGAGTCGCGGCGAAGGGCGCCATCTTACGCGTCGTAGCGACGCCCCGCCGCGAGCAGCTCCGGCGTGCCGATCAGCCGGTTCAGGCCATCGAAATCGAGCATCCTGTCCTGCCAGGGCTCCGTCGTGCCGTGGGCCTTCAGGCTGGCGTAGTAGCCCTGTAAAGTGTGAGCCACGGCGCGCGCCGTGCCGCCGGGAAAGATCACGATGCGGAAACCGCGGCGGCCCAGTTCATCCACATTCTGGACCGGCGTCTGTCCGCCTTCCACCATGTTCGCGAGCAGGGGGATGCGCTGGGCGAAGCGCGCGCAGGCCGCATCCATCTGCGCCGGGCTGCGCACCGCTTCGATGAACAGGGCGTCGACCCCGCACTCCAGGTAGAGCTCCCCGCGCTCGAGCGCGGCGTCCAGCCCTTCCACCGCCAAGGCATCCGTGCGCGCCAGGATGAGCGTTTCGGCAGATCGCCGCGCGTCGAGCGCGGCCCTCAGCTTGCCTTGCATCTCGGAGGCGGCGACGACGGTCTTGCCCTCCAGGTGCCCGCAACGCTTGGGGAAGGTCTGATCCTCGATCTGGATCATGGCTGCGCCGGCGCGCTCGAACTCGCGCACCGTGCGCTGTGTGTTGAGGGCATTGCCGAAGCCGGTGTCGGCATCGACGATGACGGGGCAACTCACCCGCTCGGTGATCATCGAAAGCGTCTGCGCCACCTCGCTCGCCGTTGTCAGGCCCACATCGGAGCGGCCGAGCCGCGTGTACGCGATCGATGCTCCTGAAAGGTACAGCGCCTCGAACCCGGCTTGCTCGGCAACCAGCGCGCTGAGTGCGTCGTAGATGCCAGGGGCCAGCAGCGGCTGGGGCGATTGCAGTCGTTGTTTCAAGGTCATGATCATTCCTTCGATGCCAGCCAATGCGCCGCGGTTCGCGCGGCGATTGCACCGCCGGCGACTGCACTGAGCAGTCCGTTGCCCGACAGGTAGCCCCACACCGCGTTGCCGGAGACGCCGCGGGCTGCCCCCCCGGCCGCCAGCAGGTTGGGCCAGGGCGTGCCGTCCTGCCGCAGCACCCGGCAATGCTCGTCGATGTCCAGCCCGCCCTGGGTGTGGAACAGCGCACCGGTCACCTTCACGGCATGGAACGGCGGCACGAGCGTGCGATGGAAGCGTCGGCCGTCGGGCGAACCACCGCCTTCGTGCACGCTCGTCAACGTGGCGGCGAGCGTCCCGGCGTCGCAACCGATCAGCTGAGCCAACGCATCCACGTCTGCCGCGCCGTGCACCGCCCCCGCGGCCTGCGCCTCGCGGAAATCGGGGAATTGCTGCGCGAACGCCAGCAGTGCATCGTCGAACACGTTCCACGCAATGCCACCCGGCTGCGCCAGCACCTGCACCGCGGCTTCGGAGTACCCCTGGGTCTCGTCGTGAAAGCGCCGGCCCTCGCGGTTGACCTGGATCGCCCCTTCCATCATCAGCGCCCAGGAGATGAGCACGCCCTGGGGAATAGCCCAGGAGCCGTGACCCTGGTAGCCGCCCAGGTCGGCCATTCGCGCACCCAGTTCCCTGCCCCAGGCAATCGCACTGCCGTCGTTGCCCGTGTGGCCCGCAAACACCGCATCCGCCATTTCGGGCAGCAACTCACGCACCAGGCCGGCGTTGCCACCGAAGCCGTTGCAGGCCAGCAAAACGCAATCGCAGCGCAGGTGTTCCATCCTGCCGTCCGGGCGTAGGTAACCCAGTCCGACTGCCAACCCGGCGTCGTTCACCCACAGCTTGCGCACCAGCGCTTGCGTGATGACCGGGATCGAGGCCACATCGGCCGCGCGCTGCAGCCGGCTCATCAGCGCGGCGCCGGTTCGCTCGGGCACGGCGTGCATGCGCAGCGCGCCATGGCCGGGGTACAGAAAACCATCCAGCACTTCCCACCGCAGGCCGTGCGTGCTTTCAAGCGCATCCAGGGCCGGCCCGATGGCGTGGGCGTATGCCTTGACCAAATGCGCTGCTGCCGTGCCGTGCGCCTTTGCTTGCAGGTCGCCCTCGAACTTCGCGGCGCTGTCTTCGATGCCGCGCGCCTTCTGCGCGCGCGTGCCCGGCGCGGGAATGAATCCGGAGGACAGCGCCGTGGAGCCCGACGGCGTGGCATCGCGTTCGAGCAGCACGCACTCCACGCCCCGGTCCGCCAACATCAGCGCCGCGGTCAAACCACAGGCGCCCGAGCCCACGATGGCCACCGGCACATGCGGCGCGCCTTCGGGCGGCTGGGCCGCGCGAACCACGCTCGGCGCGGTCAAGTTCACTGCGTTGCCTCAGGCGGTTGGGCGGAAAAGATACTCGCCCGCCGGCTTGCCGATGATATTGCCGTCCTGGTAGATCAACCGGCCGCGCAGGAAAGTCTCTTCGACGCGCGCGGACAACTCCAGCCCTTCGAACGGTGTGTAGCCCTGCGTGGAGGGCGAGCCCTTGGCCGAGATGGTCCATGTCCTGGCCGGATCGACCAGCGCGATGTCGGCGTCGAACCCTTCGGCGATGTCGCCCTTGCGATTCAGTCCGTAGCGCTGCGCCGGGTTCCAGCTCGTGACCCGCGCCATGTGGTTGTAACTCATACCGCGCCGCGTGCCCTCACTCACCAGGGATGGCAACAGGTATTCGGTGCCCCCGAAGCCGCTCTTGGCCATCCAGATGTTGCCGAAATAGCGCTTGGGGATCTTCATTTCGTGGCGGCAGCAGGCGTGGTCGCTCACGACCCAGTCCAGTTCACCGGCCAGCAGCGCCTCCCACAGATATTCCACATCCTCGCGCGGCCGGATCGGCGGATTCACCTTGGCTAGCTCGGCGGCCTTGCTATTGATGTCCAGCATCAGGTGGCCTATCGTCACCTCGCGCTTGAAGTCTATGTGCGGGAACACGTCGGCCATCATCAGCGCGGCCTGCACCGCCTTGCGCGAAGACAGGTGCAGCAGGTTGATGTTGGGCAGCGCCGTTTCGTTGGCCAGGTAACTTGCGATGAAGACCGCGAGCCCTTCGGAATGCGGGGGGCGCGCGGCGCTGTACGCGGCCAGGCCCTGCTGCGACTTGTCCTTCTCGACGATCTTCGTGTAGGCCGTCATGATCTCGGCCGTCTCGCAGTGCAGCGACAGCGATATCTGCCGCGCGCGTTCGGGGAACTGCTCCCGCGCCGCCTGCACTCCGCGCATGATGAACTCGAAATGCGCGTAGTCGTAGCGGTCGTTCTCCCCGATCATGAGGAACTGCTTTTGCGCATCGCTTGCGCCGTGCAGGCCGTGCGAGCCGTAAAACATGAAGATCTTGAAGCTGGAGACGCCGTGCTTTTCGATGAGCATCGGGATTTCGTCGATGTGCGTGCCGTCCATCGGCGCCAGGTGATAGCCGTAGTCGACGTGGAACCTGCCCTTGGACGTCTTGAGCACTTCGGGAAAGAACTTCTTGTAGGGCCCGCCCTTGTTCAGGTAGTACTGGCCGGTGCGGAAGTAGTTGAGGCTGGAGGTGACTCCCCCCATCGCGGCCGCCTTGCTTTCGCTGACGGCGTCCTCATCCAGCGGTGAGTAGATGCCCGCGTGCATATGGGCATCGACCACGCCCGGAAACGCCAGCCGGCCCTTGCCGTCGTGCACCGTCTTCGCCAGCGCGGCGTCGATGCCCGGCGCGACTTTGGCAAACTTGCCGCCGGCAATGGCTATGTCGGCTTCGTGCACCGTGTTGCCGTGGGGCCGCACCACGCGCACGTTCTTGATCAGGAGGTCGTAGGGGGAAGCGCTCACGATGAAATCCTCGGTTGAAAACGTTGTTGAAGCTGGGCCAGCAAGCCGCCCGCTTCGACCATGTCGAGCAGGAAGCCGGGTATCAGTTCGCACGCGAGGACCTGCCCGCCGGGGCGGACGATGCGGGCCGCGCGGGCATCGAAGGCGATGTGCTCGCCCTCCTCGATCTGCCCGGCCTCGGCGCACGCAAGCAGCAGCAGGCCCACATTGAAGGCATTGCGGAAATACAGGCCGCTGAACGACGGCGCGATGACGGCGGCAACCCCCAGCTGCACCAGCACCGCCGCGGCCTGCTCGCGAGAGGACCCGATGCCGAAGTTGGCACCGGTCACCACCACGTCACCCGGTCGGACGCCGCCGGCGAAATCGGGCCGCAGCGATTCAAGGCAATGTTTCGCAATCACATCGATGCCGTGCTTCATCGCGTGGCCCGGCGCCAGGGCGTCAGTATCCACGTCGGCGCCAAGGCGCCAGACGCGTGAGCCGGAGGCGGACGTCTTGCTCATCACGTCTCAGTCGGCGGTGGCGCCCGTAGTACGCACCGCATCGACCCACAGCCCCCGCTCGCGCGCGAACAGGGCGCCACTGCTGCCAATGGGCACATGCACGGCAATGGCGCCGCGCTTCGCCAGTTCCGAACCATAAGCGGGCGTGGCGGTTACCGCGGCGAGCGCCGAACGCAGGCGATCGAGGATGGGGGCCGGCGTCGCGGCCGGCGCATAGACGGCGAACCATACCGGCAGGTCGAGCGCGGGGAAGCCGGACTCGACCAGGGTCGGAACATCGGGCAGCTCCGGGTAGCGCGTGGCTGTGGTGACCGCCAGCGCCCGAAGCTTCTTCTGCTGGATGTGGGGCAGCACGGATTGCATGCCATTGACCGCGAAGCCGATGCGGCCCGAAAGCAGGTCTGTCATTTGCGGCGCCGCACCCTGGTAAGGCACGTGAAGGAATTTCACTTTCGCGGCAGCGGCCATCATTTCCGTCGTCAGGTGCGTCAGCGAGCCGATGCCGTTGGACCCATACGAGATCTTTCCGGGATTGGCGCGCGCAAGCGCGAACAAGTCGCCGATGGTCTGGGCCGGCACCGCGTCAGGGTGCGAAACCACCGCGTTGGGAAAGCTGCCCAACATCCCGACGTAGGCGTAATCGGTGTCCGGGTCGTAGCTGAGCTTCTTGTTGCGGTAGAGCGGCTTGTTGATGAACATCAGGCCCTGGCCCGCGACCAGCAGCGTCAGGCCATCGGGCGCCGCCCGCGAAACGAACTCGGCTGCGATGCCGCCTGCTGCGCCGGCCTTGTTCTCGACCACCACCGACTGGTTGAACTGCGAGGCCAGCCCCTCGGCCGCCAGCCGCGCGAGGGCATCGGTCGGGCCGCCGGCCGGAAACGGCACGACCAGCCGAAGCGGCCGGGCCGGGAAATCCTGCGCCCAAGCTTGGCCGCCCAACGCGGCGAGCGGCCAAGCGGGAGCCCAGCGCAACAGGTCACGCCGGCCCACGGCCGCGCTTGCATGGCATCGATTCGCATCAGGCATTTCAGACTCCTTATTAGTTGGGCTTCGTGGACGGATCGGGGGAAGCGGCCAGCATTCGCCAGAGCTGGCGCAATGGCGTGCCGGGCCCGGCGCCCCGCAGCGCCGAGCAGAACCCGTGGCTCGCGGTTGGATTCACGGACGGCGCCGCGTTGCGCGCAAATTTTTCGATGGCACTGTCAGCGTCGACCATCAGTTCGGGTTCGGGCTGTGGGCCGACCTTCTCTTCGTACACCCGGCCCGCCGACGTGACCTCCAGCGTGGCGCCGCGCTGCCGGCCGGCTGTGAGCTCACTATCGATGCGGACTTCCACCAGCGCTTCCAGGCGGCGCAGTTCCGCATCATCGAAACGCGGCGGATCGTAGCTCGCGGCGTCGAGTGCGCCGAACCTCAACATCGCCGCCAGGCCGAAGCTGAGACTGAACTGCGCCGCCAGGGGCGTTGCAGGCTGCGGATTGCTGCAATAGACGGCGGCTTCTTCGTAGATCGTGAGAACGATGCGATCGATGCCGGCCGTCGCGTCGCCGAGTTTCCCGCGAATCCGCCTGCCCGCCAGCGCGCCGTACTGCACATGCCGCACGGCGGCAAAGGGCTTGAGGTAGGCGTCCAGCAACAGATCAGCGGCGGCGTCGGGCATCGCCTCGGTCGCAGCCGGGCAGCAGTGTTCGGCGTAGTACGCCAGCGCATCGGCCGGCGCGTCGATCCCGGCTTGCGCGGCCAGCGCCGAGTCGAGGCCCAGCGTGGCGCTGTGCGCCAGGTACAGGTTGCGCACGTTACGGCCGGTGCGAATGGGCAGGTACAGGCTCGCGGGAAGCTGGCAAGCCGCGATCGACACGGCGCGCATCGCCTTATCCACGGGCAGGCGCAGCAAGCGGGCCACGCCTGCCGCCGCGCCCAACGCCGGCCAGTTGCCGTCGACATGGATACCCGGCGCGACGCGAAGCCATCCACCCGCGCGCGCACCAACCTCGTAGCCCGTGGCCAGCGCATCGATGAATTCCCCAACCGTGGCATCGCGCTGCAAGGCCAGCGGGAGCAATGCCGCGATGGCGGCGACACCGGGGCGGCCATGCGCGAATGCATGGCCTTCGCAGGCCTCATGCCAGGTCGGCCCCACGGCCATGATCTGGCAAGCCGCCCGCACGCCCAGCGGCTGGCCACCGGGGAACCGGAAGCCGCCCGGCTCCAGCACAGACAGCTGCGCTTCCAGCGCAGCCACCTCGGGCGCCATGCGACCGGCCAGCGCGCAGCCCAGCGTGTCCAGGAAGACCAGGCGCGCGTGGCGTGACACCTGCAAGGTCGCAGATCTTCCGTCGCGCACGGCGATCGTGGCACGCATTGCATCGGTATGTGGCGCCCAGCGCTGCCATGCGGGTGCGGGCCGGCCGGCTGCGGCGGTGCCGCTCACGGCATGACCTCGCGCGGATCTGTGATCACGCCGCGCAGCGCCGACGCGGCCACGGTGTACGGCGACGCGAGATAGACCTTCGCTGTCGGCGAGCCCATGCGCCCCTGGAAGTTGCGCGCCGTGCTGGAGATGACGGTGAGGTCGTCGCCGATGGTTTCCCCATAGCCGGCACAGGCGCCACAGGCCGTGGGGAACAGCTCGGCGCCCGCGTCCAGCAGGGACTGCATTACACCCTCATCGCGCGCCGCTTCCTGGTCCTTCAAGCTGGCCGGCGCCACCATCAGGCGCACGCCGGCCGCGACGCGATGCCCGCGCAGCACCTGCGCCGCCGCGCGCAGGTCGTCGAGCTTGGCGCCCGTGCAGGCGCCGATGTAGGCCACGTCCACGTGCGTCCCTGCATAGCGGCCGACGCCCAGGGCGTTGGCCGGGCTGTGCGGCGCGGCGACGTACGGTTCGAGCGCGGCGGCGTCGAAACGATGCGTCTCGCAGCCCGGCGCGTCGATGGCGCCAGCGTCGGTG
>JAQZBU010000055.1 GCA_029237735.1 Ramlibacter sp. | reverse complement strand
GGCACGTCCTGCCAGACGTCCTGGCCCATGAAGTCGCCAAAGCCGATCTTGCGGTTTTCTTCCTTGTCGGCCAGGAAGATGCCCCAGCGGTAGTCGGGCATGGGCGTGTAGCCGTAGCTGGCCCAGCCTTGCGCGTCCACGCCGACGGCGGTGCGAAGGTACACCTCCTTGGCCTTGAAGTCACTCGGGCCCATCTCATCCCACCAGTTCAGGAAGGCGGGCTGCCAGTGTTCGAGGGCGCGCTGCAGCTGGCGGTTCTCGCCGAGCTGGACGTTGTTGGGGATGAGAGCTTGGAGGTCGATGTTGGACATGATGTTTTCCCGATGGTTGTCATTGCGGGCTCGACCCGCAATCCACAGACCGCCATGGATCCCGGATCGAGTCCGGGATGACAGCCTTAAAGAGTCCGGGATGACAGCCTTTAATCATGGAACGGCTCGCTCCAGGTCTTTCAGGGATTGCTTGACGGTACGCGCACCGGTGTCTACCACGGCGTCTGCACGCGCATAGAGGGCTTCCCGGCTGGCAAGGATGCGGCGCAGGTCGTCCATAGCCTCGTTGCTCGCGCCGCGAGTCGTGTCGAAGGGGCGCATGTCCCCCTGCGCCACGACCCGGCTCATGTGTTCTTCGGGGTTGGCCTTCAGCCACACGCAATAGAAACGGCTTTGCAGCAGGTCGAAGGTTTCGCGCTCGCTCACGATGCTGCCGCCGGTGGTCATCACGACACCGTTCGCGTGGTCCTCAGCAATGCGAAAGAGAGCGCGCCGCTCGTAGCGGCGATAGCCGGCCTGCCCGTGCAAGAGCAGGATCTCGTTCATGCTCGTTCCGGCTTCGCGTTCGATCTCACGGTCGAGTTCGACGAAGGGCACGCCGCGCTGCGCGGCCAATTGCGCGCCAAGGGTGGACTTTCCCGCCCCGCGCAGGCCGATCAGGGCGATGCGTCGCTCGCGCCCCTGCTCGTTGCCCAAGCCGAAGCTGCCTGCCAGCAGCGAGTAAGCCTGGTCGAGCTGTGTGTCGTCCAGGTGAGCCAGCAGGCCCTGAACACGGGCCAGCGCGGGCTTGGGCGCGTCCTGCAGGAGCTCGAGGATGGTGATGTTCAACGCGCGGGCGGCAGCCTCCAGGGAATTGATGGAGACATTGCCTTTGCCGCCCTCCACGTCCGCGAGGAAGCGCTCGGACAGGCCCGAGTCTGCTGCCAGCTGCTTGCGCGTCATGCCCCGGCGCGCGCGCCAAGCCCGGACGCGTGCGCCCAGCTCGGCAAGCGTGGCCTTGGCGTCGTGGTCGGTCATCATTTCCATAGTGGCGCCAATTTTTTGAAGAAGGTTTGCGCTAGATCAAGATTGCAGTATACTTCCGGTCATCAGACCGTCAAGCAGTTTATTGCATGTCGCCCGGATCGGGATTAGGATGATCGGAACCAACATGAAGTTGAAAATACTCGTGGGCACCATGACCAGCACCGCCGATTACGTCGCGCAAGCGATCCAGATGGATTGCGCCGACCTCGTGGAGGACATCGAGGTGACTCTCATGGACGGCCAGGACATCAGCGTTTTCGATGAAGATGCGGTATACCTCATCTGCACATCGACCTACGGCTCCGGCGACGTGCCTGATAACGCACGCCAGCTATACGACTCGCTGGACACCCAGCCCAAGTACCTGGGCCACGTGCGTTACGGCGTGATCGCGCTGGGTGACCGCACTTACCTCAATACATTCGCTTTCGGCGGCAAGAAATTCGACGAGCGGCTCCAGGGCCTGGGCGCCCAGCGCATCGGCGAAGTCTGGTGCCACGATGCCAGCGCGGGCACGATGCCCGAAGAGTTGGGCACCGCGTGGTGCCGCGAATGGCTTGCGCAAGCGCTCTCCACGGTCCCCGCTGACGCCTGAAGAAGGTTTTCAACATGCATCTGAGCCGCGCCGATCACAGCACCAGTCCGCCCCAAGTCGACATACCGCGCGACTACAACGCCGCGCACGACCTGTTGGCGCGCAACTCGAGGCGTTCCTCGAAAGCGGCTTTCATCGATGCCTCATCTGGCGACACCCTCACCTACGGCGAGCTAACAGACCAGGCTCATCGCTTCGCCAACGCGTTGCGCGCCCAGGGATTCGAGCCTGAGTCACGCGTGATGATCGCCATGCTGGACACGCTCGAGTGGCCCGTTGTTTTCCTCGGATGCATCCTCGCGGGGGTCGTCCCGATCGCCGCCAACACGCTGCTGACCACCAAGGATTTTGAGTTCATGCTGCGCGATTCGCGCGCACGCGCCCTCTTCGTCTCCAACCCCCTGTTGCCGGTGTTCGAGCCACTGATTGGCAAGATCGGGACGCTGCGCACCGTGTTCGTGGCCGGCGACGATGCGCCAAACTCGGTCGCGGCGCTGGTCAAGGCCGCATCCACGGAAATGCAGGTGACCGACACCTGCTCCGACGACGCTTGCTTCTGGCTGTACTCCAGCGGCTCCACGGGCACGCCCAAGGGCACGGTGCACTTGCACAGCCACCTGATCCAGACGGCGGAACTGTATGGCCGCGGCGTGTTGGGCATCCGTGAGGATGACATCGCGTATTCGGCGGCCAAGCTGTTCTTCGCATACGGCCTGGGCAACTCGCTCACCTTTCCCATGAGCGTCGGCGCCACGACGGTGCTGCTGCCGTCGCGTCCGACGCCGGCTGACGTCTTTGGCACGCTCACCAGGTTCAAGCCGTCGATCTTTTTTGGCGTACCGACCTTGTATGCGGCCTTGCTGGCCGACCCTGCCAAGCCGCAGCGTTCGGACATGAACATCCGCGTGTGCGCGAGCGCCGGCGAAGCATTGCCCGCAGACATCGGCAAGCGTTGGACCGAAGCGTACGGCTGCGAAATTCTCGACGGCATCGGGTCGACGGAAATGCTGCACATCTTCCTGTCCAACCGTCCTGGGGAAGTGCGCTACGGCACCACCGGCAAGGCGGTGCCGGGCTATGAGTTGAAAATCGTCGGGGACGACGGGCATGAATGCGGCGTCGGCGAAATCGGCGAGCTGCAGATTTCCGGGCCCAGCGCCGCGCTCATGTACTGGAACAGCCGTGCCAAAACCAAGGCCACCTTCGCCGGCGAATGGACGCGAAGCGGCGACAAGTACACCCGCGACGCCGATGGCTACTACACCTACGGCGGGCGCAGCGACGACATGCTGAAGGTGGGCGGCATCTACGTCTCGCCGTTCGAGGTCGAGGCATGCCTCATGACGCATGGCGCCGTGCTCGAAGTGGCGGTCATCGGAGTAGCGGACACCGACGAGCTCGTCAAGCCAAAGGCCTATGTGGTGCTCAAGTCCGGCCAGGCGGCGACAGCCGAAGAACTGCAGATGCATGTCAAGAGCCTGCTCGCCCCCTACAAATACCCGCGCTGGATCCAGTTCGTGCCCGAGCTGCCGAAGACGGCAACCGGCAAGATTCAGCGCTTCAAGCTGCGTAGTGCATCAGCCTGAGCACGACAGGCCTCTCGCCGGCCGCTTTGGTCAGGCTTCAGGCCCCCCCAATGGACTGAGCCAAGGAAGCCCTTCGGGTTGTTCTTGCATGTCCCTGAGCCCCGACAGCTCTGCCGCGCTCTCGCGGGCAAGGTCACCCTCGTGCGCTTCGTCTGTGACATCGCCCTCGTCGCCCTCGTCGCCCTCGTCGCTGACGCCAACCTCGCCGTGGTCGCTGGACGCCGCAACGTAAAAGACACTGTCGTGCGTAACGTAAACGGAGACAGCTTGCGGGCGCCCAGTCGAAGGACTCATCCTGAGGCCGTCGCGTTCCAGGACCGACTCTGGATATTCTTCGGTTTCGGACAGGCCGATGCGGGCGCTAACGAGCAGATCACCTGCCGCCTCGATCACGCATGCCCCTTCCGCAACGGTGGCTTCCACGTGCATCGCGGGAGTCATCGAGACATCGCCGGCCACGAAGAATTGCTCTGCCTTGACCAGCAACGAGACTTGGCCACCCGCCAGGAACAGCCGCACGGGGCCGGCCGCTCCCCCGTCCGCCATGGCCTTGAGCAGCAACTTCACTTGATGCGCGGCGACTTGCTGAGGGGTCCCGGTGTCGACGGACAGCGAGGTGTGCGAGATGCCGGCAAGTGTCTGCCCGTCAGCCGTAGTGGACATCGCACAAATCGCGTAGCAGCTGCCAACACCCGACGTTTTCAGTGCCCAACCTTTGGGGAGCTTGCACACCTCGATGGTGTCCTGCTCGACATCCATGGGGATTTGGAATTCGTGGGCTCCGACCCACTGGTGCTCCTCCACGCCGGTGGCTCGAAGCTTGTCGATGGATCGAGTCAGCGATTCGAGCAACACCAGATCAGGCACATCGTTGCGAGGCTTGGCGTCGCCCGCGGCTGTGGCGTCCGGCTTCGGCTTGCGGGCCGCAGGCGCCTCGTGAGTGTTGCCTGAGCGGGCACGTCCTTTTGAAAGTGGGTCCATGGTGTGAATCCGATCGAAGTGTTGACAGGTCAGTCTATGCACCTTGAACCTGCATTGATGCCATACAGAAGTAGGGCAAGCGCACGATCTCTCCGGGTGAATCCCATGGTGACCCCTGCCGAATTCGGGTACATATTCGTCACGTTTTGAAGAATTCAAGAGAAGGAGTTATCAATGACAACCCGCCGCCTCGTCCTCACCCGCAGCGCCGCCATCGTGGGCGCCGCGTCCACAGGTCTGCTGATCCCGCAAATCGCCCGCGCGCAGGGCAACAAAGTCCGCGTGGGCCTGATGCTGCCTTTCACCGGCACTTTCGCGCAGCTGGGCGTCGCGATCGAAAACGGAGTGCGCATGGCCATCAACGAGAAAGGCGGCAAGCTTGGCGGCCGCGAAATCGAGTGGTTCAAGGTGGACGATGAATCCGAGCCGTCCAAGGGCGTCGAGAATGCCAGCCGCCTGGTCCAGCGCGACAAGGTCGACGTTCTGATCGGCACGGTGCACTCGGGCGTGCAGATGGGTATCCAGAAGGTCGTGCGCGACAGCGGCACCCTGTGCATCATCCCCAACGCGGGCGTCCACGCTGCCACACGCGCCCTTTGCGCGCCCAACGTGTTCCGCACCTCTTTCACCAACTCGCAGCCGACGCTGGCGCTGGGCAAGACCATGGTCGACAAGGGCCACAAGAAGGCCGTGTGGATCACCTGGAAGTACGCGGCCGGCGACGAGGCCTTCGAGGGCTTCCGCGACAGCTACACCAAGGCCGGCGGCACCATCGTGAAGGAGCTGGGCCTGCCGTTCCCGAACGTGGAGTTCCAGGCGCTGCTGACCGAGATCGCATCGCTCAAGCCCGACGCGGTCGCCTGTTTCTTCGCCGGCGGCGGTGCCGCCAAGTTCATCCGCGACTACGCGGCCGCGGGCCTGAAGGGCAAGATTCCGCTGTACGGCTCCGGCTTCCTCACCGAAGGCGTGCTCGATGCAGCGGGCCCGGCCGCCGACGGCATCATCACGACGATGCACTACAGCGACGCGCTGGACACGCCGCGCAACAAGCAGTTCCGCACCGCGTACGCCACCCAGTTCAAGATGCAGCCCGACGTGTACGCCGTGCAGGGCTACGACTCGGGCCAGCTGCTGGTGCAAGGCGCCACCGCCGTCAAGGGCGACCTGAACAACAAGCAGGCCCTGTACAAGGCCCTGGAAGCCGCCGTCATCGACAGCCCGCGCGGCAAGTGGACGATGAGCAAGTCACACAACCCCGTGCAGGACATGTACCTGCGCGTCGTCGAGAACAAGGAAAACAAGGTGATCGGCGTAGCAGCCAAGGCGCTGGCCGATTCGGGTGCGGGCTGCAAGATGGGTTGAAGCCGGGTCACCGTAGACTGTCATGCCGGACTCGATCCGGCATCCACATCGGCACGCCAGCATGGATGCCGGGTCAAGCCCGGCATGACAACAACCCTTCCTACCCACCGCCCAATCCCGATCCCTGATGGATCTCGCCAACTTCCTGATCCAGCTCCTCAACAGCGTGCAGTACGGGCTGCTGCTGTTCATGCTCGCCGCCGGCCTGACGCTGATCTTCGGGATCATGGGCGTGGTCAACCTCGCGCACGGCAGCTTCTACATGCTGGGCGCGTACCTGGCGTGGTCTCTTTCCAGCATGACCGGCAGCTTCGCGTTGGCGATCATCGGCGGGGCGGTGCTGTCGGTCTTCTTCGGCCTGCTGCTCGAACGCCTGCTGTTCCGGCACTTCTACCAGCGTGACCACCTCGACCAGGTGCTCCTGACGTTCGGGCTGATCTACATCTTCGAGGAGACGCGCTCCATCCTCTGGGGCGACGATGTGCATGGCGTAAAAATCCCCGAGCTGCTGTCCGCCTCCATTCCGCTCACGGACAACATGTCCTACCCCGTGTACCGGCTGTTCATGTCGGGGGTGTGCGTGGCGCTCGCGATCGCGCTGTACCTGCTGATCTCCAAGACGCGGCTGGGCATGAAGATCCGCGCGGGCGCTTTCAACCGCGACATGACCGAGGCACTGGGCGTGAACATCAAGTTGATCCACACCGTGGTGTTCGCGATCGGCGTCGCGCTGGCCACCGTGGCCGGCATGATCGCCTCGCCGATTTCCAGTGTCTACCCCAACATGGGTTCGCAGGTGCTGATCATGTGCTTCGTGGTGGTCGTCATCGGCGGCATCGGCTCGGTGCGCGGGGCCTTGATCTCCGCCCTGCTGGTGGGTCTTGTCGATACGTTCGGCAAAGTGCTGCTGCCGCAAGTGGCCGGAATGCTGGTCTACATGCTGATGGCCGGCGTGCTTTTGTGGAAGCCTGAAGGCCTCTTCAAGCAATGAGCGCAAAAGCCCATCTCGAAGTGCTGCCGCGCAGCCTGCAGGTCGTGCTGGGGCTCGGCCTCATCGCGTTGGTGGTGTTCCCTTTTGTCGGCAGCGACTTCTATGCGCAGATGGTCTCGCGCATGATGATCCTCGCGATCTTCGCCATGAGCCTGGACTTGCTGCAGGGCGTCACCGGGCTCGTGTCGCTGGGGCACGCGGCGTTCTTCGGCCTGGCCGGCTATGTGCTCGCCTTTGTCACGCCCGCGGGCGAACCGGTGAGCCTGTGGTGGACGCTGCCGGCCGCCGTCGCGGCGTCTGGCCTGGCGGCGCTGGTGATCGGCTTTTTCGTCGTGCGCACCCACGGCATCTACTTCATCATGGTCACCATGGCGTTCGCGCAGATGGTGTTCTACCTGTTCTTCGACAACAAGGTGCTCGGCGGCTCGGACGGCATCTACGTCAATTTCAAGCCCGACGCGAAGCTCTTCGACCTGGAGAACAAGCGCGTCTTCTATTACTTCACTCTCGCGATGCTGGTGTTGGTCTATGCATTCCTGCGCCGGCTGCTGTGGAGCCCTTTCGGGCGCGTATTGGCGGGCATCCGCGTCAACGAGCATCGCATGCGCGCGATGGGCTATGGCACCTTCGGCTACAAGCTCGCGGCGTTTTCGCTTGCCGGCGCGCTGGCGGGGCTGGCAGGCTTTCTCTGGGGCGCGCAGACGGGTTACGTCAACCCGGAGCTCATGGGCTTTCACATGAGCGCGCACGCGATCATGATGGTGATCCTGGGCGGCATGGGCAACTTCGCCGGCGCCATCGTCGGCGCCTTCGCTTTCGAGTACCTGCTGCATTGGTTCAAGGATTTACCAACCATCGGCTCCGTGCATCTGGGCAAGCACTGGCAGCTCTGGATGGGCATGTTCATCGTGCTGGTGGTGTTGTTCGCGCCGCGCGGGCTGTTAGGCGCGGTGGAGCGGATCGCGCGCCGCAAGGATGCCGCCGATGAGTGACGCCCTCCTCTCGGCCAGGAACATCGTCAAGAAATTCGGCGGGCTGGCGGCCGTGAACGACGTCTCGCTGGAACTGTGGCAGGGGCGCATCCATGCCGTGATCGGCCCGAACGGCGCCGGCAAGTCCACCTTGACCAACCTGCTGTCGGGCGACATCGCGCCTACCAGCGGTACCGTGACTCTGTCAGGCAAGGATGTGACGGGATGGAACCCGGAGAAAATCTCGCGCGCCGGCCTGGGCCGCAGCTATCAGAAGACCAACATCTTCCTGCCCTTCACCGTGTGGGAGAACGTTCGCCTGGCCGCGCAATCGCGCACGCCTCACCCCGCGGCCTGGCTTCGTCGCGCCACCGGCATCAAGGAAAGCAACGAGCGCGCCGAGCGTGCCATCGAGCTGGCCGGCCTGCAAAACCGCAGGGCGGCGATCGCGGGCACCGTGAGCCATGGCGAGCAACGCCAGCTCGAAGTTGCGATGTCGCTTGCCACCGACCCGAAGGTGCTGCTGCTCGACGAGCCACTGGCGGGCATGGGCACGGCCGAAGCCGAGCGCATGGTGCAACTGCTGCTGCGCCTCAAGCCCGGTCACGCGATGATGCTGGTCGAGCACGACATGGACGCGGTGTTCGCGCTGGCGGACCGGCTAACAGTCATGGTCAATGGCCAGGTCATCGCCAGCGGCACGCCGGCCGAAGTGCGTGCCGACGCGAACGTGCAATCAGCTTATCTTGGAGAGGAACACTGACCCGCTCCCTCTCCCCTCCGGGGAGAGGGCTGGGGTGAGGGGCAACGCGATGGACCTATTGATCGAGGCCAAGGGCCTGCAGACCTACTATGGCGCGAGCCACATCCTGCGCGGCGTCGATTTCGCCGTGAGCCCCGGCGAGACCATCGGCCTCATGGGCCGCAACGGGATGGGCAAGAGCACGCTGCTCAAGAGCCTGATGGGTCTCGTGACGCCGCGGGGTGGCCAGGTCATGATCAAGGGTCGCGACATGACGGGGCGGCCGCCCTACGAGATCGCCCAACAGGGCATTGCCTACGTGCCCGAAGGCCGCGGCATCTTCGGCAACCTGAGCGTGGTCGAGAATCTGCGAATGGCGGCGCGGCCCGGCACGCGCGGCCAGCGCGACTGGACCTACGAGCGCGTGCTGGACACCTTCCCGCGCCTGAAGGAACGGCTAGGCCACGGCGGCCAGCAGCTGTCCGGCGGCGAGCAGCAGATGCTCACGATCGGCCGCGCACTGATGACCAACCCGGACGTGTTGATCCTCGACGAAGCGACCGAAGGGCTCGCCCCGCTGATCGCGCGCGAGATCTGGCGCATCTGCGGCGTGATCCGCGCGTCCGGCATCTCCAGCGTGATCGTGGACAAGAACTGGAAGCACGTCACGCAGATCACCGATCGCAACGTGATCCTGGTGAAGGGCGAGGTCGCTTTCGCCGGTACGTCCGCCGAACTGCGTGCGCAGCCGCAATTGCTGGATCAATACCTCGGGGTCTGATCACTTGGTGGGCACGGGTGCCCACCCTACGGCCGACGGGACGCTGCATGGGGAACGATCGTTCGCGTGGTGTTACCAACCACCATGGGCGCAAAACACCTTGCCGCCCTGTTAACCCACGAGAACCTGAATGTTCATATCCCCTTCTACCGCGCACCGGTTCAGCGCAGCCATCGCAGCGCAGGCCACGGCGGCAGCACCCGTCGTTCGAACGGGCTATGAGGCTTTGCAGGCACAAGAAGAATTTGCGCCGTATTTCAGCAGCACCGACATACGCGAAAGCGACGAAGCAACGCTCAGGGAATATTTCTTCAGACATCCAAATGTCGATCAAGACATGTGCATGGTCGTCACAATCAAACGAGGCGATCCACATACCCAAGCCCTGACAACGGATGGCCTGGGTCCTTGCATTGCGATTTGCGCACGGGGTAAGAACCCTCAAGGCGACACGGTACTTTACCTGGCGCATGAATCGACACACATCGGAACAATCGGCATTGCCAGGGCACTGATAGCACTGTGTCTGCAAAATCATTGCGATCCTGCCGATGTATCCATCTATATCGTGGGAGGCGCGGCGCCCGAAGTGGACGCGAACGGTGACGTCCTCATGCAACAGCAAAGCGATATGGATGAGGGCAACGAGGGTGACGAGGGTGACGAGGGTGATAGCACTGAAGACCCATTGCACTACCGTGAAACCCTGGAGGCATTGATCGACTACCCCCAGGTCAAGGCAGTGAGGCTGCCGATCATGCCGTTTTCCCGTGACTATACAGAGCCTGCAACGGCGGTGGTCTTGACTGAAACCGAGGTGCTCTATTGCAGAAGCAACGCGATGCCGCAAGATGGAGCCGCCAAGTGGAATAACGGAAATGGCCTGCATGTCGACGCTGCCAAATTCGACGCAATTACCAAACTTAACCATGACGCAGTTCAACAGGCCAAGTTGGCGAAAATGCTCAGGTACTTGCACTCAAGTGCGGCGGAACCTCCGCGCATTGCACAAGGCGGCGCCTTATCGAAAGATGCTGATGGCAAGCAGGAGTGACGCAGGCACACTCTGACAAACCGACAAACCGACAAACTGACAAAGCCTCGTACGCCCCATCATCGCCGCGGAGCGATCTCATGGCGACGGGCCAGCCAGGCGTCGACCGACACGGCACCCGGTCCGCCGGCGACCAGGTAGAGAAGCACGGCCGCCCACACACCATGGGTGGGATACGCGTCGGGGTAGACGAAGACCTGAATCACCGCCGTCATGACCAGCAGACCGAGCGCGGAGAAGCGCGTGGCCAGGCCGATCAGTAGCAGCACCGGCAGCACGTGCTCCGCCGTGGCCGCGAGCGTCGCGGCGAGTTCGGGAGGCAGCAGGGGCACCTTGTACTCGTCGCGGAACAGGTCCACCGCGGAATCGGCAAGACGGGGCCATGCGAGGCTGAACTTGCCATCGACGATGTCGATCGCCAGACCCTCGATCTTTGTCTGGCCTGACTTCCAGAACACCGCCGCTATCGAGAAGCGCGCGACCAGGGCGATCAGGGAATGCGGAATCCGCGCGAGCAGCGAGTTGGCGTTCTGGATCCATCGTACGGGGGTGTTCATGAGGAGCGGCTCCGGGACGAATGCCAGGCACTCAACGCGCCATGGCGAATGAGCACGCCGACGCTCGCCGCTAGCTCGAACCGTTTGTCGGACTCCGCGGCCGCGACGCTGGCTTTACCCAGCGGCACGCCAGCGAGCAGGCAGTTGAAGAACGTCGCGCTGCCTCGCTCGATGGGGATGATGGCGACGTCGTCCTGCTGGCGCAACACGAGTGCGCTCTGCGGCCGCGCCGTATCCACGTCGGCAATCTCGCCCAGGCCCTGGTGCGCGGCCCACAGCGCCACGACGGCGAAGCGGGAAGACAGTACGGCGGCAGACGGGTGGAACTCGACGCGCGCATCCGGCAGTGCCTGCGGGTCGAGCAAGTGGCGGGCGATCTCGTCCGGCGAAAGCACGGGGGCGTCGGCCGCATGAAAGCTGCGCACCCGAAGGACTTCGAGCCGCGCGACATCGGCGAGATACGGCAGGCGCCGGGCCGGATCGAAACCCTCGATGAAGGCGGGGAATTCATCGCCATACAGCGTCAATACCGGCGAACGCGGTGGGGCGTGCGACACGAACAGTCGCGCCATCGCGGCGAAGAATGCCTCGCCGACGAGCTCCCGCGTGACCGGGAAGGTATCGACGATTGCATCGACCAGCGAGCTCACGACGTTGTTTCGGTGGACGGCGAAGCGGGCTGCCGGATCAGAGCCGTTCCAGCTGCGCAAGCCGGCGGGACACGGCTGCCGCGCGTCGAGCAGCGCCCGCGCGAAATCAAGCTGGGACACAGAGAGTGTGGCCGCGTTCATTGGAATTGCCGCGTGCTGCACTCTGCCAGGGCGCGCTCGGCGCGTTGTGCCTCGGCGCACAGCACCTCGAGTGCGGGAATGTTGTTGTCGCGCTCGATCAGCGTGGGCAAGGGTCCGGCCATGCGCAGCGTCGCGTCATAAAGCGCCCACACCGCTGCATCGATGGCGGCCGCGTGGGTGTCGATGAGCAGGCGCGAGCCCGCCGAGTCGCGGTCTTCGTCGAAGCCGGCCAAGTGGATCTGCCCCACGGCGGACAAGGGCAGCGCCGATATGAAAGCCTGCGCGTCGCGCCCGTGGTTGACCGCGCTCACATAGGCGTTGTTCACGTCCAGCAGCAGGCCGCAGCCGCAACGCCGCACCACCTCCGAGAGAAACTGGGCCTCGTCCATCGTCGAGCATTCGTACTCGACATAGGTGGACGGGTTCTCCAGCAGCAGGCGCCGCTTGAGCCGTTGCTGCACCTGGTCGATGTGGTCGCACACGCGCTGTAGCGTGATGCGGTCATAGGGCATGGGGAGCAGGTCGTTGTAGAAGTTGCCGCCGTGACTCGACCACGCAAGGTGCTCGGAGAATGACTGCGGCTCGAACCTCGACAACAGCGCCGACAGGCGATCGAGATGGGCCGCGTTCAGCCGGCCCTCGGCACCGATCGACAATCCGACACCGTGGATCGACAGCGGGTAGCGCTCACGAATGCGGCCCAGATGGGCGAGGAACGGACCACCTGCGACCATGTAGTTCTCGGCATGGACCTCGAAGAAGCCGACGTCGATGCCGGTGTCGAGAATCTCCGGCACATGCCGGGCCTTGAGGCCGATGCCGGCACGCGCAGGCAGCCGGTCGTCGTGTACGGCAGCATCGGTTTTCATGTCCGCAGGCCTCTCACATACCAACGGGTCAGGCCGTCTTTTCTTTGAATGCCTTGAGCTGGCCCTTGCCGGTGGGCGATGTCGGCGACGCGGTCTGCTCGCAGGTGCCCTTGGGCACCAGGGACCATGCGTTGCCCTGGTAGTCGACCTTGGACGTGCCGGCGCACGAGGTGCCCGGCCCGGCAGCGCAGTTGTTCTTGCCCTTCATGGCGATGCCGAAGCATTTTTCGTTCATCTTGACCATCGCCTTGTCGTCCTGCGCGGCGACGGAGGTGTGCGCCATCGTCAGCGCGGCGCCGATGACCATGGCAAGGGCGGCAGCCGTGAATTGGGTGGTTTGAGCTTTGAGCATGATGGTCTCCAGAGTCGAAATGAAACATGGGTTGGATGGAAAGAGCCTTGAAGCCCTGCAGCGCCGCAGCGCTTGCGGGGACTAGTTCGCCGGGAATGGCGCCGCGGTTACAGCCTTCGCCAAAAATTTGTTTTTCTGCATGGCGTGACATACTTGCCTGGCGAGCTGTAACCAATTGGCGCGATCCGACGATATGACTGATGCAGTGCAGCACGATGACTTCGACTCCGGCTTGAAGCCGCTATGGATGCGCGCGCAAGCTGGCGACGAGGCTGCGTACCGCGAGGCCCTGTCGCGCATCGCAGCCCGCCTGCGAAGCTATTTCTCGCGGCGACTGTTCGCGCTGCCGGACGACGTGGAGGACCTCGTGCAGGAAACGCTTCTCGCACTTCACCAGTACCGCGGGACCTACGACCCCGCGGTGCCGGTCAGCGCCTGGGTGCATGCCATTGCGCGGCACAAGCTGGTGGACCTGTTGCGCCGGCGCGGCCGCCGGGAGGCGCTGAACGAGCCGCTCGATGAGCTTGCCGAAGACCAGCATCCCGCAGCCGCGCCGGATGAGCAACCGGCGCGGCGCGATCTTGCGCTGCTGCTGGCCACCTTGCCTGCCGCGCAGCGCCTGGCGATCGTGCTGACCAGGATCGAGGGTCTGTCGGTGGCGGAGGCGGCGCAGCGCGGTGGCGTCTCGGTCTCGGCGCTGAAGGTGCAGGTACATCGGGGGCTCAAGCGACTGGCCGAGCTGGTGAGGAGCGAGCCATGAGAACGGATGAGTTGATCGTCGCGCTGTCGACCCACGCCGGCCCGGCACCGAGCGCGGTCGTCGCGCGGCGCCTGGCCCCCGCGATGGCGTTCGGGGTCCTGGCGAGCGTGGCGCTGGCGCTGCTGATCCTCGGGCCGGTGAAAGATCTGGCGGTGCCCGGCGCGGCATTGTGGATCAAGCTGGTGTACGCGGGGGCATTGGGCGCTGGTGCCGCCTGGCTGACAGGGCGGCTTGCTCGGCCGGCTGCCCGATCGGCCGGCGCCGCTCTGGCCGTCGCGGGCGTCGTGATCGCCGTGGCGTTGGCGGGAACGTTCTCGCTGCTTGCCACCGAACCCGGCGAGCGGCTGCGCCAGGCGCTCGGCCATTCATGGGCCATCTGTCCGTGGGCAGTGTTCGGGCTGTCGCTGCCGGCGCTGGCAGGGACGCTATGGGCGGTGCGCGGGCTGGCCCCGACGCGTCCGCGCGCGGCGGGGCTGGCAGCCGGGCTGCTGGCCGGCGCTGCGGGCGCTGCGGGCTATGCACTGGCGTGTGTCGAATCATCGACGGTGTTCATCGCCATCTGGTACACGCTCGGTATCGCCATGTGCGGCGCCCTCGGCGCCGCGCTCGGCCCGCGGGTGCTGCGCTGGTAGCAGCGCGAGCTCAACGCACGTTCAACGGTACTTCGCCGCCGTGATGAACTGCGAGAACGACTCGCACCAGATCACCACGCCTCTATAGCGCGACAGGTCCGTTCCCGGCGGGATCGGCACGATGAAGTTGTCGAAGGTCTTCACATCCGCAACGTCGAGCGACTGCGACTTGACCCTCAGGAAACCTTCCGCTGTTTCCACGAACTCGGGCACCAGGTACAGCTTGTAGGCCGGGCCAGGCGCGATGCGGCCCGCAAGCGCGATGGTCGAAGGACCAATGGCCAGGTCACCTTCGCCCCAGTGCAATGCGTCGCTGCCTTTGAGCTGCCGCTTGAACTCGCCCCTGAAGCTCGCGCCGGCCGATGCCGCACGCACCTCCGCCGTGCTCGGCGCGGTCGGCGCGGAGAGGATCGGCAGGAGATAGATGCCCAGGGCGAAACCCGCCACCAGCGTGGCCAGGTGCGTCAAGGCGAGGAGCAGGAATCGTTTCATGTGCGTTGGTCTTGCGGCGCCGCGAATTCTTTCATCGCATCACTCCGGGCAGCTCAAGCCCTCGCCCGTGACGTGCTCGCCGAGGAAATCCAGAAACCGCCGCACTGCGGGCAGCAACCCGCGTCTCGAGGGAAATACAGCGTGAACGACGCCCGGCCGCGGCGCCCACCCCGGCAGCACCTGCTCCAGCTCACCCAGCCTCAGCTCCCGCCTGCACATGTAGTCCGGCAGGATGCACATGCCAACGCCCTTCAAGACGGCGTACTTGAGCGTCAGCAGGTCATCGGCGGTGTAGACGGGCCGATGCTGGAATTCGTGTTCGCGCTTATCCGGCCCGACCAGATGCCAGGCCGTCTTGCCATCGGTTGCCGACATCGCGAGCGTGGGCAGGCGATCCAGCCCTTCCACCGTGTCAGGCTGGCCATGCCGCTGCAGCAACGCCGGGCTCGCGACCAGCAGCCCCTGCGTCATGCCCAGGTTCTTCACGACAAGGCTGCCGCTCGCGTCCAGCGTGGAGCGCACGCGCAAGGCGACGTCGACTCCGTCCTGCACCAGGTCGACCACACGGTTGCTGACCTCCATCTCGATGCGCACCTGCGGGTGCTTTTCGAGGAAGAGCGGGATCAACGGGCCAACCGTGATCTGTGCGACCGTCACCGGGCACACAACCCTTACCGTCCCCCGGGGCTCGGATTGAACCTGGGCGACGGCTTCGGACGCGGCTTCGGCCTCCTCCCGCATGGCCACGCTGTGCCGCAGGAATATCTCTCCGGCTTCGGTGAGGGAGAGCTTGCGCGTCGTTCTCTGGAGCAAGCGCACGCCCAAGCGCGCCTCCAGCTCAGCAACGCGGCGCGACAGCTTGGACTTCGGAACGCCCAACGCCCGCCCTGCGGCCGCGAACCCGCCGCGGTCGACCACTTCGGCGAAATAAACCATGTCGTTGAGATCTTGCATGCCATCGTCCTATCTGCAGAACAATCTAACGCAAATTTGCCGACTTATCAATGATTCGATCATTCTCCACAATCTATCCCAAGGCCAAACCCCTGGCCTCCCAACAGGAGAAAGATTCCATGAGACTGCTTCACATCGATTCCAGCCCGCTCGGCGGCAACTCGGTTTCCCGCCAACTGACGGAGCGCCTGGTCGACCAATGGCGCGCCACCCACCCCGGCACCGTGGTCGAGTACCTCGACTTGGCGGTGGATACCCCCAGCCACCTTTCGGTGGACTCGCTCGGCTTTCGCGTCGGCCCCAAGGCAGAAGGCCTGACCGACGTGCAGCGCCGCGAGAACGAGATTTCCGAGAAGCTGGTCAGCCAGTTCCTGGCTGCCGATGTGGTGGTCGTGGGCGCGCCGATGTACAACTTCTCCGTGCCCACGCAGCTGAAGGCCTGGATCGACCGCATCGCTCAGGCCGGCCGCACCTTCACGTACACCGACAAGGGCCCCAAGGGCCTGGCCGGCGGCAAGACGGTGATCGTGGCTTCCTCGCGCGGTGGCGTGTACTCCACCAATCCCGCGCTGGCGGGCCTGGACCACCAGGAAAGCTACCTGAAGACGGTCTTCGGCTTCCTGGGCGTGACGGATGTGCAGATCGTGCGTGCCGAGGGCGTGGCGATGGGCGACGCGGCCAAGGCCGAAGCCCTGAGCGCCGCCGACGTGACCATCAAGGCCTTGACGGCTCCGGCCGCCAACCAGCCCGAGGCTGCATTGGCCGCCTGATGCCGGCTATCGGCGCGAGTAGAGCTGGTCGAAGCTCGCGCCGTCCGCGAAGTGTTCCTTGTCGGCCTTGGCCCAGCCGCCGAACGCCTGCTCGATGGTGAACAGGTTCAGTTTCGGGAACTGCTTCGCATACTTTGCCTGGGCTTTTTGCGAGACCGCGGGTCTGTAGAAGTTCTTGCCCGCGATGTCCTGGCCCTCTTCCGTGTAGAGGTACTTCAGGTACTCCTCGGCCGCGGCGCGCGTGCCCTTGCGATCCACGTTCCGGTCGACCACGGCCACGGGAGGCTCCGCCAGAATCGACAGCGACGGGTACACCACGTCCACCTTCGCGCCGAACTCTTTTTCCAGCAGGTAAGCCTCGTTCTCCCAGGAGATGAACACGTCGCCCTGGCCGCGCTGCGCGAAGCTGATCGATGAGCCACGCGCCCCCGTGTCGAGCACCGGCACGTTGGCATAGAGCTTCGAGATGAACTCCCTGGCCTTGGCGTCCCCGCCGTATTTGCGCTTGGCAAACTCCCACGCTGCGAGGTAATTCCAACGCGCGCCTCCAGACGTTTTAGGGTTGGGCGTGATCACGCTCACCCCCGGCCGGGCGAGGTCGTCCCAGTCCTTGATGCCCTTGGGGTTGCCCTGGCGCACGACCAGCACGATGGTCGAGTTGTAGGGAGACGAGTTGTGCGGCAGGCGCTTTTGCCAGTTTTTCGGAATCCAGTTGCCGTTGTTGTGCAGGGCATCGATGTCGCCCGCCAAGGCTAGCGTCACAACGTCCGCATCGAGCCCGTCGATCACCGAACGGGCCTGCTTGCCCGAGCCGCCGTGCGATTGCTTGATGGCCACATCCTGCCCGGTTTTCGCCTTCCAGTGCTTGGCAAAAGCCTGGTTCAATTCCACGTAGAGTTCGCGCGTCGGGTCGTACGAAACGTTGAGCAGCGTCAAGGGTTGCTGGCTGAACGACGGCAATGCCCCTAAGGACAAGCCCCCGAAAACGGCGGCGGCCAAGGGAATCTTGATAAAGTCGCGGCGAAGGGTCATGACAGTTTCTTTCCTGGGTTGCTGAATCGAGCGGCGATTCTGGAAGCCCGAAGCTGAAACTGGAACGACCGAGTTTTCACTTGTTTATTCAAACAAGCTTATTGCGATTTCAATCCGAAGAGGCGCCACATGGCTCGTACCGTCAAATGCATCAAGCTCGGCAAAGAGGCCGAAGGGCTCGACTTTCCGCCCTACCCCGGCGAACTCGGCAAACGCATCTACGAGAGCGTGAGCAAGCAGGCCTGGGCCGATTGGCTCAAGCACCAGACGATGCTGGTCAACGAGAACCGCCTTAACCTGGCCGACCAGCGCGCGCGCCAGTACCTCGCACGGCAAATGGAGAATCATTTCTTCGGCACTGGCGCTGACGTGGCGCAGGGCTACGTCCCACCCCCCGGCACGTAATGGCCGAGGCGGTTGAGTGGCTGCCAGACGGCACGCCGCGCAGCCCTCGTTTCGACGACATCTATCGCTCCAGCACGGGCGGGCTCGAACAGGCCCGGCATGTGTTCCTGCGCGGTTGCGGCCTGCCGCAGGCCTGGGCCGGGCGGCCGCAATGGCGCATCCTGGAGACGGGCTTCGGCCTGGGGCTGAACTTTCTCGCCACCTGGCGCGCCTGGAAGGATGATCCGCAGCGCCCGCGCATGCTGCACTTCGCCAGCGTGGAAGCGTGGCCCGTCGCTGCCGCGGACCTGGTTCGCAGCGCCACGCCCTACCCACAGCTCGCCCCGCTCGCCGAGGAACTGGCCGCGCAGTGGTTCGGCCTGTTGCCAGGTGTGCATCGCCTGTCGTTCGAGGAGGGCCGCGTGTTGTTGACGCTCTTCGTCGGCGACGTGCGTGAAGGCCTGCGGCAAGAGCCGTTCCAGGCCGATTCGATCTTCCTGGATGGGTTCGACCCGCAGCGCAACGCGGCGATGTGGGAGCTCGCCACGCTCAAGTCTGCCGCGCGCCATAGCCGCCGCGGCACTACGATCGCCACGTGGACCGTGGCCGGAGACATCCGGCGCGAACTCGCCCAATGCGGCTTCGTCGCCCAGAAAGTCGAAGGGCTGCCACCCAAGCGGCAGTGCCTGAAAGGCATCTACGCACCGGCGTGGGAGCCCAAGGGCCTGCGGCCATTGAACGCGATCCAATCCGGACATTGCGTCGTCGTCGGTGGCGGCCTCGCCGGCGCCTCGGTGGCCGCCAGCCTTGCGCGGCGTGGCTGGCAGGTGACCGTGCTGGACGCGGACGCCAAGCCGGCCGCAGGTGCCTCGGGCTTGCCGGTGGGCCTGATCGCGCCGCACTTTTCTCCCGACGACAACCTCCTCTCCCGGCTCTCGCGCTGCGGCGTGCGCGCCACTTTCCAGCAAGCACGCGCACTGCTGCCCGAAGGCGAGGAGTGGCAGGCCGCCGGCGTGCTCGAACATCGTATCGGTGAGGCAGTGGCGCCATTGGAAGTATCGCAAGCGATGAGCCCCTGGACCCGGCAAGCGACCTCGAGTGAGCTCGAGGCGGCGCTGCTCGATCAGTCCATCGTTGCGCTGTGGCACGAGCAAGGCGGGTGGATCAAGCCCACGGCCCTCGTCAGGGCGTGGCTGGCGCAGCCCGGCGTGACCTGGCGCGGCAACGCAAAGGCCCATCACGTGAAACGCGTGGGACCCATGGGACGTGTGGGACGCATGGAAGATGGCTGGGAAGTGATCGATGCCCAGGGGCGCGTGCTTGCGCGCGGGGAGCTGGTCGTCATCGCCGCCGCGCACGCCAGTGCCGCGTTGCTCGACGCCGCACTTCCGCTGCAGCCTGTGCGGGGCCAGGTGTCCTGGGCCCCGGAAGCGGGAGAGGCACTGCCGCCCTTCCCTGTCAACGGCAATGGCCACTTCATCCCGCATGTCCCCACCAGCCTGGGCCCAGCATGGTTCTGCGGCTCGACATTCGATCGAGACGAGATCGATCGATCGCCGCGCGAGGCCGATCACCGTGCGAACCAGGCGCGCATCCAGGCGCTGCTGCCAGCCGTCGCGCGGCAGCTCTCCCCAGCGTTCGCCAAGAGCTCTAGCTCCATACAAGTGTGGACAGGCGTGCGCTGCGCTTCGGCCGACCGCCGGCCCTTGCTCGGCGAGATTGAACCCGGCTTGTGGGTCAGCACCGCCATGGGCTCGCGCGGCCTTACGTTCGCGGCCTTGTGCGCCGAGCTGCTCGCCGCGCGGTTGCATGGTGAGCCGTTGCCTGTCGAGCAGCGGCTGGCGCGGGCCTTGGACGTGGCGCGGCTGAAGCGCTAACGGGGCACTGCCGAGCTGCAAAAACGCCTTATCCGCAACGACCCGAAAACACCGTGCGGAAGCCCGCCGATACTGGCGCATAAGCTTATCTGCATAAGCGACGAACTAAAAAATAGTTTGTTCCCATAAGGCGCGCTCTTAGAGTCGCGCCCATGCACGACCTCGCCTTTGTCCTTGCCGGTTTCCTCGTCGGCCTCGTCGTGGGCTTGACCGGCGTGGGCGGCGGCTCCCTGATGACGCCACTGCTGATCTTCGGCTTCGGCATCAAGCCCTACCTGGCCATCGGCACCGACCTGCTTTTCGCGGCCGCCACGAAGTTCAGCGGCTCGGTGGGGCTGGCCCGCTCGCGCGCCATCGACTGGCCGGTGGTGGCCCTGCTCTCGGCGGGCAGCATTCCCGCCGCGCTGGTCACCATTTTCATCCTCCACCGCGTCGGCCCGGCGAACTCGGCCGTGCAGGCCGTGATGACCACCACGCTGGGTGGCGCGCTCCTGCTGACTGCCGCCGCCACGCTGTACAAGGCGATCAGGGGCAAAAGCACGCCGCGCCATTTGCACGCGACCGAGCTGGCCGCGGCCATCAAGCCTCGCCACTGGGCGCAGCCGGTGGCTTTCGGCGCCGCCATCGGCGCGCTCGTTTCCCTGACGTCCGTGGGCGCTGGGGCGATCGGCGTCACCGTCCTCATGCTGCTGTACCCCGCGCTGCCCCTGCCGCGCATCATCGCCGCCGACATCGCCTACGCGGTGCCCCTGACGCTGGTGGCCGGCCTGGGCCACGCATCCATTGGCTCGGTCGACTGGAGCCTGCTGGGCACCCTGCTGGCCGGCTCGATCCCCGGCATCTGGCTGGGTTCGCGCCTCGTGCGCATTGCGCCGGACCGCTTGATCCGCTCCCTGCTTTCGCTGCTGCTGGCCTATGCCGGCGCGCGCCTTATCTCCCTGTAGAGAGACAAAAAGACATGTATCAATACACCGACTTCGACAAGCAGTTCGTTCGCAACCGGGCCGCGCAGTACCGCGACCAGCTCGAACGCAACCTGGCGGGCACGCTCTCCGACGACGAGTTCCGGCCGCTGCGCCTGCAAAACGGCTGGTACATCCAGCGCTACGCGCCGATGCTGCGTATCGCCGTGCCCTACGGCGAAATCTCCAGCGCGCAGCTGCGCGTGCTGGCGAAGATCGCGCGCGAGTATGACCAGCCCGATGCGCAGCTGCTGCGCGAGGCCCAGGAAAAGCAATGGGCGCTGGGCGAGGTGCCCGTGCGCGGCGGCACGCCGGTCGCGACGAACCTGAAGTACGGCTACGGCCACTTCACGACACGCACCAACGTGCAGTTCAACTGGATCCCGCTGGTCAAGAGCGCGGACGTGATGGAGCTGCTGGCCAGCGTCAACATGCACGGC
>JAQZBU010000190.1 GCA_029237735.1 Ramlibacter sp. | reverse complement strand
ACTGACGATGATGAACGACATCATCCGCGCGCGCTACATGGGCAGCGAGTGGAACATCTACGGTGCGCAGGCGTCGGACGGCGACAACTGGCAGCAGGACTCGTCCAAGTGCCGGGAACTGCTGGACAACAAGATCCTGCCGCTGGTGCGCTACTACGCGTACGTGCAGGTGGCGGACGAGGACCAGAACCTGTGGGAGGAGTACACGCGGGTGCGTGACGCCAACCAGCACTTCGCCATGCAGAAGATCGTCACCCCCTCGCAGATCTTCCCGGTCTTCCGGGACCTGTTCAAGAAAACACCGGCGGCCGCATGATGGACACCGAACTCCTCACCCCCTCCGACGCGGCCGCCAGCGGCAAGCGGCCGCGCCTGCCCAATCCGTCGGACTGGAACTTCGAGCTGATCGACCTGTACTTCAACGAGATCCGCAAGACCGCGGAGCGCTTCGGGCTGGACACGTACCCGACGCAGCTGGAGGTGATCACCGCCGAACAGATGCTCGATGCGTATGCCTCCGTCGGCATGCCTGTGAACTACCGGCACTGGTCCTACGGCAAGCACTTCATCCAGAGCGAGAAGAGCTACCGGCGCGGCCACATGGGGCTGGCCTACGAGATCGTCATCAATTCCGACCCCTGCATCGCGTATCTCATGGAGGAGAACACGATGCCGATGCAGGCGCTGGTGATGGCGCATGCCTGCTTCGGGCACAACTCGTTCTTCAAGGGCAACTACCTGTTCCGCATGTGGACGGACGCCAGCTCCATCATCGACTACCTGGTGTACGCCAAGAGCTACATCAGTGAATGCGAGGAGCGCCACGGCATCGACGCGGTGGAGCAGACCCTGGACGCGTGCCATGCGCTGATGAACTACGGCGTCGACCGCTATCGCCGGCCGCAGAAGATCAGCATGGTGGAGGAAGAGAACCGCCGCAAGGACCGCGAGGCCTACCTGCAACAGCAGGTCAACGACCTCTGGCGCACGCTGCCGACGAAGGCAGGCAAGCAGGCCAAGAAAGAGGCCAAGCGCTTCCCCGAGGAACCGCAGGAGAACATCCTGTACTTCATCGAGAAGAACGCGCCGTTGCTGGAGCCGTGGCAGCGCGAGATCGTGCGCATCGTGCGCAAGGTGGCGCAGTACTTCTACCCGCAGCGGCAGACCCAGGTGATGAACGAGGGCTGGGCCACGTTCTGGCACTACACGCTGCTGAACACCATGTACGACGAGGGCATGCTCTCGGACGGCTACATGATGGAGATCCTCTCCTCGCACACGAACGTGGTGTTCCAGCCGCCGATCACGCACCCCGCGTACAGCGGCATCAATCCGTATGCGCTGGGCTTCGCGATGTTCACGGACATCCGGCGCATCTGCGAGAACCCGACGGAGGAAGACCGCCGGTGGTTCCCCGACATTGCCGGCAGCGACTGGATCAAGACGCTGGACTACGCGATGCGGCACTTCAAGGACGAGAGCTTCATCGGCCAGTACCTGTCGCCCAAGCTGATGCGCGACATGCGCATGTTCGCGGTGCTCGACGATGCGGCGCAGTCCGAGCTGGAAGTTGCCGCCATCCACGACGACAACGGCTACCGGCGCCTGCGCGAGTCCCTGTCGCGGCAGCACGACCTGGGCTGGCGCGAGCCCAACATCCAGGTGTGGAACGTCAATGCGCGCGGCGACCGGTCCTTGACACTGCGCCACATCCGCCACAGCGACCGGCCGCTGGACAACAGCGCCGAAGAGGTGGTGAAGCACGTCGCCCGCCTGTGGGGCTTCCGCGTGCGGCTGGAGAGCGTGGACAGCCACGAGCGCGTGATGCAGCACTGGGAAGTGACGCCACCGGCTCACCACTAGTCGCCGTCATCCCCGCGGAGGCGGGGATCCAGGACTCCCGGGGAAGCGGCCAGTGGCCGCTTTTTCTTGCCCCTCTTACACTGCCCGGGGAGGTCCCCATGTACGCACCGAATCTCTTCGCCCACCAGCGCATCCTCGTCACCGGCGGCGGCACCGGCCTCGGGCGCTCCATGGCCGAACGCTTCCTCGAACTCGGCGCCGACGTCGCCATCTGCGGCCGCCGCAAATCGGTCTGTGACGAAACCGCGGCGGCCTGGCGCGAGCAGTTTCCGGGCCGCCGCATCGACACCTTCGGCGTCGACATCCGCGTGGCGCAAGCGGTGGAGGAGATGATCGAAGCGCTCTGGGCCAGCGGTGGCTTGACCGGCCTGGTCAACAACGCGGCCGGCAACTTCATCGCGCCCACCGAAAGCCTGTCCCCGCGCGCCTTCGACGCCATCGCCAACATCGTGTTCCACGGCACCTTCTACGTGACGCAGGCGGTGGGCAAGCGTTGGGTGGCCGACGCCAAGGCCGGCAAGTGGACGCAGGCGCAGCCGTACCGCAGCGTGATGAGCATCATCACGACCTGGGTGGACAACGGCAGCCCCTACGTGGTGCCTTCGGCCATGAGCAAGGCCGGCATCGACGTGATGACGAAGTCACTCGCCGTCGAGTGGGCGAAGCACGGGGTCCGCCTGAATGCCGTCGGCCCGGGCGAGATCCCGACCGAGGGCATGAGCAAGCGCCTGAATCCCGGCGAGGAACCCGGCGCCCGCAGCCGGGAGCGCAACCCGATGGCGCGCCCGGGCAAGATGGCGGAGCTGCAGAACCTGGCCGCCTTCCTGATGGCGCCGGGCCAGTGCGACTGGCTCACCGGGCAGAGCATCATGATGGACGGCGGCAATGCGCTGGCCACCGGAGGCAACTTCTACGAGCTGCGGGACTGGAGCGACGGGGAGTGGCTGGAGGCGCGGGAGCGGATCGAGAAGCAGAACCAGAAGGACAGGGAGGGGCGATCGACGTGACGCAAGCCCTTCTTGCCACGCTGCAGTCCCTGGAAGTGGAACTCCACCATCCGGGCCTGCGCTGCGACGCCGCCCGGCTGGAGCAGTTGTTGCACGCCGACTTCCACGAGGTCGGCCGCTCAGGACGCCCCTACGATCGCGTGACCGTGCTGCGCTTCCTGGCGGAACAGGCATCGCCGCCGCCCGTCGTCCCCAGCGACTTCGAAGTTCGCGAGCTCGCACCGGGGGCGGCGCTGCTGACGTACCGGTCGGCGCACCGTCGGCCGGATGGCAGCTTGGAGAACCACACGTACCGGTCTTCAGTGTGGTTGCAGGCGAGGGGGGAGTGGCAGCTTTACTACCACCAGGGCACGCCTGCCCTGGAGATTTCTGATGCATGAGGAGACATCCATGTCCAACAACCCGGTCGGCTGGTTCGAGATCTACGTGCAGGACAGCGCGCGCGCAAAAGCCTTCTACGCGGCCGTGCTGGGCACGCGCCTGGAGCGGCTGCCCAGTCCTGATGTCGAAATGTGGGCGTTCCCCATGCAGGACGGAAGTCCAGGCGCAGCGGGCGCGCTCGTCCACATGCCTGGATTTCCTTCGGGCGGCAACAGCACCATCGTGTATTTCACCTGCACGGATTGCGCCGTGGAAGCGAAGCGCGCTGCCGCGAGCGGCGGCAAGGTCTTCAAGGACAAGTTCTCGATCGGACCTTACGGCTTCATTGCCCTGGTGACGGACACCGAGGGCAACATGGTCGGATTGCATTCGATGCAGTAGCCCGCGGCTGCGTCACAGCAGCTCGATCGGCTGCGCCCTGACCACCAGTTCCTCCTGCTGGAAGGTCGCCTCAAGCCGCTCCCGGTATGCCGCCCACCAGGGCCGGTCCACCGCTTCTGCCATGACTTCGTAGACCACGATGTCGTCCTTCTGCACGGACTCGCCGTCCTCCTTCCACAAGCCCTTGGCCGGCGCGCGACTGTAGGTGGTCAACCCGCCGAAGCGCGCCACCAGTTCCTTGCGCACGCCGTCATATAGGGAACGAGGGAACGCCTGGCCGGCGTTGTCATAGAGAGGAAGCAGCAACTGGATGAGGTGCATGGGGAACTCAAAGGAGACCGTCCACTGTAAATCCGCCGGCCTCTTGCGTGGGCGCGCGGGACGCGGCACCATCCGGCCTCCACAGCCGGGGAGCCCTCCTTGATCACTCTCGAATTCCTCATCACTTCGTTCATCGTCGTGCTCATTCCAGGCACGGGCGTGATCTACACCGTCTCCACCGGCCTCGTGCAGGGCCGGCGCGCCAGCGTCTACGCAGCGCTCGGGTGCACCGCCGGAATCCTTCCGCACCTGGCAGCGACGGTCGCCGGGCTGGCCGCCATCATGCATACCAGTGCCCTGGCGTTCCAGGTGCTCAAGATCGCGGGCGTGCTGTACCTGTTCTACGTGGCATATGCCACGTGGCGCGACCAGTCCACCTTCGCGGTGGATGGCCAGGTGTCCCGGAGCACGGCCGCCGGGCTGGTGGTCAAGGCCTTCCTGCTGAACATCCTCAACCCGAAGCTCACGATCTTCTTCCTGGCCTTCCTGCCGCAGTTCGTGGATCCGGCGGCGGCGCAGCCGCTGCTGCAGCTGCTGCAACTCAGCGCGGTGTTCATGGCGATGACCTTCGTCGTCTTCGTCGCCTACGACTTCATAGCGCACGCCTTCCGCAAGCTGGTCGTCGAATCGCCGCGCGTGCAGAAGTGGCTGCGCTACACCTTCTCCGCCGTCTTTGCCGGGCTGGGCGCGCGGCTCGCAGCCACGGACCACTGAGCGAAGCGACCGTGCAGCCCGACCCCATCAGTGCCGGCACGCTGGCGCACTACGAAGCGCGCGCGGCCGACTTCTGGGAAGGCACCCGCGGGCACGACGTCTCCCAGAACATAGACGCGCTGCTGCGGCATATGCCGGGCCGGCCGCCGTGGCGCATCCTGGATCTCGGCTGCGGGCCGGGGCGGGATCTCGCGACCTTCAAGGCGCTCGGGCACGAGCCCGTCGGCCTCGACGGTTCGGAGGCTTTCGTCGCGATGGCGCGGGCGCACAGCGGATGCGAAGTCTGGCAGCAGGACTTCCTGGCCCTGCAGCTGCCTGCCCACCGCTTCCACGGCATGTTCGCCAATGCGTCACTGTTCCACGTGCCGCGCCGGGATCTGCCACGCGTGCTGCGCGAGCTGCATGCGGCGCTGCAGCCCGCCGGCGTGCTGTTCACCTCCAACCCGCGGGGCGACAACCAGGAGGGCTGGAATGGCGGCCGCTATGGCGTGTTCCACGACCTCGCAGCGTGGCGCGCCTTCCTGCAGGAAGCAGGCTTCATCGAACTGGAGCACTATTACCGGCCGCCCGGTTTGCCGCGCGAGCAGCAGCCCTGGCTGGCGAGCGTTTGGAGGGCTGCATAGTGCACCGACTTGAATTCCGGCCTCTGGCCGAGGAAGACCTCGCGATGCTGCACGCGTGGGTCCAGCGTCCGCACGTCGCACAGTGGTGGGAGGAGCCTTCATCCCTGGAGGACATCCGGCACGAGTACCTGCCGGTGGTGCAGGGCAGGGACTCGACGCGTGCGTATGTTGTGCAGCGAGGGATGCAGCCCGTC
>JAQZBU010000189.1 GCA_029237735.1 Ramlibacter sp. | reverse complement strand
TTGGGGGCACATATTTATTTGAAGATGTTGTACGGGGTCTGCATCCAGATCCCGATGACGATCAGCCAGACCAGGGTGACCGGGATGAAGATCTTCCAGCCCAGGCGCATGATCTGGTCGTAGCGGTAGCGCGGGAACGTCGAGCGGATCCACAGGAACATCGTGACCATGATGAAGGTCTTGATGCCCAGCCAGATCCAGCCTGGGATCCACGTGAGCAGCGGCGCGTCGATCGGCGGCAGCCAGCCACCCAGGAACAGGATGACGGCCAGGATCGAGACGAGCCACATGTTGGCGTATTCCGCCAGGAAGAACATGGCGAACGACATGCCCGAGTACTCGATCATGTGGCCGGCCACGATCTCGGATTCGCCTTCCACCACGTCGAACGGGTGGCGGTTGGTTTCCGCCAGGCCCGAGATGAAGTAGACGAAGAAGATCGGCAGCAGCGGCAGCCAGTTCCAGGAGAGGAAGTTGATGCCGCGCTCGGCGAAGTAGCCGCGGTCCTGCTGCAGCACGATGTCGGTCATGTTCAGCGAGGCGGACACCATGAGGACCACTACCAGGCAGAAGCCCATGGCGATCTCGTAGCTGACCATCTGCGCGGAAGCCCGCATCGCGCCGAGGAAGGCGTACTTCGAGTTGGAGGCCCAGCCGGCGATGATCACGCCATAGACCTCGAGCGACGTGATCGCCATCAGGAACAGCAGGCCGGCGTTGATGTTGGCCAGCGCCGTCTCCGGGCCGAACGGGATGACGACCCAGGCGACGAGCGCCGGCATGATCGTCATGATCGGGCCGAGCAGGAACAGGCCCTTGTTGGCCATCGTCGGAAGGATGATCTCCTTCGTCAGCAGCTTCACCGCGTCCGCGATCGGCGTCAGCAGGCCGAAGGGGCCGACGCGGTTGGGGCCCGGACGGATCTGCGTGAAGCCGATCGCCTTGCGTTCCCACAGCGTCAGGTAGGCCACCGCGCCCATCAGGGGCAGCACCACGGCGACGATCTTGATCAGCGTCCAGAGCACCGGCCAGCCGGCGCCCGTCCACCACGGCGCAGCGATGAGGCCGTTGCCGAAACCGTAGAGGGTGTCGATCATGCCGGCACTCCCGTCGTCGCGTTCATGGCCGGGTCGCTGTCGCGAACCCGCCCTGCGACCTGGGCGTCGGCCGTCAGCTGCAGCGACGGCGCGCGGCGCACCACGCTATCGAGCTGGTAGATCGACGCCGTGACGGGGCGCGCCTCGGTGTCGCCGAGCCAGGCAGCCTTGGCGGTGCGGTTGGACAGCAGGCTGCCCTGCACCAGCGGTTGCTGCGCGTCGGCTGCGCCGCGCGCGGCCACCAGCACCTCGTTGGCGGATTCGTACTCGAAGCCCTGCAGCCCGAGCATGTTGCCCAGCACGCGCAGCACCTTCCAGGCGGGACGCGCTTCGCCCAGCGGCTTCACCACCGCATGGAAGCTTTGCACGCGGCCTTCGGCGTTGACGAAGGTGCCCGGCGTCTCCGTCCAGGGCGCGATCGGCAGCAGCACGTCGCTGATGTCGAGGTTGGCCTTGAAGGGACCGAGCGTCACGACCATGCCCGAAGCCTGGCCGAGCGCCTTGGCGCGCGCCCCGGCGGCGGAGTCGAACTCCGGCTCCGTGTTCAGCAGGAACAGCGCCTTGAGGCCGCCCGCCAGCATCTGCCCGGCGCTCAGGCCGCCCTCGCCGGGCATGGCCTTCACGAGCTGCGCGCCGACGGTGTTGGCGGCCTCGGTCAGGAAGCCGACGCTGGCCCCGGTCTGCTCGCCGATCCACTGGGCGAGGGCCAGCAGCGACGTCGACGTGGGATGGTGGGCAGCGGCGTTGCCGAGGAAGATCGCCTTGCGCTCTCCGGAGAGCAGCGACGCGGCGATGGCCTTGGCGGCGTCGGTCGCGTTGCCTTGCAGCGGCGCCTTGTCGCCCTTCTCGTTGCCGATGGCGGTGGCGATGTCGGCGAGCGCCTGCACCCATTGGCCGGCCGGAGCAATGCTCTTGCCGGCCATGGTCATCGCCCAGTCGTTGTCGCGGTCGTGCACGACGGAGACTTGCGCGCCGCTGCGCACCGCCGCGCGCACGCGCAGCGCGAACAGCGGGTGGTCCTTGCGCAGGTTGGTGCCGATGAACAGCGCGCGCTGCAGCGTCGAGAGCGACGCGATGCTCGTGCCGAGCCAGCGGACGCCTTCGTGCGTCGGGAATTCGGCATTGCGCAGGCGGTAGTCGATGTTCTCGCTGCCGAGGCCGCGCACCAGCTGGCCGGCGAGGAACAGTTCCTCCACCGTGCTGTGCGGGCTGACCAGCGCGCCGATGGCCTTGGCACCATGTTCGCGCTGGATGTCGCCCACGTTGCGCGCCACGTATTCGAGCGCGGTCTGCCAGTCGACCGTCTTCCAGTCGCCGCCCTGCTTGATCATGGGCGAGGTCAGGCGCTCAGGGCCGTTGAGCGCTTCGTAGGAGAAGCGGTCGCGGTCGGCGAGCCAGCATTCGTTGACGTCGTTGTTCTCGAAGGGGAGAACGCGCATCACCTTGCTGTTCTTGATCTGGACGATCAGGTTCGCGCCGGTGGAGTCGTGCGGGCTCACGGACTTGCGGCGGGACAGCTCCCAGGGCCGCGCGCTGTAGCGGAACGGCTTGCTGGTGAGCGCGCCGACCGGGCACAGGTCGATCATGTTGCCGGAAACCTCGGAGTCGACCGTGTCGCCCAGCACCGTGGTGATCTCGGAGTGCTCGCCGCGGTGGATCATGCCCAGCTCCATCACCCCGGCGATCTCCTGGCCGAAGCGCACGCAGCGGGTGCAATGGATGCAGCGGCTCATCTCCTCCATGGAGATCAGCGGGCCGACGTCCTTGTGCATGACGACGCGCTTTTCCTCCTCGTAGCGCGAGCCGGAGCCGCCATAGCCGACCGCGAGGTCCTGCAATTGGCATTCGCCGCCCTGGTCGCAGATGGGGCAGTCCAGCGGATGGTTGATCAGCAGGAACTCCATCACCGACTGCTGCGCCTTGATCGCCTTCTCGCTCTTGGTGCGAACGATCATGCCGTTGGTGACGGGCGTAGCGCAGGCCGGCATCGGCTTGGGCGCCTTCTCCACGTCCACCAGGCACATGCGGCAGTTGGCGGCGATGGAGAGCTTCTTGTGATAGCAGAAGTGCGGGATGTAGGTGCCGGCCTTGTCCGCGGCATGCATGATCATGCTGCCCTCGGCCACCGACACCTGTTGTCCGTCGAGATTGATCTCAATCATTGGTCTTGTTCCGGGTCAGCCGCGTGCGCCGGCGGGCACGGGCGTCCTGCCGTCGGAAGTGGGCAGCTCGGGCCGCGCGATCTTCGCCTCGAACTCGTGGCGGAAGTGCTTGATCATCGCGCGCACCGGCATCGCGGCGGCGTCACCCAGCGCGCAGATGGTGCGGCCCTGGATGTTGTCGGCCACCGAATTCAGCAGGTCGATGTCGGACGGCTTGCCGTGCCCGTTGTGGATGCGGTCGACCACGCGCCAGAGCCAGCCCGTGCCTTCGCGGCACGGCGTGCACTGGCCGCAGGACTCGTGCATGTAGAAGTAGGACAGGCGCAGCAGGGACTCGACCATGTCGCGCGTCTCGTCCATCACGATCACGGCGCCCGAGCCGAGCATCGAGCCGGCCTTGGCGATGGAGTCGTAGTCCATCGTGCACTGCATCATGATGTCCGCGGGCAGCACGGGGGCCGAAGATCCGCCCGGTATCACGGCCTTGAGCTTCTTGCCGCCGCGCACGCCGCCGGCGAGTTCCAGCAACTTGCCGAAGGGCGTGCCCAGCGGAACCTCGTAGTTGCCCGGCAGCTCGACGTCGCCCGACACCGAGTAGATCTTGGTGCCGCCGTTGTTCGGCTTGCCGCATTCGAGGTAGGCCTGGCCGCCATTGCGGATGATCCAGGGCACCGCGGCGAACGTCTCGGTGTTGTTGATGGTGGTCGGCTTGCCGTACAGGCCGAAGCTGGCCGGGAACGGCGGCTTGAAGCGGGGCTGGCCCTTCTTGCCTTCCAGCGACTCGAGCAGCGCCGTTTCCTCGCCGCAGATGTAGGCGCCGAAACCGTGCGACGCATGCAGCTGGAAGCTGAAGTTGCTGCCCAGGATGTTGTTGCCCAGGAAGCCGGCCGCGCGCGCTTCCTCGAGCGCCTCTTCGAAGCGCTCGTAGGCGTTGAAGATCTCGCCGTGGATGTAGTTGTAGCCGACGGTGATGCCCATCGCGTAGGCCGCGATGATCATCCCCTCGATCACCTGGTGCGGGTTGTACAGCAGCAGGTCGCGGTCCTTGCACGTGCCCGGCTCGCCCTCGTCGGAGTTGCACACCAGGTACTTCTGGCCCGGGAACTGGCGGGGCATGAAGCTCCACTTCAGGCCGGTGGGGAAGCCGGCGCCGCCGCGGCCGCGCAGCGCAGATTCCTTGACGGTGGCGATCACCTGGTCCTGCGTCAGGCCCTCGGAGAGGATCTTGCGCAGGGCGGCATAGCCCTCGCGCTTCTGGTAGTCGGCGAGGCGCCAGTTGGTGCCGTCGAGGCCCGCGTAGATCTGCGGGTTGATGTGGCGGCCGTGGAAGCAGGTCTGGACGCCCGTGGCCTGGAACTGCGCCAGCACTTGTTGCGCATTCATGCTTGCGCCCCCTTCAGGCCGTCGATCAGCTGGTCCAGCTTGTCGTTGCTCATGAAGCTGCACATCGTGCGGTCGTTCACCAGCATCACCGGCGAGTCGGCGCAGGCGCCGAGGCACTCGCTTTGCTGCAGCGTGAACAGGCCGTCAGCCGTGGTCTCGCCCATCGAGATGCCCAGCTTGCGTTCCAGGTACTGCAGTGCCTTCTGCCCGTCGCGCAGCTGGCACGGCAGGTTGGTGCACACGTTCAGCTTGAACTTGCCCAGCTTGCGCTGGTTGTACATGTTGTAGAAGGTCGTGACTTCGTGCACCGCGATCGTGGGCATGCCCAGGTACTGCGCGATGTGCTCTTCGCTTTCCTTGCTGACGAAGCCCTGCTCCTGCTGCACGATGGCCAGGCAGGCCATCACGGCGGACTGCTTCTGGTCCGGCGGGTACTTCGCCACTTCGCGGTCGAAGCGGGTTCTTGTCTGTTCAGAAATCATCGGTCAATTTCCCCGAAGACGATGTCCATCGTTCCGATGATCGCCACGGCATCGGCGATCATGTGGCCGCGCCCCATTTCGTCCAGGGCGGCCAGGTGCGGGAAGCCAGGCGCGCGGATCTTCAGGCGGTACGGCTTGTTGGCGCCGTCGCTCACGATGTAGATGCCGAACTCGCCCTTCGGATGTTCCACCGCGGCGTAGCTCTCGCCCTCGGGCACGCGCATGCCTTCCGAGAACAGCTTGAAGTGGTGGATCAGCTCCTCCATGTTCGACTTCATGCTCTCTCGGTCGGGCGGCGCCACCTTGTGGTTGTCGGTGATCACCGGGCCGGGGTTCACGCGCAGCCAGTCCACGCACTGCTTGATGATGCGGTTGGACTCGCGC
>JAQZBU010000054.1 GCA_029237735.1 Ramlibacter sp. | reverse complement strand
TCGAGCTTCTTGATCATTGCGTAGTGATCGTTCAAGCCCGAATACGCGCGCACCACGCCGGCCACCGAGCATTCGTCGGTGAGGGCCAGCGCCTCGTAGCCGAGGTTGTAGGCGCGCTGCACCAGCTCCTGCGGGTGCGACGCGCCGCGCTGGAAGCTGAAGTTGCTGATGCAATGCAGCTCCGCGTAGCCTGGCAGCACATCGGGCCCGCTGCCCAGCACCGGCGGCAGGTCCCCGCTTTCGCGGGGCCACCGCGGAACCGGCTTCGCCGGGCCGCTGGTGGCGCCCCCTTGAGGGGGAGGCGGCCGCAGGCCGCTTCGGGGGGGAGCTTTTTCTTCAGGCATAGAGGCCCTGCAGGTACCAGCGGAATTCCTGCGCGTGCTCCAGGCCCTGCGCCAGTTGCAGCGGCCGCTCGCGATAGATCCACACCAGGCCGGCCTCTTCGCTGCGGGCGATGAAGTAGTCGCGCAGGGCGGGCTTGCCGCCTTCCCACCAGCCGGTTTCCACGCGAAAGAGGCGAGTGAGGCGGCGCAGGGGGCCGCAGTAGTGAGGGACGCTGTTGTGGACTTCGAGGGGCAAAGGCCGGGGCAAGAGCCACGGCGGATACAAGGAGTCTGTCATTGCGGGCTTGACCCGCAATCCATCCGGGCGTCGTGCCGACATGGATGCCGGAACAAGTCCGGCATGACAATTTTCTTTTGCCCGCGCCGGCACCCACTTCTGCATCCTCTCCGGCCGATGGTCCTCATGCGCCTGCGCAACCAGCACATTGCCCTCCCCCAGCCGCACGCTGAGGCGCTCCACCAGCTGGTGCAGGCGCTCGCCCTTCACGTTGTCCTCGGGCAGCAGGCTCTTGTCGGCGCCGCCCCAGGGTTGCGTCTCGATCGACCGCAGCCGCAAATGATTGGCCGGCGCCGACAGCGTGGAGCGCGACAGGTGTTCGCCCACCAGCCGCCGCAGATGCGAAATGTCCTGCGTGGGTTGCGCCGTGCGCACCGTGAGCTGCTCGTGGCTCGGCAGGCGCACGCCGTTCAGGCGCCGCAGGTCCAATGTCCATTCCAGCTCCAGCGCCAGCACGCCGCGGTGGCGCGCCTGCAGCCACACCTGCAGCTGCGTGAGCAGGCGCTGGGCGCTCCACATCAGCTCGGGCGCGGTGGTAGCCAGCGCGGCGAGCTCGCACTTCATGTCGAAAGCCTCGGGCAATTGCAGCCAGTCGTAGCGCTCGGGCCGATCGCCATACCCCGCGTCCAGCGCGTCGAGCAAGGCCGCGCCGAAGCGCCGCGCCACGCCGGCGCGCGGCAAGGCCCGAAGGTCACCCCAGGTGCGGCAGCCGGTGCGCTCCAGCGTGGGCACATGCTCGCGCGCGGCGGTGAGAGTGTCCAGCGGCAAGTCCTGGGGCAAATGTGCAGGCGGCGCCTCGCCGCGCAGCTTCAACCGCAGCAGGGCCAGCGCGACGAGCGACGTAGCGCCGTGCGCCCAATGCGCGCCGGAGAGCGGCTCGCAGCCCTGCACCAGGCGGCGCAGCAGGCGCTTGCGCCCGCCCCACAGGCGCTCCGACCCCGAAACCTCGAGCAGCAGCGCTTCATCCACCTGCGCCACGCGCGGCGTGAACTGCAATGCGCGCCAGCCCCAGGCGGTGCACTCTTCTTCATGTGATGGCAGCAGTGCGATCCAGTACATGCGATCTCCTGTGCAATGGGATGACGGGTTGGGCGACCGGTGCGGGCGGGGGTGCGGGTCCCTTGCGCGCATCGAGCAATGCCGCCACGCGCTGCGACCAGGCCGGCAGCACGAGCGGCGTTTCCAGCGGCGGGCCGCGGCGCTTGAAGATGTGCAACCGCAGCGAGTCCACGCCTTCGACCAGCAGGCGCACACGGGCCGGCGATGAATCCTGCCGCGCGTTCAGCCCGCGGAAGACGAACAGCAGCTTGTCATGCTGCTGCGCCGCCATGTGCAGGCGGCGCAACTCGGCGCTCTTCGCCTGCGGCAGCCACGCCAGCACGGCCACGACGTCGGCGCAGCGAAGGCACTGCTCGGCGGACCACAACCGTGCGGCCGGCTTGTCGGCCTTGACGCAGAGCAGGCGTTCGCCGGGCAGGCCCTGCGCGCCGAGGCTGGGGCCGAAGGGATCGAAGGGCGAGCTCACCAGCACCACCAGCCCCGCCTGCTTCTGCACGGCCTGCGCCAAGCCTGGCAGCAGCAACTGCCACACGTGCGGACCGGAGCGTGCCTGCAGCACTTCCACCATGCTGCCCACCGGCCAGCCGCCGCCGGGCAACTGCGCATCAAGAGCAGCGTGGCCCGTGGACACGACCGCCTCCTGCGCCTGCGCAAGCTCCGGCACCCGCCACACATTGGGGAGAGAGGCAGGTTCGATGAGGCGCAGGTGGGAAGGCACGGGGGGTACTTCGGCTAGGATACTGTTTCTTTATACAGTAATTTGGACGCCTTGAGCAGCCATAACCCTGCCACCCACTTAATTTATTGGGGGTACAATAAATGCTATCTTCATTCGCTATGCGGCTGAGGTATGGGATGGAGGGAGACCATCGATGGATCCTGAAATGAAAAAATTCGAAGAGGACTTGCTGGAGTCCATTCGTCAAGCCAAACGCGGTGAAATGGGCCGCATCCACACGCCCGAGCAAACCCTCGCGCGTCGGGGACGACCGCCGGGAAGCGTCTCTGCCACCACCAAGCAGGCCGTCAAGTTGAGGCTCGACCCCGACGTCCTGGCGGCGTTGCGCGACAGCGGGCCGGGCTGGCAAACACGGGTGAACTCGATTCTGCGAGACGCGGTCCTTCACAAGCCATGAACACTTCCCCAATCCCCGACGACGCCGAGTACAAAGCCGCGCTGAAGGAAGTCGCTCCTTATTTCGACGCCGAACCCGAACCCGGCACCGCGGACGCAATCCGCTTCGAGCTTCTGATCACGTCGATCCAGGCATACGAAGATCAACACTTTCCGATACGAACGCTCGCCCCTCTCGGCTAACCCACTCCCAACCGGAGCCCGTTTGTTCCCCTTCTTCGAAAAACTCCTTCACCCCTACCCCGAAGCCGAGCCGCCGCTGCCTCCTAAGGGCTTTTTCGCATTCGTCTGGGCCTGCACCCGCGGCATGCGCGGCTACATCGCCCTGCTGGCGCTGCTGAGCGCCGCCATCGCCGCTTACGAAGCCTGGCTGTTCGCCCTGCTCGGCCGCATCGTGGACTGGCTGGGCAAGGTGGAGCCGGCGCGGCTATGGGATGAGCAGGGGCCGATGATGCTGGGCATCGCCAGCGTGCTGGTGTCCAGCACCTTCGTCATCGCGTTGCAGACCTTCGTCAAGCATCAGACGCTCGCCATCAACTTCCCCTTGCGGATGCGCTGGAATTTCCACCGGCTGATGCTCGGCCAGAGCATGGCGTTCTACTCGGACGAGTTCGCCGGGCGCATCACCACCAAGGTGATGCAGACGGCGCTGGCGGTGCGTGAGATGGTGTTCACCACGACAGAGGTGGTGATCGGCATCGGCATCTACTTCATCACCATCGTGGCGCTGGCGGGTGGCTTCGACGCGCAGCTGATGCTGCCGTTCCTGGGCTGGTTCCTGCTCTATTCGATCTCGGTCGTCTACTTCGTGCCGCGCCTGGGCCGCATCGGCAAGAAGCAGGCCGACGCGCGCGCCATGATGACGGGCCGCATCACCGACGCGTACACCAACATCTCCACCGTCAAGCTGTTCTCGCACACGCACCGCGAGGCCGGCCGCGTTCGAAGTGGTCAACCACGCACTCGTGGTGGCGCTCATCCTCTCCACCTGCGGCTACTCGATGCTGCTGTGGTCGCAGGGGCAGGTGGGCATCGGCGCGGTGGCCGCCGTCACGGCGATGGCGCTGCGCATCAGCGGCATGTCGCACTGGGTGATGTGGGAAATGGCTTCATTGTTCGAGAACATCGGCACCATCCAGGACGGCATCGCCACGCTCACGCGGCCGCGCGTGGTGGTGGACAAGCCCGATGCCCCAGTGTTGCAGGTGCCGCGTGGCGAGGTGAAGTTCGAGCACGTGAACTTCAGCTACGGCAAGACCGTGAAGCCGGGCGAGAAGATCGGCCTGATCGGCCGCTCGGGCGCCGGCAAGTCCACGCTGGTCAACCTGCTGCTGCGCTTCTACGACCTCGATTCCGGCCGCATCCTCATCGACGGGCAGGATATCGCGAACGTCACGCAGGACAGCCTGCGCGCGCACATTGGCATGGTATCGCAGGACACCTCGCTGCTGCACCGCTCGGTGCGCGACAACATCGCGTACGGCCGACCGACGGCGGCTGAGGAAGAAGTGCTGCAGGCCGCGAAGCGCGCCGAAGCCCACGACTTCATCGGGCGCCTGTCGGACCTGCACGGCCGCACTGGCTACGACGCGCACGTCGGCGAGCGCGGCGTCAAGCTCTCGGGCGGGCAGCGCCAGCGCATCGCCATCGCGCGCGTGATGCTCAAGGACGCACCGATCCTGCTGCTGGACGAAGCCACCAGCGCGCTCGATTCCGAAGTGGAAGCCGCGATCCAGTCCAGCCTGAACACGCTGATGCAGGGCAAGACGGTGATCGCGATCGCGCACCGCCTCTCCACCATCGCGGCGATGGACCGCTTGATCGTGATGGACGGCGGGCGCATCGTGGAAGAAGGCGATCACCGCGCCCTGCTGGCGCAAGGCGGGCTGTATGCGCGGCTTTGGGCTCACCAAAGCGGCGGCTTCCTGGGTGAGAGCACGGACGAAGAGGAAGCCGAGCTTGCGGCTTAGGAGCGCCGACTTCCGCGGCCCTTCCGACGAAGTGGCCCGCGCCCTGATCGGCGCGACGCTGCTGGTCGATGGCGTAGGCGGGCGCATCGTCGAGACCGAGGCCTACGACCACGAGGACCCGGCCTCGCACAGCTTCTCCGGCCCGACGCCGCGCAACGCAGCGATGTTCGGCCCGCCCGGCCACGCCTATGTCTATCGTTCCTACGGCATCCATTGGTGCCTGAACATGGTCTGCAGCGAGGCGGGCCACGGTGCCGGGGTGCTGATCCGCGCCATCGAGCCGACCGAGGGCATCGAGGTGATGCTTGAGCGGCGCGGGCTGCTGGACTTGCGGCTGCTGTGCTCGGGGCCCGGGCGCGTAGGACAGGCGCTGGGAATCACGCGCGAGCACAACGGCCTGCGGTTGGACCGGGCGCCGTTCAAGGTGCTCGCGGCGCCGGTGCAAGTGGAGGTCGTCAGCGGCCCTCGCATAGGCATCACCAAGGCGATGGACGTACCGTGGCGCTTCGGGCTTGCCCGCTCGCGCTTCGTCAGCCGGCCCTTTCGCTGAACGACAGGTTCACGCGCCTTCGATGAACAGCAGCGCCGGGTGCTCCAGCATCGCCCGCAGTGCCTGCACGAACTCCGCACCAACGTGCCCATCCACCACGCGGTGGTCGAAGGACGACGACAGGTTCATCATCTGCCGCGGCACGATGGCACCGCCGAGCATGACGGGTCGCAAGACCATGCGGTTCACCCCGACGATCGCCACCTCGGGCTGATTGATGATCGGCGTGGAAACGATGCCGCCCAAAGCACCCAGGCTGGTGATGGTGATGGTCGAGCCCGACAATTCCTCACGCGTTGCCTTGCCGCTGCGCGCGGCCTCAGCCACGCGGGCCACTTCGGCCGCGCTGCCCCAGAGGTCGAGCTCCTGCGCATGCCGCACCACAGGCACGAGCAGGCCGGCGCCGGTGGCCGTCGCGATGCCGATGTGAACGGCGCCATGGCGCTTGAGCACGCCGGCCGTGTCGTCGAAGTGCGAGTTGATCTGCGGAAAGTCGCGCAGCGCCACGACCATCGCGCGCATCAGGAACGGCAGCAGCGTCAGGCGCGTGCGGTCTTTCTTTGCATTCAGGCGCGTTCGCAGGGCCTCCAGCTCCGTAACGTCGACTTCCTCGACATACGTGAAGTGCGGGATGTTGCGCTTGGCTTCCTGCATCCGCTGCGCGATCTTGCGGCGCATCCCAATGATGGGGATGCTCTCGACATCGTCGCGGCCCAGTCCGGGCATGGCGGGTGCGCGCGGTGCTTGCGGTGCTCGCGCCGGGGCCGCGGTGGCGGCTTCCAGGTCCGCATGCATGATGCGGCCTGCAGGGCCGCTTCCGCGCACCTTGGCAAGATCGATGCCGAGCTCCGATGCGTGACGGCGCACGGAAGGCGACGCGAGAGGTTTGCCGACCGCAGTCACGTCCGCTTCGACGCGTGCTCCCTTCGGCATTTCACTCCTTCCCCCTCCGGGGGAAGGTTGGGATGGGGGCATCGGGGCTGGCGCGGATGGTGTTGGCGCAGGTGACGCGAGGGAGGGAGAAACTCCCTCCACCTCGATGCGAATCAGCTCCGACCCCACGGCCATCAGCTGCCCGATCTCCCCGCCGACCGACAGCACCTTGCCCGCCACCGGCGACGGGATCTCCACCGTCGCCTTGTCGGTCATCACGTCGGCGAGGCTCTGGTCCTCCACCACCGTGTCGCCGGGCTTCACATGCCACGCGACGAGCTCGACCTCCGCAATGCCTTCTCCGATGTCCGGAATTTTGATGACGTGCACGCCCAAAATCAGTCCTCCATCGCGCGCTTCATCGCGGCAGCTACGCGGGCGGGGCCCGGGAAATAAGCCCACTCCTGGGCGTGCGGGTACGGCGTATCCCAGCCGGCGACGCGTTCGATCGGCGCCTCGAGGTGGTAGAAGCAGGTTTCCTGTACCAGCGACACCAGCTCCGCACCGAAGCCGCTCGTCCGCGTTGCCTCATGCACGACGACGCAGCGGCCAGTCTTCTTGACCGACTCCACCACGGTGGGCAGGTCCATCGGCCACAGGCTGCGCAGATCGATGATCTCGGCATCGATGCCGGCCTCGCGCGCCGCGGCTTCAGACACGTACACCATCGTGCCGTAGGTGATCACCGTCAGATCCTTCCCGGGGCGGAAAACCTTGGCGGATTCCAGCGGCACGGTGTAGTAGCCCTCGGGCACCTCACCCATCGGGTGTGCGGACCAGGGCACCAGCGGCCGATCCGGGTAGCCGTCGAAGGGGCCGTTGTAGATGCGCTTGGGCTCCAGGAATATGACCGGGTCGTCGTTCTCGATGCACGAGATCAGCAGGCCCTTGGCGTCGTACGGGCTGCTGGGCATCACGGTGCGGATGCCGCACACGTGCGTGAACAGCGCCTCCGGGCTCTGGCTGTGCGTCTGCCCGCCGTAGATGCCGCCGCCGCAAGGCATGCGGATGGTGAGCGGCGCGGTGAAGTCGCCCGCGGAGCGATAGCGCATGCGCGCGGCCTCAGAGACGATCTGGTCGGACGCCGGGTAGAAGTAGTCGGCGAACTGCACTTCGACCACCGGCCGCAAGCCATAGGCCGCCATGCCGATCGCGGTGCCAACGATGCCGCCTTCGGAGATCGGCGCGTCGAACACGCGCGACTTGCCGTACTTGGCCTGCAGGCCTTCGGTGCAGCGGAACACGCCGCCGAAATAACCCACATCCTGGCCGAAGACGACGACGTTAGGGTCGCGCTCCAGCATGATGTCCATCGCCGAGCGCAGCGCCTGGATCATCGTCATCCGGCGGGTGGTCGTACTGGCCGGGGCTACCTGTTTTTCTTTGTCACGGACGTTCACGGTGTCTCCCGCAGCATTTGTTCGCGTTGCCGGCGCAGATGCTCCGGCATCTCCTTGTACACATCCTCGAACATCGAGGCGGCGTCCGCCATGCGGCCGTCCGCAAGCGAGCCAAAGCGCTCCGCCTCTTTCAGCGCCGCGCCGACCTCGGCTTCGAATTCCTTCTGCGTGGCCACGTGCTCCTCATCCGACCAGGCGCCGAGCGAGACCAGGTGTTGCTTCAGCCGGGTGACGGGGTCGCCCAGTGGAAAGTGCGACCAGTCGTCGGCCGGGCGATAGCGGGAGGGATCGTCAGAGGTCGAATGCGGGCCCCCGCGGTACGTGACCCATTCGATCAGCGTCGGCCCCAGGTTGCTGCGCGCACGCTCGGCGGCCCAACGCGAAGCCGCATACACGGCCAGAAAATCATTGCCGTCCACCCGCAGCGACGCGATGCCGCAACCAACGCCGCGCGCGGCGAACGTCGTGGCCTCGCCACCGGCGATCGCCTGAAAGGTCGAGATCGCCCACTGGTTGTTCACCACGTTCAAGATCACCGGGGCGCGGTACACATGCGCAAACGTGAGCGCGGTGTGGAAATCCGCCTCGGCGGTGGCGCCGTCGCCGATCCAGGCGGAGGCGATCTTCGTGTCGTTCTTGATCGCGGATGCCATGGCCCAGCCCACCGCCTGGATGAACTGCGTGGCCAGGTTGCCCGAGATGGTGAAGAAGCCGGCGCGTTTGTACGAGTACATCACCGGCAGCTGGCGGCCCTTGAGCGGGTCGCGCTCGTTGGACATCAGCTGGCAGATCATGTCCACCATCGGGATGTCGTCGCGCGAGAGCAGCAACCCCTGCTGGCGGTAGGTGGGGAAGCACATGTCCCCCTCTTGCAGGGCCAGCGCGTGCGCGGTGGCGATCGCCTCTTCGCCGAGGCACTGCATATAGAACGATATCTTCTTCTGCCGCTGCGCGATGAGCATCCGTGCGTCGTAGGCGCGGGTCTTGAGCATCGCCCGCAGGCCTTTGCGCAGGATCTCCTTGTCGATCGGCATGGCCCAGGGCCCGACAGCGCGGCCGTCATCGTCCAGCACGCGCACAAGGCCATACGCAAGGTCACTGGTGTCGGCAGGCGTGGAGTCGACCGGGGGGCGCCTGACGGCGCCGGCGGGCGAAGTATGGAGATAAGAGAAATCGGTTTCGCGCCCGGGCCGACCGGATGGTTCGGGCACGTGCAGATGCAGCGGCTTGCTTTGACTCATCGTATTCATCGTAGTGCCGGCCCGCTCGGCGCGCAAATGGAGTACATCGTTGCGGGCAGGCGCCCCGGGGCTTGTGGCTTGGGGTCCGCAACTGGGGCGAGTATATGTACCCAAACGCTTCCACACTTGACTGGACGCATCTTTTTTGTATTTCCTGTTAGCGGATGCTGCTAGATGAATCAGCCGGGCCTTGGGGGCGTAGCATCTGGCGATGGAACGAATCAGCGGTCCGTACAAGGGCTACTTCATCGCGGCGTACACCGTGGGCAACGAGCCGAACTTCGTGGGCTACGCGAAGATTTGCAACACCGAGCCCCTGGATGTATGGAACGCGCCCACGGTGGAAAAGCTGCTGAGCGCGACCGGGTTTCGAACTGAACAGGAAGCGCTGGCTGCCGCCGAGCGCAAGGCCCGTCATACCATCGCGGAAATCGTCGGCAACTGGGACCAGGTCACCGGCGCCGGCGCCTTGGAATAGCAGCTCAACGGCGTGGCGCGGGTCCCGCGCCCATCATTCGCGCCGAATCCCCTTCCCACGCGGGCACAACGGTTACCCCCGGTCTCATTGCAGCTTCGCGCGGCTGAACCAGCGCGAGACCGCCGGCCATGGTCACGTAGGGCACGTGCATCGACTGGGCCGTCTGCCGGTCGGTCAGTAACGGCGTGCCGCCAGGGACCGGCGCCTGTCTCGCGGCGACGACATCCTGACACAAGATCGTACTGTCGAACACCATATGACCGCCCGGAAAGCGCGTGGGTACCGTCTCGTGAATCGGGAGGCTCATGTCGACGGGCGGCTGCTCACCCTGGTACATCACGCGGTTGGAGCGGTCATAGACCGTGTAGCAAGCCAGAGCCTGCAACGAGGCGGCACTAAGTAACGAGCCGAACAGGACGAGTGTGAGGTGCTTCACGAAAATTCTCCCCGCGCAAGCTGTGCGCTGGCAAGAATCGTGAGCCCGGACACGGCTCAGGTTTGAAGGCGCGCGCGCCTACCGCGTGTCAGCGGCCTTCGCGTGTCAACACATCAATGCAGCTTGACGCCCGTCTTGGCCTGCAGGGCTTCCATCGTGACGTCCGGCGCCAGCTCGACCACCTTCAGCCCCTGGGGCGTGACGTCCATCACGGCCAGATCGGTGATGATGCGGTCGACGACGCCGACACCTGTCAGCGGCAGCGTGCACTTCGGCAGGATCTTCAGGTCTTCGGTGCCGTCCTTCTTCTTCGCGACGTGCTCCATGAGCACGATCACGCGCTTGACACCGGCCACCAGATCCATCGCGCCGCCCATGCCCTTGACCATCTTGCCGGGGATCATCCAGTTGGCCAGATCGCCGTGCTCGCTCACCTGCATCGCGCCGAGGATGGAGAGGTTGATCTTGCCGCCGCGGATCATCGCGAAGCTGTCATGGCTGCCGAAGATCGACGAGCCTGCGATGGTGGTGACGGTCTGCTTGCCCGCGTTGATGAGGTCGGCGTCGACCTGGTCTTCCGTGGGGAACGGGCCGATGCCCAGCATGCCGTTCTCGGATTGCAGCCACACTTCTTTGTTGCCGGTGTAGTTGGCCACCAGCGTCGGGATGCCGATGCCGAGGTTCACGTAGAAGCCGTCTTCGAGTTCCTGTGCCGCGCGCGCGGCCATCTGGTCTTGGGTCCAAGGCATGTTCAGGCTCCGGTGGAAAGTGTGCGCTTCTCGATGCGCTTCTCGGGATTCGGGTTGACCACGATGCGGTGAACGTAGATGCCCGGCAGGTGGATGTCGTCGGGCAGCAGCTCGCCGGTCTCCACGATGTGCTCGACCTCGACGATGCACAGCTTGCCTGCCATTGCGGCCGCGGGGTTGAAGTTGCGGGCTGTCAGGCGGAAGCGCAGGTTGCCGGATTTATCGGCCACATGGGCCTTGACCAGCGACACCTCCGGAACCAGCGAGCGCTCCATCACGTAAGTCTCGCCGTCGAAGTCGCGCAGCTCCTTGCCTTCGGCAACGATGGTGCCGACGCCGGTCTTGGTGAAGAACGCGGGAATGCCGGCGCCCCCCGCGCGCAGCTTTTCGGCCAGCGTGCCCTGGGGCGTAAATTCAAGCTCCAGCTCATGGTTCAGGTACTGGCGCTCGAACTCCTTGTTCTCGCCCACGTAGCTGGAGATCATCTTCTTGATCTGGCGCGTTTCCAGCAGCTTGCCCAGGCCAAAGCCGTCGACTCCGGCATTGTTGGAAATGACGGTGAGGTTCTTGACGCCGGTGTCCTTGAGTGCCTCGATCAGCGTCTCGGGGATGCCGCACAGGCCGAAGCCGCCGACGGCTAGCAGCTGGCCATCTTTCACCACGCCGTCGAGGGCCGCCTTCGCGGAGGGGTAGATCTTGTTCAAGAAAGTCTCCTGCTAGAAACCCGGGGTGGCACCCCCCGGAATGCCGTTACGATACTACCTAATGCGTTACGTAGTTCTTCGTAAAGGTTAGCCCGATGGACGTCGACTATCGCCTTGCCTTCAACATGGCGCCTGTGGGCCTGTGCCTGTCGCGCAACCGCTCCATTGTGGACTGCAACCACCAGCTGTGCGAGATGTTCGGCGCCTCGCGCGAGGTGCTGATCGGCCAGTCGTTCCAGGTGCTTTATCCGAGCGCCGACGAGTACGAGCGCCTGGGCGCCCGCATGGCGCCCATTCTGAACGCGAAGGGGCATTACGCGGACGACCGCATCATGAAACGCGCCAGCGGCGAGGTGTTCTGGTGCCATGTGACGGGTCGCGCGCTCAACCGCGATTCGCCGCATGAGTCCGGCATCTGGGCCTTCGAAGACCTGAGCTCGCAGCGCCCGGTGAAGGCCGAGCTCACGGCGCGCGAGCGCGAGGTGGCGGCGCGCCTGCTAGACGGCATGACGTCCAAGGAAATCGGCAAGGCCCTCACGATCAGCCACCGCACGGTGGAAATCTACCGCGCGCGCCTCATGCGCAAATACAAGGCGAGCACGACCGGCGACCTGGTGCACAAGCTGATGGCGGGTGGAGGATGAAACACCCCCGATGCGCCTTCGGCGCTCCCCCCTCAAGGGGGCGCTACCAGCGGCCCGGCGAAGCCGGTTCCGCGGTCGCCCCCGAATGGAAACCATGACCCACAAAAAAAGCACCATCCAGCTGCCGGCGATGACGCCCGGCACCTCGCGCGGCATTGCCGTGCATCGCTTCGGCAAAGCCGGGGCGCGGCCCAAAGCGTACCTGCAGGCGGCCATCCACGCCAACGAACTCCCGGGTGCAATGGCGCTGCATCACCTGATGCCGATGCTGGTGGAGGCGGACCGCAAGGGCCTGATCAAGGGCGAGATCATCGTGGTGCCGACCGTCAACCCGATCGGCCTCGCCCAGCTGTCGGGCAACAACCACCTGGGGCGCTACGACTTCCTGGGCCTGTCCAACTTCAACCGCAACTGGCTCGACCTGTCGGGCGCCGTGGCTGACAGCGTCGGCCCGCAGCTCGGTACCGATGCGCAGAAGAACGTCGCGCTGATCCGCGCGGCGGCGCAGAAGGCTCTGGCCGCCATGAAGCCGCAAAACGAATTGCAGACCCTGCGCGTGGAGATCATGAAGCTGTCGGTCGATGCGGACGTTGTGCTCGACCTGCATTGCGACATGGATGCCGTGCTGCACCTGTTCATCTCGCGACGCGACTGGCCCGGCAATGCCGAGACGTTAGCGGCCGACCTGGGCGCCGAGTCCACGCTGTACAACGACCCGTATCCGGAGGCGCTGACCTTCTCGGGCGTGAACGGCGCGCTGTGGGCGCGGCTGGCCGATCGCTTTCCAGAGGGCGCCATTCCGCAGGCCTGCACCTCCGCCACGGTCGAATACCGCAGCCAGCACGACGTAAGCCATGAACTCGGCGAGTCGGATGCGCGCAACCTCTACCGACACCTCGTGCGGCGCGGGATCATCTCCGGGCGCGCCGGCAAACCGCCGCAACTGAAGGCCGATGCGACGCCCATCGCCGGCATGGACGTGGGCTACTCCCCCGCGACGGGCATCCTGGTCTATCACGTGCCCAAGGGCGCGATGGTGCGCAAGGGCACCGCCGTCTGCGAGGTGATTGACCCCGCGGACCCACGCGGTCCGAAAGCGCGCAAGCAGATCGTCGCGCGCAGCGACGGCATCCTGTTTTCGGGCAAGCAAAACGGCAAACTCGCCTGGCCAGGGGCCGTGGTCTTTCGTATTGCCGGGCCCAAGGTGCTCGCGCACCGCAAGGGCATGAGCGGGCTGGACGACTGAGCCGCGGGGGCGCTCAGGCTTTCGCCGGCGCCTCGACCACTTCCGCCGCGGTGCGGAATGCATCCACCGCCGCGGGAAAGCCGCAATACACGCTGGCGTGCAGGAAGATCTCCTGCAACTCGGCCGGCGTCACGCCGTTATTGAGCGCGCCGCGCACATGGATCTTCAGCTCATGCATGCGGCCCAGTGCGATGAGCATCGACACCGTGACGATGCTGCGCGTGCGCAGGTCGATGCCCTTGCGCTGCCAGGTGTTGCCCCACGCGTGGCGCGTGACGAGCTCTTGCAGGGGCGCGGTGAAATCGGTCGCGCGGTCGAGCGCGCCCTGCACGTAATCGTTGCCTAGTACGGCGCGGCGGGTGGCGAGGCCGGCCTGCAGTTCAGGATCGTTGGGCAGTTGCATGCGGTTCTCCTTGGGTTGTGGGGCGCAAGCATAATCATTCGAGCCAAGGAGAACCTCATGAACCGCTACCCCCCGCCCGAACTCAAGGACGTCCCCGAGGACATCCGCGCCCGCATCATGGAAGTCCAGGAGAAGGCGGGCTTCGTGCCCAACGTCTTCCTCGCGCTCGCGCGCCGGCCCGCCGAGTGGCGCGCTTTCTTCGCGTACCACGATGCGTTGATGCTAAAGGAGGAGGGCTCTCTCACCAAGGGCGACCGCGAGATGATCGTCACCACCACCAGCGCCGCCAACCAGTGCCTCTACTGCGTCGTGGCACATGGCGCGATCCTGCGCATCTACGAGAAGAAACCCCTCGTTGCCGACCAGGTGGCCGTGAATTACCGCAAGGCCGACATCACCCCGCGCCAGCGCGCGATGCTGGACTTCGCGATGAAGGTGTGCCTGCATTCAAGCGAGATCGCGGACGCGGACTTCGAGGCGCTCTACCCCTTTGGCTTCACCGACGAGGACATCTGGGACATCGCCGCGATCACCGCGTTCTTCGGGCTGTCCAACCGCATGGCCAGCTTCTCGAACATGCAGCCCAACCCGGAGTTCTACCTGATGGGGCGAGTGCCGAAGGAAAAGAAGGCATAAATCGTCCGCATGGGATGAGGAACGTGCATCGTCGCGTCAAACCTGGAGTGTGCCGGGGGCGTAGTGCGGTCACCGGCCCTTGAACGCCTGCACCTCGGCGTTTCGGCGGCGCAGGCTGGCCGACAGTTGCCGGGTGATCTGCTGCAGCAGGCCGATCTTCAGCCGCGGATAGCGTTCGTCGAATGCCTCGAAAGCACGAATCTCAAGAACGCGGCAACTGACCGGCTCCAGCGCGATCACGTCGGCTGACCGCGGTGCGCCGTCCACGAGCGCCATCTCCCCGAAAGTCATGCCGGCCGCGAACACTTCGATGCGCGGGCCCGGCTTTCCCGTCGGGCCCGGCAGGCGCACCTCGACACTGCCGGACAGCAGCACGAACAACGCGTCACCCGGCTCGCCGGCACAGATGATCCGCTCGCCCGTGGCGTAGTGGCGTTCCGCCATCGCGGCGTCGAGGGACGATAGGTCCGCCGCGCCGAGGCCGTCCAGCAGGTCGCAGCGTGCGAAGGGCACCTCCTTCGCCGTCACGAAGCGGCTGCCCAGGACGTTGGCGAGGAGCAGGTCCTCGCAGGCCTCGAGCGCAGTGTCATCGTCTGGATAGAGGGTCTCCACGTCCGCGCCCAGGCGGCGCAGCCGGGTTTCCAGGGCCCTCGCATGGCACACCAGCAGGCGCACGCCGCGCGCCGCGAGGCTGCGCTGGAGCTCGACGACGAGGCGCAGGCTGGCGTCGTCCGCGGAGATGACGCTGCGCAAGTTCAACAGGAAGAACTGGCATTCGCGCGCCTGCTCATTGACGCCGCGCACAACCGGCTCCACCGTGGAAAACACCAGGTCGCCCTGCAGTTCCAGCACCCGCACCCGGCCGCCTTCACGGCCCAGCGCCTGGCGCTGCTCCTGCGGCCGCCGGCGGCGCGAGCGGACCTGGGTGTTGTCGTACTTCAGGCGCAGCGCCGGCAAGGGCGCGTTGCCGTTGTTGAAGACATGCAGGGCAAGGTCGTTCGACAGATCCGTGCAGGCGCGGATGCCGCGGGCGCTATTCCCCTGCCCGTCCAGCGGCGGTGAGAAGACGCCGATGCCCAGCTGGCCGGGAAGCACCGCCATGATCCCGCCGCCGACGCCGCTCTTGGCGGGCAGCCCGACGCGGTAGATCCATTCGCCCGAAAAGTCGTACATGCCGCAGGTGGACATGACGGACAGGATGTTGTCGATACCGTCGGGGGCGATCGCCTGCTGCCGGGTGATCGGGTTCACGCCCTGGTTGGCCAGCGTCGCGCCCATCACGGCCAGGTCGCGGCAAGTGACGCGGATCGCGCACTGCTGGAAATACGCTTCGAGGATCTCGGTGGGCTCCTCGTCGATGACGCCGAAGTTGCGCAGCATCCAGCCGATGGCACGGTTGCGGTGACCCGTCTGGCTTTCGGAGCGGTACACGTCCACGTCGATATCGAGTTCCCGGCCGGCACAGGCCGACAGGTAGGCCTGGATCCGCTGGATGCGCGACCGCCCGCTGCGCCGCATGACCTGCCCGCAGGCCGCGATGGCGCCGGCATTGATCATGGGATTGAACGGGGCGCCGGTGCCCGCCTTCAGGCTGATGGCGTTAAAGGCGTCGCCCGAGGGTTCGACGCCGATTCGCTCCAGCATGGCAGCCTCGCCGCGGTCTTCCAGAGCCAGACCGTAGACGAGCGCTTTGGAGATCGACTGCATCGTGAACGGCTGCCGGCTGTCGCCGACCTCGTAGACATGGCCATCACGGGTGGCGATGCAGATCCCGAACCAGGCCGGGTTGGCCTTGGCCAGTTCGGGGATGTAGTTCGCCACCTGGCCGCCCGCATGGCCCGCATGGCGATCATGGAGGGCCGCAAGGTAGGTTTCGATGGGCGAGCGGGCTTCGGCGGCCGGTGGGGAGGGTTGCATGGACAACTTCTTTTCGGAGTGCTGTTGCCAAAGCAATTCCCGTTCCACGCCCGCCCATCGCCCTGCGGCGAGGGCCGCCGCGTCAGCTCACGAGGGCGCGCAGCCAATCCGGCAAGGGCCTGGATTTCTGCGCCTTGTAATCCACCCAGACGGTGGTTGCGCCGCCCGCGGCATGGAGCAGGCCCGGGCTATCCTCGCGCTCCATGGTCACCCAGGTTTCGAAGCTGCTGCTGCCCGGGTTGGTCGCGTACATCTTCGCCAGGACGTTGCCGGGATATTCCAGCTGCCGGTAGAAGTTGCAGAAGGCGTTGATGATGACGATGCCTTCGCCCTGCGGGTCCATCGCCGCGCCGGTGGAGCGCATCCAGTCGATGCGCACAGTCTCCATGTAGCGGAAATAGGTGGTGTTGTTCAGGTGGTTCATCGCATCCATGTCGCCCCAGCGGATCGGGATGCTCATTTCGTAAACCAGCTTCTTCCTCTCGGGGATTTGGATTCTCATCGGTGCGCTTTGATGGATGCGAGGATACCCATTGTGAACAGCAGGCAGGCTGTGGTTTGCGCCACGCTGGGCCAGTGCCCGTCCCACGCGAAGGAGTACAAAAGTGCGAACAGCGTCTCGCTCACGATCAGTTGCCCGCACAGACTGGCCGACAGCCGCTGGCTGGCGACGTTCCACAGGATCGTGGCCAGCCACGCCGAGCCGAAGCCTGTACCGACGCACAGCAGGACGAACAGGGCCAGCCCTTCGCGCGTGGCCATCTCGCCCGCGGGTGTGCCGGCGAAGGCCCACAACAGCAACGCTCCGATGCCGGTGGCGACGCCCAGCCAGTTGGCCCAGTCGGTGGCGTTGACCTCCGGGTGGCGCTTGAGCCAGGCGGAGTTCAAGATGGCGAACGCGGTCCAGCACACCAGCGATGCGGCCGCGAACGCGATGCCACGCCAGTAGAACGCCGGCAAACCGCCGGATGCTTCGCCCTGGGGCGAGCCCATCATCAACGCCAGCCCGCCCAGCGTCAGCGCAAGCCCTGGGACGAGCGCGCGCCAGCGCAGGTTCTCGGGCTTGCCGAGCAGCATCACCCAGAGCGGGATGGTGCCGATGATCAATGTCGGCACCTCGGTGCCGGCGTCCCGGATCGCAAGCACCAGCAGCAAGTAGTAGCCGCTGAACCCAAGCACGCTCATGACGACGGCCGAGCCGGCCTGGCGCCAGGTGGGCAACCGGCGGCTCCGAAGGCCCAGCAGCATGACGGCCGCGGCTACTACGCCGTAGGCAAGGAAGCGGCCCGCGGTCAAATCGACGGTAGAGTAATCGGCCGCCATGCGCGGCGCCACGAACACGAGGCCCCAGAGCGCGCCGGCCGCCAAACCCGCCAGAATGCCCCTCAGCACCGCATCAAACGCCGAACCCGTCGTCCGCGGCGATCACGGCGCCGTTGATGAAGTGGCTCTGGCTGGAAGCCAGCAGAACGACCAGCGCGTCGAGGTCCTCGGGCTGGCCGACACGCTTGCGCGGCAGCATCTGCATCAGCTTCTGTCCTTGCTCGGTGGTCCAGTGATGGTGGTTGATCTCGGTGTCGATGTAGCCGGGGCAGATCGCGTTGACGTTGATCTCGAAGCGGCCCCACTCCAGCGCCATCGCCTTGGTCATCTGCACCACGGCTGCCTTGCTCATGGCGTACGCGCCGATCTGCGGCAGCACCTTCAGCCCCGCCATCGATGCGATGTTGATGATGCGCCCTCCCGTGTAGGTGCCGGGGGCCGCGCCCCGCGCGCGCGCGAGCATGCGCTTGCCCACTTCCTGCGCCACGAAGAAGGCGCCCTTGACGTTGGTGTCGAAGATGTAGTCGTAGTCTTCCTCGGTGACGTCCTGGATGCGCTGCGTGGTGCTGACGCCCGAGTTGTTGATCAGGATATCGATGGAGCCCACTTCTGTCTCGGCATGCGCGACGGCCGATTTGATGCTGTCCAGCGAGGTGACATCCAGCTGAGTCACATGCGCGTCACCGCCCTCGGCCTCGATCTGGGCGCGCAAGTCCTTGAGCTTTTCCACGCGGCGGCTGGCCAGCACCACGGCGGCACCCGCGCGCGAAAGCGTTCGCGCGAACTGGGCACCCAGCCCGCTGGAAGCGCCCGTCACGAAGGCGACGCGGCCGGAGAGATCGATGCTGTAACTCACGAGAGACTCCTACCCAAAAACAGCTTACAAGAAATAAGAACGGCCGTTCGCTTCCGTATGGGCGCCGAATAGAATCATCCCATTGCGCGACGTCGTCCGGTCGCCCGTTCATCAAAACCATTATCAACGGAACCCCCATGAACCACGAAGAAATACTGGCGCAGTACGGACCGCGCGAAGCGATGGAATACGACGTCGTCGTCGTGGGCGGCGGCCCCGCCGGCCTGTCCGCCGCGATCAAGCTCAAGCAATTGGCGGCGGAACACGGCAAGGAGATTTCCGTCGTGGTGCTGGAAAAGGGTTCCGAGCCCGGCGCGCACATCCTGGCCGGCACGGTGATGGACCCGCGCGCGCTGTACGAGCTGTTCCCGAACTGGAAGGAACTCGGCGCGCCGTTGAACCAGCCGGTGACGGACGACGCGATGATTTTCCTTTCGGAGACGGGGGGCGTACGCACGCCCAACTTCCTGCTGCCGGAATGCTTCCAGAACCACGGCAACTACGTGATCAGCCTGGCCAACTTCACGCGCTGGCTGGCCCAGCAGGCCGAGGGACTGGGTGTCGAGATCTTTCCGGGCTTCCCGGCCGCGGAAGTGCTCTACAACGATAACGGATCGGTCAAGGGGGTGGCCACCGGCAACATGGGCGTCGGCAAGGACGGCGAGCCGACGGAAGCGTTCCAGCTGGGCATGGAGCTGCATGCCAAGTACACGCTCTTCGCCGAAGGCTCGCGCGGGCACCTGGGGCGCCAGCTCATCTCGCGTTTCAAGCTGGACGAAGGCAAGGATCCGCAGGGTTACGCCCTCGGCATCAAGGAGCTGTGGGAGATCGACCCGAAGCGCCACCAGCCGGGCTTCGTCATGCACACCGCCGGATGGCCGCTGGACAACGACACCTATGGCGGATCGTTCCTGTACCACATGGAAAACAACCAGGTGGCGCTGGGCTTCATCACCGGGCTGAACTATTCCAACCCCTACCTCAGCCCCTTCGAGGAGTTCCAGCGATGGAAGACGCACCCCAACATCCGCTGGTACCTCGAGGGCGACGAAAGCAAGGGCATCCAGCCCGGCAAGCGCGTGTCCTACGGCGCACGCGCGATCACGGCGGGCGGGCTTCTCAGCCTGCCCAAGACGGTGTTCCCGGGCGGTGCGCTGATCGGCTGCGACGCGGGCTTCCTGAACGCCTCGCGCATCAAGGGCAGCCATGCCGCGATCAAAACGGGCATGCTGGCCGCCAAGGCGGCCTATGACGCGGTGACGCAAGGCCGCCAGCACGATGAGCTGGAAGCCTACCCAGAGGCCTTCCAGCATTCCTGGCTGTACGAGGAGTTGAACAAGGCGCGCAACTTCAAGGCCTGGTTCAAGTGGGGGCTGCTGCCCGCCTCGTTCATGAACGGGCTGGAGCAGTTCCTGCTGCGCGGGCGCATGCCGTGGACGGTGCATCGCGACAAGCCCGACCACGCCTACCTGAAGCCGGCTTCGGAGTGCAAGCCGATCGACTATCCCAAGCCGGACGGCAAGCTGACGTTCGACCGGCTCTCCTCGGTGTTCATCTCGAACACCAATCATTCCGAGGATCAGCCGGCCCACCTCACGCTGAAGGACCTGTCCGTCCCGGTACAGGTGAACCTGGCCAGGTTTGCCGGCCCTGAAAGCCGTTACTGCCCGGCAGGTGTTTACGAGTTCGTGAAGACCGCCGACAACCAGGACAAGCTGCAGATCAACGCGTCCAACTGCGTGCATTGCAAGACCTGCGATATCAAGGACCCCACGCAGAACATCGTCTGGGTGACGCCCGAAGGCGGCGGCGGGCCGAACTACGGCAGCATGTAAGGATGGGCCGCGGCGACCGCGCGTTTCCCCTACCCCAAAGTTGTATGACAACTTTGAAAATTCTGGCAGAATCGCCAAGTCGCAATTTTTCTAATCGGAGACTGACAGTGAAACTCTCGCAATTGGCCCTGGGCGCAGCCCTCGCACTCGGTTTGATGGCCGGCGCCTCCGCGCAGACCACCATGAAGATCAGCATCTCGGTCGCGCAGAACTCGCACCAGGGCGTCGGCATCGATGTCCTCGCCAAAGAGGTCGAGAAGCGCACCAACGGCCGCTACAAGATCCAGACGTTCTATTCCGGCTCGCTCGGGGGCGAGCGCGAGTCGATCGAAGCCGTGCAGCTCGGCACGCAGGAACTCACCTTCACCTCCACCGGTCCGGTGCCGAATTTCGTTCCTGAAGCGCGCATCCTGGACATCCCCTTCCTGTTCCGTGACAAGGCGCACGCACGCGCCGTGCTGGACAGCCCCATCGGCCAGGAGATGCTCGCCAAGTTCGAGGCCAAGGGCTTCAAGGCACTCGCCTGGGGCGAGAACGGCGTGCGCCACATGACCAACAGCAAGCGCGCGGTCAACACGCCCGATGACCTGAAGGGCCTGAAGATGCGCACGATGGAAAACCCGGTGCACGTCACGGCCTACAAGGGCCTGGGCATCGTCCCGACCCCGATGGCCTTCCCCGAAGTGTTCACGGCGCTCCAGCAAGGCACCGTGGATGGCCAGGAGAACCCGCTGTCGGTGATCATGGCCGCCAAATTCGACCAGGTGCAAAAGCACCTGTCGCTGACGGGCCACGTGTACTCGCCCGCCATCTTCCTCATGAACAAGGCCGCTTTCGACAAGCTGAGCGCCGCCGACAAGCAGGCTTTCCTGGACGCCGCCAAGGAAGCCGTCAAGGCCAACCGTGCCCGTGTGGACGAGGATGACGCCAAGGGCGTCGCCGAGCTGCGCAGCAAGGGCATGCAGGTCGTGGAGAACGTGGACAAGTCCAAGTTCGTCGCCACGCTGACGCCGGTCAACGCCGAGTTCGAGAAGCAGTTCGGCAAGACCAACGTCGACAAGATTCGCAACTTCAAGTAATCGGGGCCACGCCGCGCCGACACGCCCGCAAGTCAAGCGACTTCCGGGCGTTTTCTTTGGGTTCATGATGTCATCCATGAAGCGCTGCCAATGAAACAAGCCTTCCTCAAGTTCGAACACTGGACCAGCCTCTTCGCGATGATCGGCGCCTGCGCCATGATGGTCGTGGCGGCGGCCCTCGGTGTCTTCCAGATCGTCACCCGCTTCGTGCTGGAGCAGCCGGCCGAGTGGTCTGAAATCCTGATCCGGTTCAGCCTGATCTGGATGGTCTTCCTCGGGATCCCCACGGCCTTCCGCCAGGGCGCGATGGTGAGCGTGGATGTGCTCTACCGATGGAGCCCGCCGAAGATCCGCCGTGTGCTGGACTGGGTGGTGTGCCTTGCCGCGCTCGCCCTGATCGCGGTCATCATCTGGTGGGGCTGGGACTACACCCAGCGAGGCAGCGTGCAATCGATGGCGGGCCTGGAAAACGTGTCCATGTTCTGGGCTTATCTGGCGATGCCCGTGGGCGGCCTCTTCTGCGTCATTGGCATTATCGGCAACCTGGTGGACCCGCAGCGCCACGAACTGGAGACCGCGCAATGAGCACCATCATGCTGGGCACCATGGTGCTGTGTTTCATGCTGACGATCTCGGTGGCAGTGTCCATCGGCCTCGCGGCGATCCTGGGCATCCAGGCGTCCAACGCGCACATGTTGATCTCCGTCAAGGAGATGTTCAATTCCATCAACAAGTTTCCGCTGGCCGCGATCCCATTCTTCATCCTGGCGGGCAACCTGATGGAAACCGGCGGCATCTCGCGCCGGCTGGTCGAATTCGCCAAGAGCATCGTGGGCGGCGTACAGGGCGGCCTGCCCATGACCTGCGTGCTCACCTGCATGATCTTCGCGGCGGTGTCGGGCTCGTCGGTGGCGACCACCTTCGCCATCGGCGCGATCCTGATCCCCGCGCTGATCAGGCATGGCTACCCCACAGAATATGCCGCGGCGTTGCAGGCCACCAGCGCCGAACTCGGCGTGATCATCCCGCCTTCGATCCCCATGATCCTGTACGGCGTAAGCGCCGAAGTGTCGATCGGGGAACTGTTCATCGCGGGCGTCGGTCCCGGCATTCTGATCGGCGTCGCGCTCATGGTGTTCGTGCACATCTACTGCCGCATCAAGGGCTGGGGCAAGGCCGACGGCGACGGGCGCCTGCCCTTCGGCAAGGCCACGCTGCAGGCCGGCTGGGCGCTGCTGATGCCGGTGATCATCCTGGGGGGCATCTACGGCGGCATCTTTACGCCGACCGAAGCTTCCGCGGTGGCGGTGCTCTACGCGCTGATCATCGGCGTCGTGATCTACCGCGAGATCCAGGTGCCGGACCTGTGGGTCATCCTGCGCAAGTCGGTGATCTCGTCGGCGGTGATCATGTTCATCATCGCCAACGCCGGGCTGTTCGCCTTCTTGCTGACCCGCGCCGGCGTACCCGATGCGATCGGCCGCTGGCTCGAGGCCGTGCTGCAAAGCCCTGCCCTGTTCCTGCTTGGTGTCAACGCCGCGCTGTTCGTCATAGGCATGTTCATCGAAACCAGCGCCGCGATCATCGTGCTCGCTCCCATCCTTGCGCCGGTTGCGATGCACTTCGGTATCGACCCTGTGCACTTCGGGATGATCATGGTGGTGAACCTGGCGCTCGGCATGATCACGCCGCCCTTCGGCGTGAACCTGTTCGCGGCCTGCACGGTTGCGCGGATTTCGCTGGATCGCATCGTGCCGAGGCTGCTGCCTTTCGTTGCGGTGGTACTGGGCTGCTTGATGATCATCACCTACATGCCTTGGCTCTCGCTCACGCTGCGAGATCTCGTGTACGCGAAATGACCCGGCCCTGACGCTACAATCGGCCGGGTCAGGAGAGAGTTCCCCCGGGAACCGCCGAAGGCGCAGGCGCATAGCCGAACGCTCAGGCACCAAGGACTGACACAGCGTCCCGATCGGGGGGCGCTTCCTTGCTGGAGAGAGGCACGCCGCCATGGATGGGCAGGCGGCCCACCGAAGGAGCAAGCCCGGGTAACGGGTGAATCTCTCAGGTAAAGCGGACAGCAGGGGCCGCCCATGGTGTGTACCATGGTTCCCGGCTCGCTGCGGCGGGCCTTGATTGCCGCCCCTGGAGAGCCCTTTGTCCGCCACGCAAGACCAACCACTTCTCCACACGCCGCTGCATGGGCTGCACCTGGAACTGGGCGCCCGCATGGTGCCTTTCGCCGGGTACTCAATGCCGGTGCAATACCCCGCCGGCCTGATGGCCGAGCATCACCAGACGCGCGAATCCGCCGGACTTTTCGACGTTTCCCACATGGGCCAGCTGCGCCTGGTCGGCCCCGATGCCGCCGCCGCGTTCGAGACGCTGATGCCGGTGGACGTGATCGATCTGCCCGTGGGCAAGCAGCGCTATGGGCTCCTGCTGACCGAAGAAGGAACGATCATCGACGACCTGATGTTCGTGAATCGGGGTGAAGATATTTTCGTTATCGTGAACGGTGCGTGCAAGGTGGGCGACATTGCGCACATTCAGCAGCGCATCGGCTCGCGCTGCCAGGTGATCCCCATGCCCGAACGCGCGCTGCTCGCGCTGCAGGGGCCGAGGGGTGTGCAGGCCCTGGTGCGCCTTGTGCCCGGCGTTGACAAGCTGGTGTTCATGACCGGCGGGCGCTTTCCCTGGAACGGCGGCGAGCTGTTCATCACGCGCAGCGGCTACACGGGTGAGGATGGCTTCGAGATTTCTGTGCACGAATCGCAGGCCGACGCATTGGCGCGTACCCTGCTCGCCCAGCCCGAGGTCAAACCCATTGGGCTTGGTGCGCGCAACTCGCTGCGGCTCGAAGCGGGGCTGTGTCTTTATGGCAATGACATCGACACCACAACCACGCCGGTCGAAGCGGCGTTGAACTGGGCGATCCAGAAGGTGCGCCGCACCGGTGGGGCGCGAGCGGGCGGCTTCCCCGGCGCCGCGAAGGTGCTGGGCCAGCTCGATGGCACCCTGCCGCTTGAGCGCAAGCGCGTAGGCCTGGCCGCACTGGAGCGTGTGCCCGTGCGCGAGCACACCGAACTGCAGGACACCAACGGCGCGCGCGTCGGCGAAGTCACCAGCGGTCTTCTGGGTCCGACGATCAACCGGCCGGTGGCGATGGGTTACGTCAACCCGCTGCTGGCCACGATGGGCACCCGCGTCCATGCCATGGTGCGAGGCAAGCCGGTGGCGATGGAAGTTTCAGCCATGCCGTTCGTGCCGAACCGCTACTGGCGCGGTTAAATTGGAATCTGACCCCACTTTAGGAGATAAGCGATGACCGTCAAATACACCGAAGAGCACGAGTGGATCCAGCTCGAAGACCACGAGGCCGCCGTCGTCGGCATCACGCTGCATGCGCAGGACGCGCTGGGCGATGTGGTGTTCGTCGAGCTGCCGGAAGTCGGGCGGGTCTACAAAAAGGGCGAAGTCGCGGGCGTGGTGGAGTCGGTCAAGGCCGCCGCCGACGTCTACATGCCGATCGCCGGTGAAGTGACGGAAGTCAACGAAGACCTGCGCGCCGACCCCGCGCTGGCCAACCGCGACCCGATGGGCAACGGCTGGTTCTTCAAGATCCTGATCCAGGACATGGCCGAGTTCGACGTGCTGATGGACGAGCCGGACTACGCGAAGTTTTCCAAGAGCCACTGATTTGCCTTGTCATCCCGGACTCGATCCGGGATCCACCGCGGCCGATGGATTGCGGATCGAGTCCGCAATGACAGGCCCTGATTTGACGGAGTTACCCCCATGCTGATGCAATCCGCCCGCCCCCTTGGCGAGCTTGAAAACGCTTCCGAATTCATTCCGCGCCACATCGGCGTCGACGAAGCCGATGAAAAGATGATGCTGTCCGTGATCGGCGAATCGTCGCGCCGGGCCCTCATCGACAGCATCGTGCCGCGGTCGATCGCGCGCAGCAGCGCCATGAAGCTGCCGCCCGTCGCGACGGAGGCGGCCGCGCTCGGCGAACTGAAGGCGATCGCCTCGCGCAACAAGGTCTTCAAGAGCTTCATCGGCCAGGGCTACCACGGCACCTACACACCGGGCGTCATTCTGCGCAACATCCTCGAAAACCCGGCCTGGTACACCGCGTACACGCCCTACCAGGCCGAGATCAGCCAGGGCCGGATGGAAGCGCTGGTGAACTTCCAGACGATGGTGTGCGACCTCACCGCCATGCCGATCGCGAACGCGTCGATGCTCGACGAAGCCACCGCGGCCGCCGAAGCCATGACACTTGCCAAACGCAGCGTCAAGAACAAGAGCAATACCTTCCTGGTGGCGGGCGACTGCCACCCGCAGACCATCGAGGTCGTGCAGACGCGGGCGAAACCGCTGGGTATCGACGTGGTGCTAGCCAATTCCGCGCAGGAGTGGGACAA
>JAQZBU010000252.1 GCA_029237735.1 Ramlibacter sp. | reverse complement strand
CCCATTGTTGCGGATCACGTCATCGGCCACGGCGAGGCGCTGGTCCCGAGAGGCCTGCGCCGCCAGCATCTTCGCCGCGGCGTCGCGGGTGATGCCGTCACGCGCCATGAGCCGCGACAACTGCATCTCGGGCTCGCAGTCGACCACCAGCACGCGATCGAAGCGATCCGCGCCACGGGTCTCCACCAGTAGCGGAATGGCGACGATGGAATAGGGGCCCGGGGCCGCATCGCAGCGGCGATCGGTCAGCGCCCGAATGGCCGGATGGGTGCGTTCTTCCAGCCACCGCCGCTCCGCCGGATTCGCGAATACACGTTCACGCAGGGCGCGCCGGTTCAGCGTGCCATCCGCCGCGAGGATGTCCTCGCCAAAGTGCGCCGCGATTTCCGCGAGCAGGGGAGTGCCGAGTTCGACGACTTCGCGCGCCAGCAGATCCGTGTCCACGATGGCAACGCCCAGCGCCGCGAAGAGATTGGCCACCGTGGTCTTGCCGCTGGCGATGCCGCCGGTGAGCGCGACTCGGTAACCCTTTCGCATGTCAGCCAACGAACAAACGCAGATAACTGTTGATGACGTCGTGGCCCCAGATCATCGCCAGCCAGCCGGCAATCGCGAGGAAGGGTCCGAACGCCATGGGTGTGTCCTTGGCGCCGACACCGGAAGCGAACAGGATGATGGGCAGCAGCATCGGCCAGCCCAGCCAGGCACCGAGTGCGGCGAACAGTTTGAAGTCGCCATATCCCATGCCTTCCTTGCCGGTCAGCAGCTTGAAAGCCCAGTACACGCTCCAGAGACTCAGGTAACCCGCGACGGCGCCGATGATGGCGTCGCGCGGCGTGACGGGCGACGCGCCCTCGGCCCAGGCCGGATGCCACAGGCTCACGATCAGCCCCAGCCACAACAACGGATAGGTGAGCGCGTCCGGCAGGAACTGCGTGTCGAAATCGATCATCGTCAGCGCGATCAGAATCCAGGTGAACAGCAGCGCGGCGAATGTCAGGCCGCTGAAGCCGAAGTGCCAGGCGACGAAGCCGGAGAGCAGTCCGGTGGCGAGTTCAACCGCCGGGTAGCGTGCGCTGATTGGCGTCTTGCAGTTGGCGCATTTGCGCCCCAGCGCCAGCCAGCTCACCACGGGGATGTTCTGGACCGCGGTGATGGGTGCCTTGCAGTTCGGGCAACGCGAACGGGGCGCGACCAGGTTGAACGGCGGCGGTGGCGCGGCCTCGGCGTCGGCCAGCAGCGCGCATTCGTGCCGGAACTCGTTGTCCATCATCACCGGAATGCGGTGGATCACCACGTTGAGAAAGCTGCCGACCAGCAGGCCGAACAGCACGCAGATGCCGATGAAAAGTGCCGGTAAGTCGGCAAGGGGTTGGAGGAATTCCATGCGTTGCGCAAAGAGAAACGCCGCGCCACTTCGAGAGAAATGGACGCGGCGTTTGTGGTTTGGCTGTTTCCTTGCGGTTACACCACGGCGCCCAGCTTGAAGATGGGCAGGTACATGGCGATGACCAGGCCGCCGACGAGAACGCCGAGGATGGCCATGATGAGGGGCTCGAGCAGCGAGGACATGCTGTCCACCGCGTTGTCGGATCATCTGGATGACCATGTTGGGGAACAGGCCGGTGTTTTCCATGGCGCGCTGCAGGCGTTGGCCCGTGGCCACTTCGTCGCGCATCTTCATCACCGCATTCTCGAACACGATGTTGCCGGTGGCACCGGCCACCGACTCCAGGGCTTCGACCAGCGGCACACCCGCGGCGAACATGGTCGACAGGGTGCGTGCAAAACGCGCCACCGCGGATTTGTACATGATGGGACCGATGATCGGGAATTTCAGCAGGGCGCGGTCCAGCCATTCGCGCATGGCCCGGGATCGCTTCTTGAAATAAATGAACGTGAATATGCCGGCACCGACCACGCCGAAGAAGATGTACCAGTTGTCCTGCAGCCAGCGCGACATGTTGATGACGAACTGGGTGAACGCGGGGAGCTCGGCGCCGAAGCCCTTGAAGAGCGACTCGAACTGGGGGATCACGAACAGCAGCAGGATGACGGTGACGATGATGGCGACGCACAGCACAGCCGCCGGGTAGAAGAGCGCCTTCTTCACCTTCTTCTTCAACGCCTCGGTCTTTTCCTTGTAAGTCGCGATCTTGTCGAGCAAGGTCTCGAGAGCACCCGCCTGTTCGCCGGCCTCCACGAGGTTCACGTACAGATCGTCGAAGTGCAGCGGATGCTTGGCCAGGGCTTCGTGCAGCGAAGTGCCGCCTTCGACGTCGGCCTTGATGTCGAGGATGAGTTTCTGCATCGCCGGCTTGTCGTTGCCGTTGCCGACGATTTCGAATGACTGCACCAGCGGGATACCCGCGGCCAGCATGGTGGCCAGCTGGCGGCTGAACACTGCGATGTCTTCCGCCTTGACCTTGCCGCCCGATTTGAACGCCTGAGATTGCTTCTTGACGCTGGTGACCGCGATGCCCTGGCGCCGCAGGTCCGCGCGAAGCGCGGTTTCGTCAGGAGCCAGGCTCTTGCCCGAAACGCGGTTGCCCTTCTTGTCCATGCCGGACCAGGAGAAAGGTGAGTCGCGCTTGATGCCCTTTGCGCCGGAAGTAGCTACTGCAGTTGCCATGCTCGCGTTCCTTTAAACACTTATTCGATAGTCACGCTGTTGACTTCTTCGAGACTGGTGAGCCCTTGCCGCACCTTCTCCAGTCCTGCGCGACGCAAATCCCAAACGCCTTCTTTGGCAGCCTGGTCACTGATGTCGATGGCGTTGCCGCCTTCCATGATGATGCGGCCGATGGCGTCGGTGACGGGCATGACCTGGTAGATGCCGCAGCGGCCCTTGTAGCCATCGCTGCACGCGGAGCAGCCCTTGGGTCCGTAGATCTTCATGCCGGCTCTGACGTCGGCTTCCTGAAAGCCTTCCTTGAGCAGCGCCTCGGCCGGAATGTCGACGATGGACTTGCATTGCGCGCAGAGTCGTCGCGCGAGTCGCTGCGCGATGATGAGACTGACCGAGGTGGCGATGGCGTAGGGCTTCACGCCCATGTCGACCAGGCGGGTCATGGTCTGCGGCGCATCGTTCGTGTGCAGCGTCGACAGGACAAGGTGACCGGTCTGTGCGGCCTTGATGGCGATTTCCGCCGTCTCGAGGTCGCGGATTTCGCCGACCATCACCACGTCGGGATCCTGGCGCAGGAAGGCGCGCAGCGCGGCGGCGAAG
>JAQZBU010000053.1 GCA_029237735.1 Ramlibacter sp. | reverse complement strand
GCCTTGATGTTGTGCGTCTTGTGGCAATCCTTGCAGGCCAGCGCTTCATCGCCGCTCGCGCCGTGGATGCTGGCCGCGAACGCCTGCGACACGCCCTTGTGGCATTGCTGGCAGGCCACGTTGTCGCCGCCGGTGTTGTCTTTGGCGGAGCGGGTGGCGTGCGGGTCATGGCAGTCGGAGCACAGCGGCGCCTTCGCGCTGCCGGCCTGGACCTGCGCCGAATGGACGCTGTCCTCGTACTGCTTCATCGTCTTCTTGTGGCAGTCGCGGCAAGTCTCCATGAGGCCTTGCGAATGTTCGCGCCTGCTCTTGACGAGCTTGGGCTCCTTGCTGTGGGCCTTGACATCGATGTCCGAATGGCAGCCCTCGCAGCCGCTGGAGTTGTGCACCGACTCGGCGAAGCCGTTAGGCGCGATATACAGCGGCATCGATTCGCCGTTGGCCAGTGTCTTGCGAAGGCCAGGCTTGGCGTGGCAGTCCAGGCAAACCTTGTCTTCGCTGGACAGCGCCGTGTCCTTGGAAACCGCGGCCGCGGCGGGTGCGCCCAGGAACAGCGTCAAGGCCAGCGCCAGGGCCACCCCCAGAAGGGGCCGGCCCCGGCGCGGCAGATCCACTGCTCCCTGCGAGATGCGAAAGCGTGTCATGGGGAACCTCTTTGCTCTAAACAATCACTTCACGTCGTTCACGTCATTCGGCCGGGGCACGCCCGAAGGCGGCCTTCGTTGCCATCCATGCAAGCATCCCAAGCGCCGCGAACGGAAGGACGATCAGGTAGGCCAGACCGACGAAGGGCGCGACCGCGAGTTGCAGCGCCACCTTGCCGGCGCGCAGCGCTTCACGCGCCTTGGGTTGCTTCCAGAGCGCCTGCCCTGCGAACCAGAGCAGCATCCCGAGGCCGACGAAAGGCAGCAGGACTGCATACACGAGCCCGACGAACGGCGCGGAAAGGAACAGCGCGATGTTCTTGAGCTGGCTGCGCTTCGCGGGTTGCGCTTCGGGTTGCGCTTCGGATGGTGCAGCGGCTTCGACCGCGATGGGCGCGATCACCGGCGCCATCGGCGTGGTGACGGTGCGCACGGCGTTGGCTGCGCTGTCCTCGATCATGTCGGGCGACAGGGGCTTGCGCAGGAAGTCGACGACCCCTGCTGCGCGGGCCCGCGCCTCGTTAGCTGCGGAGCCGTAGCCCGTCACGAGCACGACGGGAATCCACGGCTGGGTAGCCTTGATGTTTTCGGCGACCTGGAGCCCGTCCATGCCGGGCATGCGCAGGTCGGTGAACACTGCATCGAACTTCTCGTCCTTGAGCTTGGCCAAGGCGTCGGCACCGTTTTCCGCGGCGACCACGATATAGCCCTTGCCGGAAAGAACGCGGTTGAAGCTTGCGCCCACCACCGGATCGTCATCGACGACCAAAACTTTGCGGAGTGCTGTCATGATATTTCCCTCACAAATTCGGGTTTGTCGGAAACCCGGCCGGTACTTCAGGAGAACTTGATTCCTGACTCTTTTGGCACGAGCGGTCGGCATCGTTCCTCAATGCCCACCGCTTGTGCAGCATGGCTGCGTTGGCCGCCTCGATCACCTGTTCGGGCCCCACGGGCTTGGCCAGGTAGTCATAGGCGCCGAGCGTCACGGCTTCCTTCGCGGTCTCCAGCGTCGGGTAGCCGGTGATGATGATCACTTCACTCTCTGGCCAGCGTTCCTTCAGGGACCGCAGGATGGTCATGCCATCCACGCCGGGCAGCCGCAGGTCCAGCAATACGATGTCGAACTTCTCGGTTTGCATCGCTTCCGAAACCTGTGAACGACTTCTTCGTCATCGACTATCAGGATCCTGGTGGTGGTGTTCATTTGGGCCACGCTTTGTTTGTTGCGCTGTTCCTTGAGCATCAGCCGTGCCAAGCCGCGCAACTATCGTGATTCCCCTTTGAACTCAACGACTTAGCGCATTTCGGCGCGAAAAATCCGAGCCTTCGAACAGGGCCTGGCGGGCGGCGAAGTACATTCGTTTCATGCACCCTCCACCGTGGCAATCCCGAAATGCAAATGAAATCAACAACTTGTCGCACATAGCCAGCGCCACAAGTTTTCATGCACCCGGGGGCATTCATGTTTCCGCCACAATCCCGGCATGACAGACGATCAGTTGCTCCGTTATTCGCGCCACATCCTGCTGGAGGAAATCGGCATCGAGGGCCAGGAGCGGTTGATGGCGTCGCATGCGCTCGTGATCGGCGCGGGCGGTCTCGGCTCGCCAGTGGCGCTGTACCTCGGCACGGCCGGCGTGGGACGCATCACGCTGGTGGACCACGACGCCGTCGACCTCACGAACCTGCAGCGGCAGATCGCGCACAACCTCGCGCGGGTCGGCCAACCGAAGGCTGTGTCGGCGCAGCAAGCCGTGGCCGAGATCAATCCCGAAGTGCTCGTGATCCCAGTGGTGCAGCGCGCCGACGCGCAGCTGCTGGACGAGCTGGTCCCGACGGCCGACGTCGTGATCGATTGCTGCGACAACTTCGCCACGCGCCAGGCGATCAACGCGGCGTGCGTGCGGCACGCCAAGCCACTTGTCTCTGGCGCGGCGATCCGCTTCGATGGACAGGTCTCGGTGTACGACACGCGCGATGCGCGCTCGCCCTGCTACGCCTGCGTATTCGCGCCCTCGGACGATTTCGAAGAGACACGCTGCGCGACCATGGGCGTCTTCGCGCCGCTGGTCGGCATCATCGGTACCATGCAGGCGGCCGAAGCGTTGAAACTCCTCAGCGGGGCGGGCACATCAATGGCAGGACGCCTGCAGATGCTGGATGGCCGCGCGATGGAATGGAACGAAGTGCGCGTGCCACGCAATCCGCAGTGCCCGGTGTGCTCCCAGTGCCGTTCGGCTGAGCCTGTCGACGCCTTGGTGCAACGCTAAGCGTTTCCACGGCTGCGCCTGCGTAGCAAAGCCGCGGCGCGGTGAGTACTGCACTCGACAAGACGCGACGCACGCCACGATGGATGCCGGATCGAGTCCGGCATGACAAAGGCATGAGCCGATGCCGGGTACTGCCTCACGCGACGCAGCGCGCGACAACCACCCCTCGCGCCAAAGAATCAAGCCGATTCGTACAAACGCGTGAGCACGAACTCGCGGTGGCCCAGCGCCTCGGCCGCCGTAAGCCGTCCGTTGGCGGTGCGCAGCATCGACTCCAGCAGCCGGTCACCGGCCTGGTCGAGCGTGATCTCACGTTGCAGCAAACCGGAAGTGTCCACGTCGACGTGCTCGCTCATGAGCCGCACCGTGCGAGGATTGGCGCAAATCTTGATGACGGGGAGGATCGGGTTGCCGATCACGTTCCCCTGCCCCGTGGGGAAGAAGTGCACAGCGTACCCCGAGGCCGCGCACAGCGTCACCATCTCGGCGGCGGCGCTGGACGAATCCATGAACCACAGGCCCGGGTGCGTCGGCACTTCGGCCTTGTCGATCACACCGTCCACCGTGCACTTGCGGCCTATCTTCTGGATGTTGCCGAGCGCCTTTTCCTCGATGGTCGTCAGGCCGCCGGCGATGTTTCCCTTGGTCGGCTGCGAGTCCGACAGGTCGCTGGTCTTGTGGCGATTGATCACGTCCTGGTAGCGGTTGAACATGAACATGAACTTCTCGCGCACGGCGTCATTGGCACAGCGCTCGGCCACGATGTGTTCACCGCCGGTCAGCTCCGTGGTCTCGCCAAAGCACAGGTAGTTGCCCAGCGGGTGCAGCTTGTCGAATGCATTGCCGACGGTGGGGTTGGCGCCGCAGCCGGAGGTGGTGTCGGACTCGCCGCACTTGGTGGAGACCCACAGCTCGTTGATGGCGCAAGGCTCGCGCTGCTTTTCGCTCGCCCACTGCACATATTCTCGCGCCGCCTTGCTCGCGCGCATGATTGTTTCGTGATCGCCATGGCCCTCGATGCCGAAGCCGGTAACGGGCTTGCCAGTGGCGGCGATACCGTCGACCACCTTCTTCGTCCATGAGTCCTCGATCCCGATGACCACGACGGCGGCGACGTTCGGGTTGCAGCCCGTGCCGATCAGCGTGCGAAAGTGCAGGTCGAGGTCGGCGCCGAACTGCAGTCGGCCGTACGGGTGCGGTATCGCCATCGCGCCCTTGATGTTGTGCGCCACGGCCTCTGCCGCGGCGTTGGACAAATCGTCCAGCGGCAGGATGATGACGTGGTTACGGATGCCTACACGGCCGTTCTCGCGCCGGTAGCCCAGGAACGTGGTGTCTTGATTGATGATGGACATGGTGTTTACCAGCGCTTGGTCTTGATGTTGTGCACATGGGCGTGCTGGCCTGCCTGGATGGGGGCGACCACCTTGCCCATGTCGATGCCGTACTTCACGGCGGTGTCGCCCACCGCCATGTCCTTCAGCGCGATCTTGTGGCCGATCGGGATATCCTGCCGCGCGACGAGGTTGATCGTGCGGTCGTCGTCCATGATCCAGCCGGTGAGTTCGGCGCCGGCCTTCACGCCCTCGATAACCACCACGGCCACGGTGTCGCGCGGGTCATGCAATACAAAATGAATCACGTGCTTTCTCCAGCAGATGTCAGCGCGCAGTTTTTACGCTCGCGCCCCGGCTGTCAACCAACTCATATAGATGACTGGCGGCCCTGCACTAAACTGGCGGCGTGAACGCGACCTCCACCCCCGGCTTGAAGCGGCTGGCCCCCAGCGGTCCCGGGCCGCTCTACCGCCAGGCCCGGCGCGAGTTGCAGCGTCTGGTCGAAAGCGGGCGCTACGCCCCTGGCGACGCCCTGCCCAGCGAAAGCGCGATCGCCGGCGCGCTCGGCGTGAGCATCGGCACCTTGCGCAAGGCCGTGGATGAGCTCGTGCACGAGCACGTATTGGTGCGCCGGCAGGGTAAGGGCACCTTCGTGGCCGTGCACAACGACGACCGCTTCCTGTTTCAATTCTTCCATGTCGAGCCGCGCGACGATTTCAACGGAGAGGCCGAATTGCGCGAGCGGGAATATCCGCAGGTCGAATGCGTTGCATTTACCCGGGGGCGTGCCGACGACGCCGAGGCCGCGGCCCTGCGCATCCGTCCCGGCGACGCCGTGGTGCGCGTAGACAACCGCCTTTCGCTGTCAGGTCGGCCCGTCGTGCACGACCGGATCGTGGTCGCTGGCATGACGTTCAAGGGGCTCAGCGAGAAACGCTTCAGGGAGCGGCCCAGCACGATCTACAACCTCTACCAGACGGACCATGGCATCACAGTGCTGCGCGCGAGAGAGCGTGCGCGCGCCACCGCGGCGGGACGGGAAACGGCGCGCATCCTGGGTGTTGCGATCGGTCGACCGGTGCTCGAAGTGCATCGCGTTGCGCTGACCTTCGGCGACAAGCCGGTGGAATATCGAATCTCGACCATCAACACCGCAAGCCACGACTATGTCAGCCTGCTGTCCAAGCGCGCCTAGTTGGACTTGCGCCGCTATTATTGCCCGTAGGGCCGATCGGGCGCGCCGGGAGCGTGAGTGCCGTCAGGGGTTGGCGCGGGGCCATCCTTCTTGCCCGGCTGAAAGAACGGCCTGCGGGGCGGCCCGCCCAGTTCGGCGGCGGCTTTCTGCTGCGCGCGCGAAAGCAGATCCACCCGTGCGGCTGCATCCGGCGACGCCGCCTCGCGCAGGATGGCGCCGCAGTTGGCGTCTTCGCCCGGCCCTGTTTCGACGGTCGCGGCCAAGGCCAGCAGCGGGTTGACGGCTCCCAGCGCCAGCGCCAGACCGGCCCGGCCCGCCAACGCGCCCTTGTCGGGCCCGGCATTTGGCGCACCCAGGCTGCCCGTCACCTTGAGCGGCGAGCGAAGGCTGAGGACGCTCATGTCCTTTGGATAGGGCCGGAAATACAGGTCGAGCGCTTCGTTGGCGAAATTGACCGTGCCGTCGCCATAGACGACCGTGTCCGAAGTGTCGAGCACGAGCGCGCGACTGGTCATGAGGCCGTTTTTCACATCGAAGGCACTGGCGGCGCAGCGCACCGGCACGTTCAGGTCGCCACGCAGAAGGAACTTGATGATCTCGGCGCCGTCGAGCCCTGCGATCTCAAGCAGCAGGTTGCTGATCTGCCCGCGTCCCATCAGCAAGGCGACGTTGCCGGAGGAGCCTGCCAGCATCTGCGCCACGGAGTTGCCACGCCCATCGAGCTCGATGTCGCCATGGATCTTGCCGAAGCTGGTTTTCGTCAGGTTCACGTCGCGGAACATCTTGCTCAATTCCAGCGACCTGGCCTTCAGGTCCACCTTGGTGACCGCCGGGTTGCTGTGGCTGTCGATCTGCACGCGGCCCGCGACGGTGCCGCCCGCGATGCCCAGGTTCATGGAGTCGAGATTCAACACCCCATCGCGCAGCCGCACGTTCACCGCACCTCGCTCGAGCGGGAACCACCGTGAGTTCGTGACCTTGGCGGCGCTGTACGCCACCTCGGAGTTCATCGCGCGCAGCCGCGCGAAGTCGATGGGAGCATTGGGCAGGACCTTGCGGCTCGGGTCGGCCGGTGCCTTGGCCTTGCGCGTTCTGGATGGCGCCGCGACCCCTTGGGAGTTGGCATTGGCCACTTGTCGCGCGGGCGCTGCCTTGGCGGGCTGCTCCGGCAAGCCCACGATCGGTGCGAGGTCGTCGAAGTCGAGCCAGTTCGACCTGAGCTTTCCGGCCAGGTGGGGCACCTTCTGCGCGCGGTCGAAGGCCAACTCGCCCTTCATGTCGGTGTTGCCCAGCTTTCCGTCGATATCGCGCAGTCGCCAGACCTCGCCTTGCTTGGAGACATGGCCCTTGGATGCCCACCAGCTCGTACAGGTCCGCGAGGTTCTTGCCTTTCAGGTCGACCACTGCGTTTGCACCGTCGAAGGTGGCCAGGCTGGCGATGGTGCCGCGGGCGCGCAGGCTGGTCGCGCCGGCGGCCGCTTCCACCTCCACCGGGAAGGGATTCTGCAGCGGTGCGCTCAGGTACAGCACGTTGCCCGTGCGGCCCTTGGCCGTGAATCGTTCCTTCTGCCACGTCCCCTTCGCGGTGAAACTCAAGGGCATCTCAGTGGTCACGGCCGTTGTGGGCGTGCCTGAATTCGGCAGGGTCAAGGGGCCGTCGATGGCGAAATCGGTCCGGATGTCCGCGCCGTGCTCGGTGGCCACGAAACGCGCGCTGCCGCGATCGACAATGAGCGCGCCGAACTCGGGTATGTTGCGCGGGTCGCCCGAATCGCGGCCCAGCGCCCAGCTGCGCCGTCCATCGGCTTCGATCTGCAGCCCGAGCTGCGGTTGCCGCAATTCCACGCGCGGCAGCACCACATGGCGCCTGAGCAGCGGCAGCAGCTCGATGTCGATTTGCGCGCCCTCGGCCTTGACCAGGTGCGGGTCTTCGGCCCATTCGGGATTGGCGAACTCGATGCCATCGGCCATGATGCGGACGGTCCGCCCCAGCTTGACATCGAGTTTGCGCGTGATTTCGAAATGCCGGCCCGTCCTGTCGCTGACGTAGCGGTTCAACGGCCCCCGCAGCACATCCCAGGGGAAGAACGCCAGGACCAGCGCAAAGAGGACAGCGAATATTGCCAGGCCCGCGAGGACCTTCACCCACAGCGGACGGCCATGGGGCGGTGGTGCGGCGGCGGCTTCATCCATGCCGTCCTGTCAGCGCCGCGGCCGAACCGAAGCAACAAAGGAAGACGTGCCTGCGGCACTGGCAGTCATTGCGCCGTATGCGCCTGCGGGTTCGCCGAGGGCCACCAGGCCCGCAGCCATTAGCGTGCCGAAGAAAATCATGGCGGATTGGATCAACAGTTTCATAGCGTGCATTCGGGGGCGCGCCCGTGTTTCAAGCAAGTCTGCACGGTGAGAAAGTGTTGCGTGGTCAGTGTCATGCGGCAGCTACTGTGAGCCTTTGCCTACACCGGCAGCGTAGGAAACATCCTACGCTGCCGGCTTCAGCCCACTGGCAGAATGACTGCGTTGGTGGAGACACACGAGGATACAGATCGGTCAGCCGGTTTTCTGGGAATAAGAACGCGTCGGGCTCCCTGCCACGCCATGAATGACCCACTGTGGATTTGAGAACTTACATCGTCGAAGACAATGCCACGATCCGCGAGAACCTGATCGGGACGCTCGAAGAGCTGGCATCCATCGAACCGTTGGGATGGGCGGAGACCGAAAACGAAGCCAAGTCCTGGCTGGCCCAGAACGGGGGCGGGTGGGACCTGGCCATCGTGGACTTGTTTTTGAAACAAGGCAGCGGCCTTGGGGTGCTTGAAGCCTGTCGTGACCGCACACCTGGACGGCGCGTCGTCGTGCTTAGCAACTACGCCACGACAGACATGCGCAAACGCTGCCTGCAACTGGGGGCCGACGCCGTCTTCGACAAATCCAACGAAATCGATGCGCTGGTGGAGTACTGCGTCCAGTTGCACGAGACACCCAGGCCCGGGGCCTGAGCGCGGAGTCAGTCGATCAACTTGTTCTTCAACGCGTAATACGTCAGATCACTGTTCGATGCCAGGGCGGGTGCGGTAGGTGCTGACGGTCTTCACGCTCAGGGACAAGGCCTTGGCGATGTCGCCCGCGGTTTCACCCTTGGCGAGCTTGAGGAACACCTGGAACTCCCGTTCCGAAAGCTGCTCGTGAGGCGCGCCGCCCTCCTTGCGATTGAGCTGCTGCGCGAGCAGTTCGGCCACCGCGGGGGAGATGTAGCGCCGACCGAGGGCGATGGTGCGGATCGCGTTGACGATCTCCATCGGCTCGCATTCCTTATTCAGGTATCCGCTGGCGCCCTGCCTTATCAGGTTCATCGCGTAATGCTCCTCGGGATAGCCCGAGAGGATCAGGATGCCGACATCCGGCGCTTTCGCGCGGATCATGCCGAGAGCGTCGATGCCGCTTTGTCCGGGCATCGACAAGTCCATCACGAGCACATCGAGCTCGGTGGTGCGCACGAGGTCGATGGCTTCGCGGCCGCTGGCCGCTTCCCCCACCACGCGCAGATCGACCTGTTCCGAAAAGAACTGCTTCAATCCGGAGCGGACGATGGCATGGTCATCCACAATGCCGACTTTGATCATGTCTAGTACTCTTTCGCAGGTCTTTGTTCGAGCCATTGTGCCGAAGTTTCGGCGGATAGGGCTTACCCTTCAGTCATGACTATGCACGATTTTATGCACAACCACGGTATTTTGGGATGAGATTCATGCGTTCGTTCTCAATGCCGAAGATGGCGATCAGCCTGGCGTTGGCCCTCCTGGCCGCCTGCATCTTGATCGGCATCAATGAAACTGGATTCAATCAGTCCACCGAAGCCCTGGACGACATTGCCGAGGCCTCTCGCACCCGCGGATCGCTCAACCGCGTCCTGCAAGCCGTTCTGGACGCGGAAACCGGCTCCCGCGGCTACCTGCTGACGGGCGATCCGCGTTACCTGGAGCCCTACAACGCCGCCGTGGCGGCCATCGGCCAGCAGCTGGACGCGCTGCGCCTGATCTACACCCCCAATGCGGATGAGTTCAGCACGCTCGCCCAGCTGACGCGCAACGTACAGCGAAAACTGGCGGAAATGGACCTGTCGGTGCGCATGCGCAAGCAGGGCAACGAAGACGCCTGGAAGTTCGTGCTCATGACGGACGTAGGCAAGGAGCACATGGACGCCATCCGTGAGGAGGCCACCAAGCTGATCAACGCGTCGAGCCATCGCATGGAAATAAGCCAGGTACAGGTTCGCCGTTCGCTGCTGCTGTCGCGCATCGGCATCGCCACCGTGACGATGGCCGGCCTGCTGGCGTTCTACCTGTACCTGCGCCAGACCACAGCGCTCAAGCTCGCCGGCGAGCAGCAGCAGAAGGTGCTGCAACAGGAACGCGACCTGCTGGAGCGCCAGGTTCGCGAGCGCACCGCGACGCTGGCGGAGCTCGCCACCCACTTGCAGCAGGTGCGGGAGGAAGAACGCGGCCACCTCGCCCGCGAACTGCACGACGAGCTCGGCGCGCTGCTCACCGCGGCGAAGCTCGATGTCGCGCGGCTGAAGTCCCGGCTGTCCACCCAGCCTCCGGAGATCGGCCAGCGCCTGCAACACCTGACCGAGTCGCTGAACAGCGGCATCGCGCTCAAGCGGCGCATCATCGAGGACCTGCGCCCCTCATCGCTGTCGAACCTGGGCCTCACGGCCTCGCTGGAGATCCTTGCGCGCGAGTTCTCCGAGCGTTCCGGCGTCGAGATCGCCACCAATCTCGAGCAGGTAGACCTGGACGAATCCCGGCAGCTCACTGTGTATCGCCTGGTGCAGGAGTCGCTGACCAACGTGGGCAAGTACGCCGAAGCCAAGCAGATCGAGATCAGCGTGCGCAACTACGAGAACCACGTGGAAGTGGATATTCGCGACGACGGCAAGGGCTTCGATGTTGCGCAAGTGCGGCCGTCGACGCACGGGCTGGCGGGCATGCGGCACCGCGTCGAAGCCGCCGGGGGGCGCCTTACCGTCGGCTCGACGCCAGGCAAGGGCACGAGGATATCGGCGGTGTTGCCCAAGGTCGGCGCGGCTTGACCGGCCGCAACCGGCATTCCAAAACATCCCCATCGATTGTCGGAGGATTCCTACGGGAGTCCATCCCGCCTGCCGACAAACGCTCAGGTCCGCCGCTGATCAACAACGCGGCTGGTGGCGGTCTAACCTTGCCTCAGGCGTTTGGCATCGCAAGCGAAACGTCCCACCCCCCGGGCGCGCCCGCAAGGAGATCGTCATGTTGCATTACGCCATTGTGTTCCTGGTGATCGCGCTGGTCGCGGCCTTGTTCGGTTTCGGCGGCATTGCCGCCGGTGCCGTGGAGATCGCGAAGATCCTGTTCTTCGTGTTCGTGATCATGGCCATCGTTGCCTTCGTCATCAGCATCGGACGCAAGGGCTAGCGGCCCCCGATTTTCGCCGGGCCGCCGAGGCCTTGCGCACACAACAACCTTAAGAGGAACCACTCCATGACAAGCCCCACCACCAGCAAATCGCTCCGCGCAGGAGCATCCAGCTATGCCGACGAAGCGCGCGGCGCGACCGCGCACGCGCTCGACAGCACGAAGGAACTCGCCAGCCATGCCCTCGAGCGGGCCGGCGAAACGGTGCGCGACCTGCGCTATGGCGTGAAAGACCTGGCCAGCAAGAGCGCAACCAGTGTCAGTGAAGCCACGGCCGCCGCCCAGAGGCAGTTGGGCCAGTACGCCCAGGCCACCGGACGCTATGTGTCCGACCAGCCCGTTAAGTCCGCGCTGATTGCCGCCGCCATCGGCGCCGCCGTCGCCGCGCTGGTGCTGGCGTGGCGCCGCAACCGCGACAGCCGCTACTACTGATCCGCCAGGGCAACCGATGCTGCATCCCATCTTTTCCGTACTGATCAACCGCCCCGAGCTGGTGATGGACCATGTCGCCGGCTACGCGGCGCTGGTGCAGGAAGAGGCTTCGTCCGTCAGCGGCGAAGTACTCAAACGGGCAATCGCATGGGCTGCGGTGGTGGTCGGCGCACTGGTGTTCCTGGTCCTGACCGGCGTGGCCGCGATGCTCGGCGTCATGCAAGGGCAGTTCCACTGGATCCTCGTTGTCGCGCCCGGCATTCCCTTGGTGCTCTCCGTGGTGGCCTGGACCATCGCGCGCCAGCGCCTGCCCGCCAAAGCGTTCACCGAACTCAAGGCCCAGCTCGACGCCGACGCACAAACGCTGCGCACGCTCGGGGCGAAGTCATGAGCCGCTGGGCCGCTCCCGAGGCTCATAGCACCGCAGCGCGCAGCGCGGAGGTTCACATACGCCGCTGGGGCGCTCCCGAGGCTCATAGCACCGCAGCGCGCAGCGCGGAGGTCTGGCAATGAGCGATGCCGGGGAACGACTGGCGCGAACGCGGCTTGCGATCATCGAACAGGTGCACCGGCGCGACCGCCGGGCAGGCGTGCGCGACCAGCGCCGCGAGGCCGGCGAGCCCGAGGTCGCCTATGAAGACCCGGGAGAAGGATGGTTCGGCCACATCAAGAGGGCCGTGCGCACATGGTGGCGGCACCACCCGGCGCATATGGGCGTCGAACTGGCAACCCCGATGCTGTCGGCCTATGCGCGCAGGAAGCCGATGCAGTTCCTGGGAATCTCCGCTCTCGTGGGGGCGGCATTCATGGTCGCACGGCCGTGGCGCGTCATTTCCGCCACGGGGATCGTGGTCGCGCTGTTGAAGTCCTCGCAGCTGTCCGGATTGCTGATGTCGGCGATGTCGGCGGCCGACTTCCAGAAGGATGACCACCGGCCTTACGAATAGAGCAACTCATGCCGGGCGGTGGGGTGCCGCAGCCCGGCGGGCATTCTGGAAATCTCGGCACCGGGACAACATCAATCAACTGAAGGAGAAAGTCATGAAATACACCCGAGCCCTCGCGTTCGCCCTGTTGGCAGGCGCCACAATTATCACCAGCGGCTGCGCGGTCATCCGCGGTCAGGAATCTGTCGGCGCGTACGTGGACGACACCGCCATCACCACTGCGGTGAAGGCCAAGTTTGTCGAAGACAAGTCGGTCGACGCCGGCGCGATCAAGGTCGAAACGCTGAACGGGACAGTGGCCCTGTCCGGTTTTGCCAAGTCCAATGCCGAGAAGGCGCAAGCCGAATTCATCGCGCGCAACACCAAGGGCGTGCGTGAAGTTCGCAATAACCTGACGGTCCGCCCGTAAGCGTTCGCCCGGCGACAGGAAGAGGCAGGCGAGCCGCGAGGCAGCGCCTGCTTTTTTTTTGATGCCTGCCCCCTTCGATGAAGACATTCCGCTGTGACCACTGCGGGCACCCGCTGTTCTTCGAGAACGTGCAGTGTCTCCAATGCGGCAGCTCCCTGGCGTTCCTGCCGGACCGGCTCGCCCTCTGCGCCGTGGAACCGATCCCCGGCGACGACACGGGGTTGTGGCGACGCAAACTGCCCCGGCGCCGCAAGGTGGAGGGCCGGCACTACCGCCTGTGCCACAACCACACCGAGAAGCAGGCGTGCAATTTCGCAGTGCCCGCCGAAGACCCGAATCCCTTGTGTGTTTCGTGCCGGCAGACGCGCATCCTTCCGGACCTGTCCATACCGCAGAACCATGAGCGTTGGTACCGCATCGAAGTGGCCAAGCGCCGGTTGTTCTATACGCTTGCCAAGTTGGGCCTGGTCGCCGTCAACCCGCCAAACGGCGAGCGCGACGGGCCGGTCTTCGAGTTCCTCGCCGAGCTGCCGGGCCAGACGATCCTAACCGGCCATTGCGAGGGCGTGATCACGCTCAACGTCGCCGAGGCGGACGACACCGAACGCGTGCGGCGCAGGCTTGCGCTGCATGAGCCGTATCGAACGCTGCTGGGGCACCTGCGCCATGAGTCGGGCCATTACTACTGGGACCGCCTCATACTGAATGGCGTCAACGGCGGCCGCATCGATGCCTTCAGGGAGATGTTCGGCGACGAGCGGGCCGACTACAGCCAAGCCCTGGACGCGTACTACGCGGCGGGCGCCGCACCGTCGAACTGGCAGGCCGGATATGTGAGCGCGTACGCCACATCGCACCCCTGGGAGGACTGGGCCGAGACATGGGCCCACTACCTGCACATGGTGGACCTGATGGAGACGGCCGCGTCATATAGCACGCGCGTAGTCGTGCCAGGAAGCGACGCGGATGATGCAGAGGAGGTGGCCAATCCCTTCGAGGGCCACATCAAGGACTTCGACCAGCTGGTGGAGCAGTGGGTCCCGCTCACGTTGCTGCTCAACAGCCTGAACCGCAGTCTGGGGCAGGACGACGCCTACCCCTTCGCGCTCACAGCGGGCGCTCTACGGAAGCTGCGCTTCGTGCACGACACGATCCACGCGCCGCACGAGAGCGCCGCGTCAGGGGGCACGTCATCGTGCCAATCCCGCGACGCGGCTTCCCGAACCTAGCCCGCCTTGACGGTCAGCTTGTTGTTGACCGAGGTCACGCCCTTCACGTCCTTGGCAAGTTGCGTAGCCTTCGAAGCCGCCTCGGCCGTCGGCGCGGGGCCACTCAATGTGACCACGCCGTCCTTGGTGTCGACGTCGATTTTCACGGCGCTCAGGTCCTTGTCGGCCGCGAGGGCTGCATTGACCTTGCTGGTGATGGTTGCGTCGTCGATCTTCTGAACGCCCGCGGCGCCCATGCTCTTTGTCTCGTCAGCTGCCGTGCGTGCTGCCTGCCCCGTGCGATCGGCCGCACGCTCGCCAACGGCGGTGCCGCCGAAGCGATCGCAGGCGCCGAGCGCAAGTAGCATGGTGAGGGAAGAGACGGCCAGCAGGCCCTTTTTGGAAATCGAGTTCATGGTGGATTCCTTTCTCCAGGATGTGTATTCCCCAATTTAGGGGCGCACCCGGAATAACCCTGTCGGAAACCTCGCAAGCCGCTGTAGGACAAGGCGATCAGGTCTCGCTCGACTGTTCCATGTCCTTGAGGATACGGTCCAGCCGCGCGGACAGTTGCTCCGTGGTGAGTTGCTCGCGAAAGCGCTCCACCATGAGCGGCAGGCTCATCGGGCTGGGATGCTTCAGTTCCGCGAACGCCACCGGCTTGCGCACCAGGCGCGCGAGCGTGGCGCGTAGGCGCGAAATCTCAAGCTCCTGGCTCAGCACTTCGCGTTCAGCCTGGCCCAGCAGCAGGTTGCCTTTGTCGTACTTGCGAAAGACTTCGAAGAACAGGCCGCTCGATGCCTGCAGCTGCTTGGCGCTCTTGGGCTGGCCCGGATACCCGGAGAACACGAGCCCCGCCACGCGTGCGATCTCTCGAAAGCGACGCTGTGCCAGCTCGGTCGAATTGAGAGAAGCGAGCACATCGTGCAAGAGGTTGGCGGTGCTGAACACCCGCTTGTCCACGACGGGCCCCAGATCGAATTCCTCCGCGCTCACCAGCTCGAAGCCGTAGTCATTGACGGACATGCTGAAGGTGTTGGGCCGTTCGCTCGCGAGGCGCCATGCCAGCAGGCTCGCGAGGCCCAGATGCACATGCCGGCCCGCGAACGGGTACACATACAAGTGGAAGCCCTCACGCGAGCGGAACGCCTCGATCAACACGCTGTCAGGCGTCGGGATGATGGAAAGCCGCTCCTGGGTCCGCAGCATGGGGCGTGCCGCCTGCAGTTCGGGCTCGAAGAAGTCGCCCTGCGCCGCCCTTTGCATCATCTCCAGCACGGCATCGCCCAGCTCGGTGGAAAGCGCCATCTTGCTGCCCTGCCACGTGGGCACCGTCCCTTTGTTGCGGGTGGCCTTCTTCACGTAGGCGGCCATGTCCTGCACGCGGATGAACTCGAGCAGCTTGCCCGCAAAGAAAAAGCAGTCGCCCTTGCGCAGCCGCGCGATGAAGCCTTCCTCGATGGTGCCGATGTTGGAGCCGCTCATGTACTTCACCTGCATGGCGGCATCGCTCACGATGGTGCCGATGCCCAGGCGGTGCCGCTTGGCGATGCCTCGGTCGCGCACGCGCCAGATGCCCTCCTCGTCCTGCGCGATGCGGTGGTAGTCCGGATAAGCCGTGAGGCTTTCGCCGCCACGCGCGCAGAACGCCAGGGCCCAGTCGAATTCTTCCTGCGCCAGCTTCCGGTAGGACCAAGCACCGCGCACCTCTTCGAACAGTTCTTCCGCGCGGAAGCCCCCGCCCAGGGCAATCGTCACCAGGTGCTGGACCAGCACGTCCAGCGGTTTCTCCGGCGCAGCGCGTTCCTCGATGCGGCCGGCCTGCGCTGCCCGGCGTGCGGCCGCTGCCTCGATGATCTCCATCGTATTGGTGGGCACCAGGGTGACGCGGCTCGCGCGGCCCGGCGCGTGGCCGCTGCGCCCGGCGCGCTGCATCATGCGCGCGACGCCCTTGGCCGAGCCAATCTGGAGCACGCGTTCGACGGGAAGAAAGTCCACCCCCAGGTCTAGCGAGGACGTTGCGACCACCGCTCGAAGCGTGCCCTGCTTCAAGCCCTCCTCCACCCACTCGCGCGTGGCCTTGTCCATGGAGCCGTGGTGCAGCGCGATCTCCCCGGCCCATTCCGGCCGGGCCTCCAGCAGCAGCTGATACCAGATCTCGGCCTGGGAACGAACGTTCGTGAAGACCAGCGTGGTCCCTGATTTGGCGATCTCGTCCACCACCGGCTGCTGCATGCGCGCACCGAGGTGGCCCGCCCAAGAATACTTGCCGGGATCGGGAGGGATCAGCGTGTCGATCACGAGGTTCTTCTCGATCTTTCCGCGCACGAGCAAAGGAGCGGGCGACACATCCTGGCCGCACAGCACCTGCATCGCTTCGTCGAGGTTGCCCAGCGTCGCGGAGAGGCCCCAGGTCACCACCGCGGGATTGAGGCGCCGCAGCCGCGCCAATGCCAGCTGCGTCTGCACGCCGCGTTTGCTGCCGATCAACTCGTGCCACTCGTCCACCACGACGTACTCCACGTCCTGCAGTTCCTCGCGCGCATGCTCGCGCGTCAGCATAAGGCTGAGCGATTCGGGTGTGGTGACGAGCACGGTGGGAAAGCGCCGGTCTTGCCGCGCGCGCTCGGCACTGGGCGTGTCCCCGGTGCGCTGGCCGATGGCCCACTCGGGCGCGAGGTGGCGCAGCGGCTCGGCGATGGCCTTCGTCGTGTCGGAAGCGAGGGCGCGCATGGGGGTCAGCCAGATCGCACGCAGGGGCTCCGCGCCGCGTGCCGGGGGGTGGCGTCGCAGCAGTTCATCCAGCATGCCGAGCCACACCGCATACGTTTTGCCCGAACCGGTCGTCGCGTGCAGCATGCCGCTGCGGCCTTGCGCCACCGCTTGCCAGACCTCGCGCTGGAAATCGAAAGGCTGCCAGCCGCGCGCGGCCAGCCAGTTCTCCGCGGAAGGCATGGGGACCATTGTGGGGGGAATACGATGCCCCTGCAATGCGGCGGGCAGCCCTAATATCCTGGGATGAAACCGAATATTGTCTTCATCGTCGCCGACGACCTCGGCTTCGCGGACCTCGGATGCTACGGCGGTCGCGAGGCCGACTTCGGCGCGGTGTCTCCGGTACTCGACGGCCTGGCCGCCGGAGGCCTGAAATTCACGCAAGGCTATTCCAACTCCCCCGTCTGCTCGCCCACCCGGTTCGCACTCATGACCGGCCGCTACCAGTACCGCCTGCGCGGCGCGGCAGAGGAGCCGATCAACAGCAAGAGCCGCGGCAGCACCACGCTGGGCCTGCCGCCGGAACACCCCACACTTCCCTCACTGCTGCGAGATGCCGGTTACCGCACCGCGCTCATCGGCAAGTGGCATCTCGGCTATCCGCCTTCGTTCGGACCGCTGCGTTCGGGCTATGAGGAATTCTTCGGCCCGATGTCCGGCGGCGTGGACTACTTCACGCACTGCTCGTTCACAGGCGCGCACGACCTGTGGTTCGGCGATGCGGAAAAGCAGCAAGAGGGCTACCTCACCGACCTGCTCTCGCAGCGCGCGGTGAACTACATCGACCGCATGGCCGGCGACGGCGCGCCTTTCTTCCTCAGCCTGCACTACACCGCGCCGCACTGGCCCTGGGAGACGCGCGACGACGAAGCGCTGGCGCAGGAAGTGAAGGACAACCTCTTCCACCTGCACGGGGGCAACATCCACACCTATCGCCGCATGATCCATCACATGGACGAAGGCATCGGATGGGTCATGGATGCACTGCGCGCGAACGGGGTGGCGGACGACACGCTGGTGGTCTTTACCAGCGACAACGGCGGCGAGCGCTTCTCGGACAACTGGCCGCTGGTGGGCGGCAAGATGGATTTGACCGAAGGCGGCATTCGCGTGCCGTGGATCGCGCACTGGCCGGCGGTCATCGCGGGTGGTGGAACCAGCGCGCAGCACTGCATGACCATGGACTGGTCCGCAACATTGCTCGATGCCGCGGGCGTGGCGGCCGATCCGGCCTACCCGCTCGACGGCGTGTCGTTGATGCGGGTTCTGCGCGATCCTGCCCACACCTTCGACCGCCCGTTGCACTGGCGCATGAACCACCGCGGCCAACGCGCGCTGCGCGACGGCGACTGGAAATACCTGCGCGTGGAAGGCAACGACTACTTGTTCAACCTTTCGGCCGATGAGCGCGAACGCGCCAACCTTGGCTTGCGCGAGCCGCAGCGCCTTTCGGACCTGCGGGCGGCCTGGGAGCTCTGGAACGACAGCATGCCGCCGATCCCGCCGGATGCGACGGTGAGCCTGGGGTATTCGACGAAGGACATGCCGCAGCGCTGAACCAGCCTCGGCTTGGCATACTCGCCCCATGCCCCAATCCTCGCGCTGGTTGCCGTTCCTTCGTTGGCCACGACCCAACGCCGGCCTGCTCCGCGGGGAGTTTGCCGCCGGCCTCACGGTGGCCGTCGTCGTGATCCCCCAGTCGGTGGCTTATGCCGGCCTGGCGGGGATGCCGTTGGTCACCGGCTTGTACGCAGCCTTCCTGCCCGCCCTCGCGGCGGTGCTTTTCAGCAGTTCCACTCGCCTGTCGGTGGGCCCATCGGCACTGACCAGCGTGTTGGTCGGCGCTTCACTGGTCGGCATGGCGGAGCCCGGCAGCGCGCAGTGGGTCGCGCTCGCGGCCTGGCTGGCCCTGATGGCCGGCGCAGTGCAACTCGGCCTTGGCGCGGCGGGTGCCGCCTGGGTGCTCAATCTCGTGAGCTCTCCCGTGCTGGCGGGCTTCACCCAGGCTTCCGCCTTGCTGATCATCGCTTCGCAGGTTCCTGCGCTGATCGGCCTGCAAGGCGCCTTGCCCACGCTGTTGCATTCACCCGCCATCGATATCCAGGCGCTGGCCTATGGTGCAGCCAGTGTGGTGGCGATTGTGCTGGGCAAGCGCTACGCGCCGCGCGTGCCCATGGTCCTCATCGTGATCGCCGCGGCCGCCGCCGTCAGCAAGTGGACGGGCTTTTCGGCGCATGGCGCGGTGATCGGCGCCCTGCCGCGCGGCCTGCCGGCTTTCTTCTGGCCGGGGTTGCCGGGATGGGAATCCGTGGGTGCCCTGGTGGTCCCTGCGCTTGTCATCGCGCTGGTCAGCTCGCTCGAGATGGCGTCCAGCGCAAAAATCGAAAGCCAGCGCGACGGCAAGCGTTGGGACGCCGGACAGGATTTGGTCGGCCAAGGCATGGGCAAGATCGTCGCGGCATTTTCCGGCAGCTTTCCGACCAGCACGTCTTTCTCACGCTCGGCAATCGTGCTGTATGCGGGGGCGCGCACGGGTTGGGCGACTGTGGCCTCGACCTGCATCGTGCTGCTGGTGCTTTTGTTCCTGACGCCCGCGCTCTCTCTTGTTCCTCGCGCCGTGCTTGCCGCCGTGGTCGTGACGGCCGTCGCCGGCCTCGTCAAGCCGCGCACCTTGCCGCGACTGTGGCGCATCGACCGCATCGAGGCGGTCACGGCGCTGGTTACCTTCGGGGTCACGCTGCTGACGTCGCCCCGAATCTACTGGGGGGTGCTGGCCGGCGTCGTCATGGGCCTGGCCCACTTCCTCTACCTGCGGCTGCACCCCCGTATCATCGAAGTCGGGCTGCACCCCGATGGCAGCCTGCGCGACCGCCACCTGTGGAAGCTTCCGCCGCTCGCCCCGAATCTCTATGCCCTGCGCATGGACGGCGAGCTTGACTTCGCGTCGTCGAGCGCCTTCGAACGAGACATCGTCGACCACCTGACGGCCCGTCCGGACGTGCAGCATGTGTGCCTGTTCGCCCATCCCATCAACCGCGTGGACACGACTGGCGTGGAGGTGTTCAGCCAGCTGCGTCAGATGTTGGCGTCGCGCGGCATCCACCTGCACATCAGCGGGATCAAGTTGCCGGTGGAGCGGGTGCTGCGCAAGGCCGGCGCGCTGTACGAAAGCCCGCTCCTGGCGATGTACCGCACGGATGCGGAGGCTCTCCAGGCATTCGAGGCGCTTCAGCGGCCGTCACTGAACTCGTAGAACGGCACTACCGGAACGCGAAGTGCTTGCTGCCCAGGTAGTTGAAAACGAGTGCGACGATCGATGCGATGGCCAAGGGGATCATCGGCTGCGCGGCGAGCATCGATGAGGCCAGAACGAGCGCGGTGTAGACGAGGAAGTTGATGGTGGCGCCGCCGGCACTCACTGCCGCATAGCGTATGAGGCTGGGCAGGGCCGGGTCATCCGACGTCTTGCCGAACGTGAAGCTGCGATTGAGCAGCCATGTCGCGAACACGGCTGTGGGGATCGACACTGCACGTGCCTCGATGGCTCCGAAACCGGCGAAGCTGACGAGCAGCTGCATGACGCCGGCATCCACGACGAAACCCAGGGCGCCAACGAGGCCGAAACGCATGAAGCGGGACATGTCGCTCATGGTCAGGCGCTCCATGCCTGGAAGTCAAGGAGCCGGGCCGCGAGGCCCAGGGCGATCACGAAACCGACCGCCGCCGTTCCGCCCAGCAGTACCCGAGAACGACGCCGATAGCCCGCAGCCAGCGATGGCAGTACGACGAGTGTGGCCACGACAGTCGCGAGGACTGTCCAGTAGTGGTAACGGACATCGGTCGCTACGCCGATCACGAGATACGCGCCGGCATAACCCAGCGCGGACACCGCCAGGGTGCGTGCCAGCAACACGGCCGGTGACGACTCCGCGCGCGCCAGGAACGCCAACAGCACTATCGCCCAGGCTACCCAGGTCACGGGCCAGACCGTGGGGTTCTTGCGGACCAGGTCGAAGCGCACATCGCGCGGCGTGATGGTCTCGAGCGGCTTGAATGCCGGGTTGTCGGTCCGGTACTCGGGCGTGAGCCTGATGTGCTTGAGCGGGACGGCGAACATCAATTCCGAGTTGAAGTGTTTCAGCCGGTGGATGGCATAGGCCATGGGATGCGCGGCGATCGTGCGAACCCACTGCATCGGCAGCCCGTCACCGTTGGTGGCGTGGTCGTCGTCCGGGCGCATCACCTTGCCGGCGCACGAACCCCAGGGGCTGAAGCTGTCCCACCAGTAAGGCGTGTAGCACTTGCGAAGTTCTTCCGCGTTCAAGCTCGCCCTCGGCGCTACCAGCGACGGATCGCCTTCGTGCGCGGCGATACCGGCAAGGTCGAACAGGAAAAGCGAATGAACGGCCTGGCGCTCAACCGGATGGAACAGTATGCGGTTGGCCTGCTGGGTCAGCGGGATGGCGATGACGGCGACGGCGACAGCCGCAATCATCAGCCGGATGTTGCGCAGCCAGGCGGCCGGCGCCAACGCAAAAAGCAGCAAGGGGCCGAGCCCGAACACGGCGTTGGTGCGCACCAGCGTGCCGTAAGCCAGGAGCGCGGCGATGATCATCCCCGCCATCAGCGGCACGCGCCTGTCCTGCGTGCGGTACCAGTACAACAATCCCGCCGCCGGCAGCCACGCCGCCGCCATGCCGACGTCCTTGTTCAGGCTGGCATTGAGGAACACGAAGGTAGGAAACAGCCCCGCCAGCGGGATGAGGAAGGCCATGTTCGCGCGCCCGCCGCGCCTGGTTGCGTCCGCCAACAGCCACCACCCGGTCCAGTAACCGACCATGTGCAGCACGAAGAGCGGGGCCGGGCCCTCGTGGATGCGCAGCAGCACTGAAAAAAGCCACGCCATCACCGGCGGGTGCCAGTCGGTGTAGCGGCCGCTTACCGCCTCGGCGTACTGGTTCACCGAGTCGTTGGTCATCAGGCCCGGAAACTGCAGCGCAAGATTGCACGCGAACAGCGCGCCGGCCATGAGCGCGAGCGGCCAGGCGCGCCCGCGCCAGGCGATGGTCTGGCCGGCGCGCGCCGGCCAATCGGGGCGGAACGCTCCGGCCTGGGGGGTCGGCTCGCTCATCGGCACCGCCGCGTCATTCAGGAAGCAGCAGCCGGCATCGCCGCAACGACAGGCGAAGCGGCGTCGTTCTCGGCATGCGGGCCATCACGCGGGCCATATGCGCCGCGCATCGCCGAGAGCTCTGCACCGCTCGCCTTGCGAGCCGCGGGCGACGGCCATTGCGGCGCGCGGCCTTCAAGGTAGGCCAGTCGCTTGATCTCGCGCCGCGAGTGTGTGACGGTATCCAGGATCAGGCCGCACGCCATCGACAGCACGGCAACCAGCATGATGCCCACGGACAGCACCGCGGTCGGCAGCCTGGGGACGAACCCGGTCTGGACGAACTCGATCACGATCGGTATGGACAGTGCGACCGACAGCACCGACAGCAGCAGCGCGGCGTAGCCGAAGAACGCCAGCGGGCGCTCCTCCTTCACCAGCATGCCGATCATGCGCAGGATGCGGATGCCGTCGCGGATGGTGTTGAGCTTCGAGGTGGAGCCCTCGGGCCGGTCCTTGTAGCGTGTGGCGACCTCGCTCGTCTTCATCCGGAGTTCCAGTGCATGCACGGTGAGTTCGGTCTCGATCTCGAAACCGCTGGAGATTGCGGGGAAGGACTTGACGAACCGGCGCGAGAAGACGCGGTAGCCTGACAGCATGTCCGAGAACTGCCTGCCGAAGATCTCCTGCACCAGCCCAGTCAGGAGCCGGTTGCCGAAGCGGTGACCGAAGCGGTATGCCTCCTTGATGGAAGTGACACGCGCGCCGTTGACCATGTCCAGCTGCTTGTTGAGGAGCTCGCGCACCAGCTGTGGGGCCGCCTGCGCGTCATACGTGTCGTCGCCGTCGACGAGCACGTAGATGTCGGCTTCAATGTCGCTGAACATGCGGCGCATGACGTTGCCCTTGCCCGGGAATGGCTCGAACCCGACGATGGCGCCGGCGCGCTGTGCGACCTCGGCGGTGCGATCGGTCGAAGCGTTGTCATACACGTAGATCTTCGCCCCCGGTAGCGCGCGCTGGAAATCCGCGACCACGCGCGGCACCGCCACTTCCTCGTTGAAGCACGGGATCAGGACCGCAATCTCGAGTCCGTCGAATTCGTCGCCCATCGTCTGCTCCCTGTTATTCGCGCGCATGGATCGCGCTTCCAAATGAAGGCAGGCCCATGCTATGGCGCTAACGTGTAAGTGCGGGTAACGGCGTCCGAAAGAGCTATTCGATGAGTTCGAGCTCAGCAGGTGAGGATCCAGCCTTCGAGGGGATCGAAACGGGTTGGCAATCCGTAGCGCGGTGGGCCTTGCCGTAGGGCCCACGCGGCTTGAACCATGCACAGCACGGCGTCCAGGCTGTCGCCACTGGCATCGTGTGCCAGTGCATCGCGCTGTGCATTGCTGAGCTTGAGCGCCAGGCCCAGCCGGGTCTGCCCGTGCTCGAGCGCGGTAACAAGGTCCTTGCGCGCGATCAGCCGCTCGGGTGTCTGCTTTGCCTTATCGTCGCTCTTGTAACTGCGTTTGCCGATGAGCTCTCTGGCCAGCAGCCCTGGGTATGCCTCGAGGGCAACGCGGCGCGGGTCGCCTTCGTGCAGGCCCGGCATGTGCACGCCGGCGGCGATCAACGGCGGCAGCGCGGCATGCAGCATGTAGGCAACCGGCGGATTCACCCACTTCATGGATGGGCTCGAGCCCGCGAGCTTGTCGAAAGCGCGGTGCGCGAACTTGCCGCCGGCAGGCCGCGCGTCACAAAAGGCGGCGAATGTTTCGCGAATCTGCGCGCGGGAAAGTTGGGCGTAGTGCGCGATGCACTCCCGCCATTGCAGCGGCCAGCCGAGTTGCTCCACCAGCTCGCGCGGCAATCCAAAAGGAAAGTCGAAACCGCCGACCCAATCTCCCGGGTGCGCCAGCCACTTCGCGAAGCCTTCGTGCGTGGCGATCTTCTCGATGCGATCGAGCACCACGCGGCCACGTGCTTCGCGGCCAAGCGCGAGCACTATGGGTTTGCGAACGGTTGGGGTGCTGGAAAAGTCGCAGCCGACCAGCACGCTAGACGCGGCCGCAGATCGCGGCAGTGGCCATCAGGTCTTCGAGCAGCGCGAGCGACACCTTGCCTGAAACTGCATACGGGTCGAGCTCGGGCTTTTCGGAGTACTTCAGCAGGATGGAGTGATTGAGCTTGGACAGGTTCACCTGCCCCATGCTCCAGCCACCGAAGCGCCGCTCGAAGATTTCTTCATAGTGCAGCAACGCGACGTCCTTGTGGCGCGGGTCCTGCTGGATCTGGCCGAACAGGTCGCTCACCTGCATGCGGCCGCCTTCGATGGCCTGCAGGAAGATGCCGCCGCCAAAACAGAGGATGCCCGTGATGCCGTTCTCGGGGTTGTGCTGGCGCCCTTGCGCCAGGATGGATTCGATCACGGCGTCGGTGGTGTCCACCGCCCGGCTGCAGTAGAGAAGACGTACCAGCATTTCAGTTCTTCCCCGGAATGAGCGCGAGGAATTCGCGACGCAGCGCGGAATCCTTGAGAAAGACACCGCGCATGACCGAGTTGATCATCTTGGCGTCCATGTCTTTCACGCCGCGCCAGGCCATGCAGTAGTGCGACGCCTCCATCACGATGGCCAGGCCGTCGGGTTGGGTTTTTTCCATGATCAGGTCGGCCAGCTGCACCACGGCTTCCTCCTGGATCTGCGGCCGGCCCATTACCCACTCGGCCAGGCGAGCGTACTTGGACAGGCCGATCACGTTCGTGTGCTCGTTGGGCATGATGCCGATCCAGACTTTGCCGATGACGGGGCAGAAGTGATGGCTGCAGGCGCTGCGCACCGTGATCGGGCCGACGATCATCAACTCGTTGAGGTGTTCGGCGTTGGGGAATTCGGTGATGGTGGGCGCCTTGGTGTAGCGCCCCTTGAAAACCTCGTTCAAATACATCTTGGCCACGCGGCGCGCCGTGTCGCTGGTGTTGTGATCGCTGGCCGTGTCGATGACCATGCTGTCGAGCACGCCCTGCATCTTTGCCTCGACTTCATCCAGCAGCTTCTCCAACTCGCCCGGCTCGATGAATGCCGCGATGTTGTCATTGGAGTGGAAGCGCTTGCGGGCGGCAACGATGCGCTCGCGGATCTTCACCGATACCGGCGTGCCGGCATCGGGTTCATCGATTTTGAGGTCGTGTTCGGCTTTCATGAGCATCCGAAATAGTAACATTGCCCGCAAACGCAGCCGAATGCAAGGTTTTTGGTTCAAACCCTTGTCCGGCGTGCGACAGCCGCTATAACTTCAATAGCGATTCCAGGTCCTGCAGGGTGTTCGCCTCATGCAGGGGTTTGTCGAAGCGGATCCGCAGCATCCGGGGGAACCGCACGGCAATACCGCTCTTGTGACGCGGGCTGCGGTTGATACCCTCAAAACCGAGTTCAAAAACAAGCGAAGGCTTCACGCTGCGCACCGGCCCGAACTTCTCCAGCGTGCTTTTGCGGATGATCGCATCGACCTGCCGGAATTCCTCGTCGGTGAGCCCGGAGTAGGCCTTGGCGAACGCCACCAGCTGCAAAGCGCCCGGCTGGGGCGGCTCGCGGGCAGGACTGGCCCCCACGCTTGCGGCTGAAGCCGCTGCGCTGCCCCCCGAGGGGGCCTTCGCGCCTCGGGGCGGCCCAGCGGCGCTCATCCCCTCGATCACGGCGTCGGCCTCTTGCGGGCTGGCCGGGGCCCGATTCCAGACGGCGAACGTGTAGTCGGTGTAGACCGAAGCGCGCCGTCCATGCCCCGCCTGCGCGTAAATGAGCACGCAATCGATCGTCATCGGATCGATCTTCCACTTCCACCAGAGGCCCTCCGCCTTGGTGCGGCCCGTGCCGTAGGCGGCGTCGAGGCGCTTGAGCATGAAGCCCTCGACGCCAAGCTCGCGCGAGCGTTCGCGCCGCTTTGCGTACTCCAGCCAGCTCGCGCCGCTTTCCACCGGCGAGACCTTGAAGCGGGTTCCTTCGAGCAGCGCTTCGAGCCGCTCGCGCCTTTCGCGCTGGGGCCGGTTGCGGATATCTTGCCCATCGTGCTCCAGCAGGTCGTAGGCCATGAAGGTGACGGGTGCCTCGGCAAGCACCTTCTTCGTAAGCGTCTTGCGGCCAATGCGCTGCTGCAGCAGCGCGAATGGCGCTGGACCGCCCTCACCCCAGCCCTCTCCCGGAGGGAGAGGGAGCGTACTTACCCCCTCTCCCTCCGGGAGAGGGCGGGGGTGAGGGGTCTTCCACACCATGATCTCGCCGTCGAGAACCGTGCCATCCGGCAGTTGCGCCGCCAGCGCTTCGATCTCCGGAAAACGCTCCGTCACCAGTTCCTCGCCGCGCGACCACAGCCAGACCCTGCCGGCACGCTTGACGACCTGGCCGCGGATGCCGTCGTACTTCCACTCGATTTGCCAGTCGGCCACGGGCCCGAGCCGGGATGCGAACACTTCCGGCGGGGCATCGAGCTGGTGGGCCAGGAAGAACGGATAGGGCTGGCCTTCGTCCCGAGGCGCAGGGGCGCCTTCGTCGTGTCCCGCGATCAGTGCCTGGAAACGTTCGACCGAGGGCGTCACCTTGCCATCGGTGTATCCCATCATCCGCTGCGCCACGCGCTTCGCGTCGACGCCCGCGTGCGCAGCCAGCGCCCTTTGCACCAGCAGCTTGCTGACGCCGACCCGAAAGCCGCCGCCCACGAGCTTGGTGAGCAGGAAGCGGCCCTGCGCGTCGAGTTCGCGCCAGTACGCCTTCATGCGCTGCGCAATCTCGGGCTCGCTCAATCCGCGCAGCGGCAGCAAGCGTTCTTCCACCCACACGGCCAGGCCGAAATCGGTGGGCTCACTGTCCCGCGGCAGGACGTGCGCGATGGTCTCCGCCAGGTCGCCCACGGCCTGGTAGCACTCGTCGAACAGCCACGGCGCGATGCCCGCGACCTCGCACGCGAGAATCGTGAGGCGCGACGTCGGCACCACCTGGCGCGGCTTGCCGCCCGAGAGAAAATACACGGCCCAGGCCGCGTCCGCGGCCGGTGCCTGCTCGAAGTAGCGCTGCAGGGCCTCGACCTTCGCGTTGGTGGAAGTGGTTGCGTCGAGCTCGGCGAAGAGGGCCGCGAACCGCTTCATGACGTGCCGCCCTCCTCCACCCCGGGCTGGACATCCCCCTCCACGCCGTCGCCGCCGTATTCGGTGTCGAACGCTTCCGCCTGCAGGCCTTGCTCGGTGAGATATCGCACCATCACCGGAACGCTGCCGTGCGTGACGATGACGCGCTGCGCGCCAGTCGCGCCGATCGCGCTCATCAGGCCGGGCCAGTCGGCATGGTCCGACAGCACGAAGCCTCTATCCCACCCGCCGCGCCTGCGCGCGCCACGCAACTGCATCCATCCGCTGGCAAACGCCGTGCTCGCGTCGCCGAAACGCCGCATCCACGGGCTGGCTGCCGCGCTGGGCGGGCAGACAACGAGGGCGCGCCTGAGGTCCGCCCGGTCCTTGATGCCCGTGACCATGCTTGTCTCCGGCAGGTCGACGCCGGCGGCGCGGTAGGCGCGATTGAGCGGCTCCACCGCGCCGTGCACGACGATCGGCCCGATCGAAGGATCGACGCCCGAGAGGATGCGTTGCGCTTTGCCGAAGCTGTAGCAGGTGAGCACGCTGGCGCGCCCCGCCACGACGTTGCGTGCCCACCAGTCATTGATGTCCGCGAAAAGCTCGTCGTCGGGGCACCAGCGGTAAATCGGCAGCCCGAACGTGGATTCGGTGATGAAGACGTCGCACTTCACCGGTTCGAACGGCGCGCACGTCCTGTCGGGGGCGACCTTGTAATCGCCGCTGGCGACCCAGACCTGGCCGCCAAGTTCGAGGCGCACCTGCGCCGAGCCCAGCACATGACCGGCAGGGTGCAGCGAAACCGTAACGCCGTTGTGGACGATGCGTTCGCCATAGGCAAGCGTCTGCAGGTCGATCTCGCCCAGGCGCGCGCGCAGGACGCCCTCGGAGGGTTGCGACGCCAGATAGTGGCCGTGGCCGACTCGGGCATGGTCCGAGTGCGCGTGGGTGATCACCGCGCGCGGCACCGGCCGCCATGGGTCGATGTAGAAATCGCCGGGTGGGCAATACAGGCCCTCGGGCCGCTGCACGACCAGGTCAGCCATTGCTAGAGGTACTTCTTGCCCTGCACCGCCAGAGCCAGCCGCATCAGCGCATGCGCCAGGCCCTCCATGAAGCGCTGGCGCATGGGCCGGTTCTGGTACTCACCGGCTTCCATCTCGCGCCCTTCCTGGCGAATGGCCTGCATCAGGCGGCTGCGCAGCACGGCGGCGAAACCGATGTCCTCGACGACCAGGTTGGCTTCGCGCGCAAGCAGCAGGCTTAGCGGATCGAGGTTGGACGAGCCGACCGTGGCCCACCGGCCGTCGATCACCGCCACCTTGGCGTGCAGGAAGCTTGGCGAGTACTCATGGATCTCGACTCCGGCGCGCAGCAGCGCCCCGTAGATAGGGCGAGCCGCGTAGTACTGCATGAAGTACTCGTAGCGCCCTTGCAGCAGCAGGCGGACCTTGACACCGCGATTCGCCGCCTCCACGAGCGCTTTGCGCATCTTCCGGCCGGGCGCGAAGTACGCATTGGCGATGATGATTTCCTCGCGCGCGCGGCCGATGGCTCGGCGGTAGGCGCGCTCGATGCGGGTGCGGTTTCGCAGGTTGTCGCGCAGCACCAGCGCGGCGCGCGAGCGCGGACCCTCGGGCGCCGCCGCAACCCGGGGCGGCGCCGCGAGCGAAGTGCCCGACGCGCGCAGCGAGAGCAACGCGCCGGCGAGCCGCGCGTGGCGGATGTCGCGCACCGCCTTCATGCGCAGCCACAGCCGGTCCATGCTCGCCACCACATCCGCCACCAGCGGGCCCGTCACCCGCACCGCGAAGTCCAGCCGTGGTGAGGCGAGCGGGCCGTGGTTCGGGTCATGGAAATCGTCGAGGATGTTGATGCCGCCGCAGAACGCGACCTCCCCATCCACCGCGCACAGCTTGCGGTGCAACCGGCGCCAGTTACCGAGCCAGAGCATTCCAAGCCGGCCCGGCGGAGCGAACACCCGCCATTCCACGCCTGCGTGCAGAAAGCGCTCCTCCCACGACGGAGGAATCGGCCCGCTGCCGAAACCGTCTACCACCACCTTGACGCTCACGCCCCGTCGTGCTGCGCGTTCAAGGGCGTAAGCGATCTCCGCGCCCTGCCCGGTGAAATCGAAAATGTAGGTTTCGAGCCTGATGTCTCGCTGGGCGGAGTCCATCGCCTCCACCAGGAAAGGAAACAGCTCGCCACTACCTTGCAGCAGCCGCAGCTGGTGGCCGCCGCGCAGGGGGGGAAGTGCATGCGACATGGGCGCCCTTCCCTACACCTTGAACTCCGCGATGAGGGGCAGGTGGTCGGACATGCGCCACCAGATGCGCCCGCGCGGGATCTCGACGCCCACGGGCTTCAGGCCCCGGGCGTACACATAGTCCAGCTGCGTGAGAGGCAGGCGCGAGGGATAGGTGAGCTGGCGCTCGCCGATGAAGTCCGTGAAACCCAGCTTGTTCATTACCGGTCGCAGCTTGCCGCCCCAGTCGTTGAAGTCGCCTGCGACCACGATCGGCGCGCGCGCGGGGATCTCGCGTTCGATGAAGCGGCCAAGCTGTTCCACCTGCCGCACGCGGCTGCCTGCTATCAACCCAAGATGAAGCACGATGACGTGCACGGTGCGCCGGTCCAGCTGCACCTCGACGTGCAGCATGCCTCGCTGCTCGAAACGATGGTCGGAACAGTCCTCGTGGCCGTGGGAGACGACAGGCCACCGCGAGAGAAGCGCATTGCCGTGCTCGCCATGCCGAGTCGTCGCATTGGTCTGGTAGACCGGCGTGTAGCCTTCCGGCGCGAGAAACTCGGCTTGCGGCAGCTCCGGCCAGCGGGTGAAGAACTGCTCTTCGCGCCGGTGGAGCTTGCGCACTTCCTGCAGGCAGACGATGTCGGCGTCGAGCTGCTCCACCGCGTGGCCGATGTTGTGGATCTCGAGCCGCCGCGTGGGGCCCATTCCCTGCACACCCTTGTGGATGTTGTATGTGGCGATTCTCAACGTACTGCTCATGGTCCAAATTGTGGCAGCATCAGGATCGCCTCGGCGTTGGACGGGGAGAAGCACGCGTCGGCGGCCTCCCGCCAGGGCAGCCACTTGTAGGCCGTGTGTTCGCGTGGGTTCAGCGTCACTGGCGTTCCTTCGGGCACGCACAGGCCGAACACGTGTTCGGTATTGCGCGTCACGCCCGGCGCGTAGCGATGCTGCCAGCGCGGATAGATGTCGTACACATTCTCCAGCCCCCAATCTTTGAGGCCCGAGTGCAGCACGGTGCCCGGCCCGCAGTTGATGCCGGTTTCCTCGAACACCTCGCGAACCGCGGTCTCGCGCAGCGACTCACCCAGCTCATCCTTGCTGCCTGTGACCGATTGCCAATAGTTTGCCGCGTCGGCGCGGTTGATCAGCAGGACGCTACGCGCCGGCGTGTGGATGACCACCAGCACCGATTCGGGGATCTTGAAGGCACGGTCCATCAATGAAAAAGGGCGCCGTCGTGGCGCCCTTTCATTCTGCCCCAGGCCGCGTTCACGCGGGCTGGACGTTGCGCAAGCGGATGTGCAGTT
>JAQZBU010000188.1 GCA_029237735.1 Ramlibacter sp. | reverse complement strand
CCGACGCCCGCGGCGATGAAGATCGTGCGCGTCAAGAACTTGGTGCCGCGAGACGTTTCAACATAGAAGCGGCCGTCGTCCTGGCGCTCGACGACGGTGACTTCCTGACCGAAGTGGAACGTCGCGCCGAAAGGCTCAATCTGTTTGAGCAGGTTGTCCGTCAACTCCTGGCCGGTGCACACGGGCACGGCGGGAATGTCGTAGATCGGCTTGTCGGGGTACAACTCCACGCACTGGCCGCCCGGATAGGCGAGCGAGTCGATCACATGGGCCTTGATCTCCAGCAGGCCGAGCTCGAACACCTGGAACAGGCCAACGGGCCCGGCGCCGACGATGACCGCATCGGTCTCGATGGGGCCGTCGTGGGCTGCGGCGGTCTTGAGCACTTCTTGATTCAGTTGCGGTTCCATACGAATTGTGGCTTCACTGCGTTCCGGTCAGCGGACCAGCTCGTCAATCTTGCCGGTCTTGTCTTTCCATTCGTCGGCATCCTCCGGCGCCGGCTTGCGCTTGGTGATGCTTTTCCAGCCTGGGGCCGTGGAGAGTTCGGCGTTGATCTTGATGAACTGCATCTGGTCTGCCGGCACATCTTCCTCGGCGTAGATGGCGTTGACCGGGCACTCGGGGATGCACACGGCGCAGTCGATGCACTCGTCCGGGTCGATCACCAGCATGTTCGGCCCTTCGCGGAAGCAGTCCACGGGACACACGTCCACACAGTCGGTGTATTTGCAGCGGATACAGGATTCGGTGACGACGTGGGTCATTTGAATTGCTTGTCGTAGAGGGGAGAAACCCTGATTTTAGGGCTTCGGCGGAATAGGCTCGTCACCTAACCAGCACAGCCCCTGAGGTCTTATGGGTGGCGGTGTCCACCAGCACCAGCGAGCCGAGGATGCGCGAGCGTGCGAACGGCAGGGTCGCGAGCGGCTCCTGCAGCGCCAAATCGACGTGGCCGATGGAGTTCGGCTCGAGGTGATCGGCATCGGCTTCCGCGAGCGTGTTGACGTCGAGCTTGTGGACGATGCGCTTGACGCGCGCCTTCACCCAGCGGTGGCCATGCAGCGCCCAATACACGCGCCCGGCAACGAGCGGCTCGTCGTCCAGCCAGGCCACCGTGGCCGAAATCTCCCTCGAAGGCTCGGGCGCGCCCGGGGCCAGCAGCCAGTCGCCACGCGAAACGTCCACTTCGCGGTCCAGCACGATGCCCGCGCTGTGCCCGGCGGGCACCTTGCGGGGTTGGCGCACATGATCAAGCACCTGGGCCACTGTGGCCGTCTGCCCGCTGGGCAGCACCTTGACCTGCTGGCCCGGCTCGATGTCTCCGGTGGCCACGCGGCCCCAGAACACGCGTCGGCCCTGGCTCGTGTCGGCGGAGGACGAGAACTTCTCGACCCATTGCACGGGGAAGGCGAAGGCTTCCGTGGTCTCGGCGGCCGTCACGTCCAGCGTCTCCAGCAGCTGCAACAGCGACAGGCCTTGATAGCCGCACCAGCCCGGCTGGGCGGAGACGACGTTATGTCCCTTGAGCGCGGAGATCGGCACGATGGCACGGTATTCGATGCCCGCCGCCCCGGTGAACGCCTTGAGCGCGCCGCTGATGTTCTTGAATGCCTCCGTCGGGTCCTCGACGGCGTCCAGCTTGTTCACGGCGAACACGATGGAAGGCACGCGCAGCAGGTTGGCCAGCAACGAGTGGCGGCGCGTCTGCGGCAGCAGTTCCAGCGCTGGGTCTTGCCATTGCAGCTTGGTTGCGTCGACCAGTACCACGGCCGCGTCGGCGCTGGAAGCCGCGGTGACCATGTTGCGTGTGTATTGCTCATGGCCCGGCGCGTCGCCGATGATGAATTTGCGGCTGGGCGTGGCGAAGTATCGGTACGCCACGTCGATGGTGATGCCCTGCTCGCGCTCGGCGGACAGGCCGTCCGTCAGCAGCGCCAGATCGGTCTCGCCCAGGCGCTGCACGCCTGCCAGCTGGTCCTGCAGAACGGCCTTGCTGTCGACCAGCAGGCGGCCGATGAGCGTGCTCTTGCCATCGTCCACGCTGCCGCAGGTGATGAATTTCAGTGCGGAGGCGTGGTCGTGCAGCGTTGCGGTTGCGGTTGCGCTCATTTAGAAATACCCGTCCTTCTTGCGCTTCTCCATGGAAGCGTCGGATGTCTTGTCGTCCATGCGGGTGGCCCCGCGCTCGCTCACTTCGACCGTCAGCGTCTCGACCACCACTTCGGCGGCGTTGGCGGCCGGGCTTTCCACCGGGCAGGTGCAGGTGATGTCGCCGACGGTGCGAAAGCGCACGGTGCGTGTCTCGACCTCTTCGCCGTCTTTCGGCGGGGTGAGCTCGGTCACCGGCACCAGCAGCCCCTTGCGCTCGATGACCTGGCGCTGGTGCGCGTAGTAGATCGAGGGCAGGGCGATGTTCTCGCGCTCGATGTATTGCCACACGTCCAGCTCCGTCCAGTTGGAGATGGGGAACACGCGGAAGTGCTCGCCCTGGTGCAGGCGCGTGTTGAACAGCGTCCACAGTTCGGGGCGCTGGGCCTTGGGCTGCCACTGGCCGAAGCTGTCGCGGTGCGAGAAGATGCGCTCCTTGGCGCGGGCCTTCTCCTCGTCGCGGCGGGCACCGCCGATGAGCGCGTCGAAGCGGAACTCTTCGATCGCTTCGAGCAGCGTCACCGACTGGTGCACGTTGCGCGATTCGCCCGGGTGCGCCAGGCGCACGGTGCCCCGCTTCATCGAATCCTCGACGTTGCGCACGATCAGTTCGGCGCCCAGTTCCTTCGCGCGGAAATCGCGGAAATCGGTCACTTCCGGGAAATTGTGGCCGGTGTCGATCATCAGCAGCGGGTAGGGGATGCGCCCGGCGCCGAAAGCTTTCTCGGCGCATTTGAGCAGCACCAGCGAATCCTTGCCGCCGGAGAACAGCAGCGTCGGGCGCTCGAAGGCCGCGGCCACCTCACGCAGGATGAAGACGGCTTCTTCTTCCAGCGAATCGAGGTGCCGGTTGCTCAGGTGCGTGAGCAGTTGGGGTTCGACGCGTGCGTTCATGCAGAAACCTCTACGTTCTCGTTCTTCTTGACATGGAGGCCGCATTCCTTCGCGGACTCGTCTTCCCACCACCAGCGGCCGGCGCGGAAATCCTCGCCCAGGCTGATCGCGCGGGTGCAGGGCTGGCAGCCGATGCTGGGGTAGAACTGGTCGTGCAGCGGGTTGTAGTCGACCTTGTGCAGCTTGATGTAGTGCCACACGTCGCCCCAGGTCCAGTTGGCCAGGGGGTTGAACTTGACGCGGCCGGTCTTCACCTCGTCGCTCGTGTCGAGCAAGGGCACTTCGGCCCGGCTGCTGGACTGCTCACGGCGCAGGCCGGTGATCCAGGCGCGCTTGCCGGCCAGGGCCCGCTCCAGCGGTTCCACCTTGCGGATGTGGCAGCAGGCCTTGCGCAAGTCCACGCTCTTGTACATCGCGTCCTTGCCTTCGCGCTCGACGAAGTGCACGACCGATTCGCGAACGGGCTCATACACCGTGACGGGCGCGCGCGAGCTCGCTTTGGTGCGCTCGAGCAGGTCCAGTGTTTCCTTGTGCAGCATCCCGGTTTCAAGCACGAACACGGGGATGTCCAGTTCCAGGCTGTTGATCAGGTGGGTGATCACCACATCCTCGGCGCCCAGGCTGGAGGCTTGCGTGATCGGCGAGAATTCCGCGGCCGCGCGTTGCAGCAGGGCCTTGGTTTCAGCCAGCTTGGCCTCGAAATCCTTCGAAGCGCGGGAGTGCAGGTCGATGGCGCTCATGTCAGGCCGCCCGGTTGAAGTGGGGGTGCGCGGTGACGGCGTCGCCCTGGTAGTACGCGGGGAAACGCTCGAACTGGCGCTTCGCCTCGGCCACGTCTTTGTCGGCGCGCAGCACCGCGCTGGAAAAACCCGTGCGCTGCATCTGCACCAACTGGTCGATGAGCACGTCGCCGGTGGCGCGGATGTCGCCGCGAAAGCCGAGGCGGCGGCGCAGCAGCATGGCCTGGCTGTAGGCGCGGCCGTCGGTGAACTTGGGGAAATTCAGCTCGATGCGGTCGACACCGTCAACGGAAATCTCCAGCGGGTCCGCGTCGTTCGCGAGCTGCAGCACATTGGCGCCCTGCGCTTCGGCCGCATGCACGTCGGCGGCGATGATCCTGATGTTCTGGTCCATTACGCGACTTCCTTTTCCGCGAAGCGGGCGGCGTTGGCGGCCACCTTGAAGGGTTCGATGCCCACGCGCCTGAGCGTGGCGATGAAGGTCTCGGCCTTGCCGCCCTCGGCCTGCCGTTGCTGGCGGTAGGTGTCCAGCACCGCCTCGATCACCTCCGGCACTTCGGCCGCGGAGAACGAGGGGCCGACCACCTTGCCCGGCGTGGCAGTGCCCGACAGGTTGGAGCCGTTGGAGCCGCCCAACGTGACCTGGTACCACTCCTTGCCGTCCTTGTCGACGCCCAGGATGCCGATGTGGCCGGCGTGGTGATGACCGCAGGAGTTGATGCAGCCGGAGATGTTCAGGTCGATCTCGCCGATGTCGTACAGCTCGTCCAGGTCCTGGTAGCGCTGCGTGATCGCCTCGGCGATCGGCAGGGAACGCGCGTTGGCGAGCGAGCAGAAGTCGCCGCCGGGGCAGGCGATCATGTCGGTGAGCAGGCCGATGTTTGGCTTGGCGAGGCCCGCCTTGCGGGCTGCGGCCCACAGTTCGGGCAGATCGTCCTGGTGCACCCACGGCAACACCAGGTTCTGCTCGTGCGTCACGCGGGCTTCGCCGGCGGAGAAGCGGTCGGCAAGCTGGGCGGCGATGTCGAGCTGCTCGGCATTCGCGTCGCCGGGGGCCTGGCCCAGGCGCTTGAACGACAGCGTCACGGCGCGCAGCTCGGGGTTCATGTGGCCCGCCACGTTGCGCACCAGCCAGCGGTCATAGGCCGGATCGGCTTCGGCATCGGCGCGGACGATCTCGTGCAGCCGTGCGTCCACACCCGTGCGCTCCCGCTTGAGTACAGGGGGAACGAACGAAGCGGCAACGCGGTCGAACTCCGCCTGCGTGATCGTGTGCGGCGCGCCGTCCAGCTCCACGATGCTCTTGAACTCGGCCTCGACCTGGTCGATGTAGCGCTGGCCTTCGGCCTTCACGAGAATCTTGATGCGGGCCTTCCAGGCGTTGTCGCGGCGGCCGTAGCGGTTGTACACGCGGATGACGGCTTCGATGTAGTTGAGCAGCTGGTTCCAGGGCAGGAACTCTCGCACCACGGTGCCGATGATCGGCGTGCGGCCCATGCCGCCGCCCACCTGCACGCGAAAGCCCAGCTCGCCGGCTTCATTGCGCAGCAGCTGCAGGCCGATGTCGTACCAGCCGATGGCGGCGCGGTCTTCGCGCGCGCCGTTCACCGCGATCTTGAACTTGCGCGGCAGGAACGCGAACTCAGGGTGCAGCGTGCTCCACTGGCGCATGATTTCGCAGAACGGGCGCGGATCGGCGATCTCGTCCGGGGCGATGCCGGCCAGCTCGTCGCTGGTGATGTTGCGGATGCAGTTGCCGCTGGTCTGGATGCCGTGCATGTTGACGCTGGCCAGCAGCTCCATCACGTCCGCGCTCTTGACCAGCGGGATCCAGTTGAACTGCACGTTGGTGCGTGTCGTGAAGTGGCC
>JAQZBU010000187.1 GCA_029237735.1 Ramlibacter sp. | reverse complement strand
CTTCGGCAAAGGCGGGCGGGAGGCAGCGCCCCGCCTCGAGGGCGCGTCCATCCCCGATTTTTATGCCGCCTACCTCGACGAGCGCCTGCGCACGGCGCGTCGCGCGATGGGCTGAGGCGCCGGACTCAGAGCGCCGCCAGCGCCTGTTCGAGCTTCTGGCGCACCTCGGCGGCAAGCGCCGGCACGGCCGGGTTGTCGACCAGGCTCAGCACGGCGTTCGGGTCCATGATCTCCACGTGCACCGCGTCCTGCTCGTCCTGACGGACGACCACGTTGCAGGGCAGCAGCGCGCCGATCTGCGGCTCGGCGGCAATCGCCTTGCTCGCGATCTGCGGGTTGCACGCGCCCAGGATGCGGTAGGGCCGCATCTCCAGCCCCAGCTTCTTGTGCATCGTGGCTTGCACGTCGATATCAGTAAGGATGCCGAAGCCGACCTTGCCGAGCTCCTCTGTCACCCGCTGCACGGCCGCGTCGAACCCCATCGCGACCGGCCTGCCGAATACGTACTGGGCCATAACAACTCCAGGTGAAAGCAATAAAGGCCGATATTAGCAGACACTGATATTAAGTATCGGGGCGTGCGTATCAGACCAATAGAAACCCTATATTCCTGCATCTTTATTCAATGATTTAATCGGCCGCTCGGCACTTGCCGTCCCCACCTCCTACAGGAAACACCACCCCAATGAACCGCCTCATCAGATTCATCACACTGCTGGCCGCCGGCCTGGCCCTCTCCGGCGCCGCGCTGGCCCAGGACAAGGTCGTCTATCACATCGACAATGCCGAGACGCAGGCAACCAAGGGGCTGCGCAACGTTCGCAACCACCTCGACGTAGCCCCCGACACGAAGATCACCGTCGTGGCGCATGCCGAAGGCGTCGACTTCCTGATGGAAGGCGCCAAGGACAAGAAGAACCCCAACATCGAGTACGCGTCGCTGGTCAGCGCACTCAAGGCGCGCGGCGTGCACTTCGAGGTCTGCGAGATCACCTTGCGCAACCGCAGCATCAAGAAGGACCAGTTCATCATGGACGCGGAGTTCACGCCGTCGGGCGTGGCCCGCATCGGCCAACTTCAGCTCCGCGAGAAACACGCGTATATCAAACCTTGATTGGGTAGGGCGGGCACCTGTGCCCACCGGGAGTGGCGCGGCGACATCCGTGGTGGGCACAGGTGCCCACCCTACGAAGCTACGAAGCTACGAAGCTACGAAGCAGCGAGCGCGAGGTGCGCGGCGAAGTTCTGCGCCAGGTAAGCCTCGCCGCGTTCGAGCACGAAGTAGCGGAAGGCCTCTGCCGCCGGTGACAACACCTTCGACAGGGTGTGCACCACGTTCCATGCCCGCACGACCGGGCTGCCCTGCACCGGGATCAGCGCCAGCAGGTCGTGGTCCAGCTCCAGCTGCAAGGTGTGCAGGGACAGGAAGCTGATGCCCATGCCGGCCATCACGGCCTGCTTGATGGTCTCGTTGCTGCCCATCTCCATGATGACGCGTGGCTCCAGCCGCGCCTCCTCCAGAAATTTCTCCAGCGCGGCGCGGGTGCCCGAGCCCGGCTCGCGCATGATGAAGCCGTAAGGCCGCAGCGACTCGGCCGTAGGCGCCCCACCCTCCTTCACCAGTGGATGGTCCACAGGCGCCACGAACACGTGCGGATGGGCCGCGAAGGGCTCCGTGCGCGTGGCCAGTTCCTTGGGCGGGCGGCCCATCACGGCGACGTCGACCTCATTGGCCTGCAGCAGCTTGACGAGCTGCTCGCGGTTGCCCTCGACGAGGCGGATCTCCACGCCCTCGTGCTCCCGCCGGAACTGCGCCAGCAACCCGGGCAGGAAGTACTTCGCCGTGCCGACCATGCCGATCGTGAGCGTGCCCGCCTCCACCTTCTTCAGGCGCGCGGCCGCGTCCTCGGCATCCTTGAGGGTGGCCAGCATCCGGCGCGCATAGACCAGGATGTACTCGCCGGGCGTGGTCAGCGAGACCGCGCGCCCGCTGCGTTCGAACAGGGGCAAGCCGACGTGCGCTTCCAGCTCCTTGATCTGCATGGTCACGGCGGGCGGCGTGAGGTGCAGCGCCTCTGCCGCCTTCGCAAAGCTGAGGTGCCGCGCCACCTCGCTGAACACCCGCAACTGCCGGAAGGTCGCGTTCTTCATTAAGGTATTCCTTAATCGAATTCAAACAAAGTCTGAATTTACCTTATTTAAGCCGCTACTTATAGTCCGCCCATCGACAACAGGAGCAAATCGATGGGTGACAACCAGATTACGGACGCCAAGACCCGCTACAGCGCAGGCGTCCTCAAGTACCGGCAGATGGGTTACTGGATGCCGGACTACGTCCCGAAGGACACCGACACGATCTGCCTCTTCCGCATCACGCCGCAGGAAGGCGTGGACCCGGAAGAAGCAGCCGCGGCCGTCGCCGGCGAATCGTCGACCGCCACCTGGACGGTGGTATGGACCGACCGGCTCACGGCCTGCGACAGCTACCGCGCCAAGGCCTATCGCGTGGACCCCGTGCCGAACGCGCCGGGGCAATACTTCGCGTATGTCGCGTACGACCTGATCCTGTTCGAGGAAGGCTCCATCGCGAACATGACGGCCAGCCTCATCGGCAACGTCTTCTCCTTCAAGCCGCTCAAGGCGGCACGCCTGGAGGACATACGCATCCCCGTCGCCTATGTCAAGACGTTCAAGGGACCGCCCACCGGCCTCGTGGTCGAACGCGAACGCCTCGACAAGTTCGGCCGCCCGCTGCTGGGCGCCACCACCAAGCCCAAGCTGGGGCTGTCCGCGCGCAACTACGGCCGAGTGATCTACGAGGGCCTGAAGGGCGGACTGGATTTCATGAAGGACGACGAGAACATCAACTCGCAACCGTTCATGCACTGGCGCGACCGCTTCCTCTACGTGATGGAAGCCGTCAACAAGGCGCAAGCCGTGACCGGCGAGGTGAAGGGCTCCTACCTGAACATCACCGCGGGAACGATGGAAGGCATGTACGAGCGCGCGGAGCTTGCCAAGGAGCTCGGCTCGATCGTGGTGATGGTAGACCTGGTAGTCGGCTGGACCGCGATCCAGTCGATGGCCGAATGGTGCCGCAAGAACGACATGCTGATGCACATGCACCGTGCCGGCCACGGCACCTACACGCGCCAGAAGAACCACGGCGTGAGCTTCCGCGTGATCGCCAAGTGGCTGCGCCTGGCCGGCTGCGACCACCTGCACACCGGCACGGCCGTGGGCAAGCTCGAGGGCGACCCGCTCACCGTGCAGGGCTACTACAACGTCTGCCGCGACAGCTACACGAAGACCGACCTGCCGCGCGGCCTGTTCTTCGACATGGACTGGGCCGACACGAAGAAGGTGATGCCGGTGGCGTCCGGCGGCATCCATGCCGGCCAGATGCACCAGTTGATCGACCTGTTCGGCGACGACGTGATCCTGCAGTTCGGTGGGGGCACCATCGGCCACCCGCAGGGCATCCAGGCTGGTGCCGTGGCCAACCGCGTGGCGCTGGAGGCGATCGTCAAGGCGCGCAACGAGGGCGCCGACCTGCTGCTGGAGGGCCCGAACATCCTGCGCAAGGCCGCGCAATGGTGCAGCCCGCTGCGCGCCGCGCTCGACACCTGGGGCGACGTGACCTTCAACTACCAATCGACCGACAGCAGCGACTACGTCGCTACCCCGGCCACCGCCTGACAAGGACCACACGCCATGATGACCAACCCCACCGGCCGCCTCACGCAGGGCCAGTTCAGCTTCCTGCCCGACCTCACCGACCCGGAGATCGCCGCGCAGATCCAGTACGGGCTCGACAAGGGCTACGCCTGGAGCGTCGAGTACACGGACGACCCGCATCCGCGCAACACGTACTGGGAAATGTTCGGCATGCCCATGTTCGACCTGCCCGACGCGGCCGGCGTGCTGGCCGAAGTGAACCAGTGCCGCAAGGCCTTTCCGCGGCACTACATCCGACTGATGGCGTTCGATTCAACGCGCGGCGTCGAGTCCATCGTCATGAGCTTCATCGTGAACAGGCCGCAGCAGGAGCCCGGCTTCACGCTCGAACGCCAGGAGGTCAACGGCCGTTCGCAGCGCTACACGACGCGCGGCTATGCCGGCAACAAGCCCGAGCGCGAGCGCTACTGACATGGAACCGACCTGTCTAACGCCTGTCATCCCGGCCCCGGATCAAGTCCGGGGTTTCAGCACCCGGGATCCATCGATGCGTGGCGACGCGCCACGATGGATTGCGGGTCGAGCCCGCAATGACAGCACGGATCCGCCCGGGCGTACGGCACGCTCGGTCGCAGACGTGCTCGCCGACTCGCAGGTGGAGGACGTGCTGGCGGAGCTCGACCGCGACCTGGTCGGCCTTGCGCCGGTGAAGGCGCGCATTCGCGACATCGCGGCGCTGCTCGTGATCGACAAGCTGCGCCTCAACCTGGGCCTTTCGGCAAAACCGCCGAGCCTGCACATGTGCTTCACTGGCAACCCCGGCACAGGCAAGACGACAGTGGCGATGCGCATGGCACAAATCCTGCACCGCCTGGGCTACGTGCGCAAAGGGCACATGGTGGCCGTCACTCGCGACGACCTGGTGGGCCAGTACATCGGCCACACCGCCCCCAAGACGCGCGAAGTGCTGAAGAAGGCGATGGGGGGCGTGCTCTTCATCGACGAGGCCTACTACCTGTACCGCCCCGAGAACGAGCGCGACTACGGCCAGGAAGCCATCGAGATCCTGTTGCAGGTCATGGAAAACCAGCGCGACGACCTGGTGGTGATCCTCGCGGGCTACCGCGACCGGATGAACACCTTCTTCCAGAGCAATCCCGGCATGAGCTCGCGCATCGCGCATCACCTGGATTTCCCCGACTACGCGCCGGCCGAGCTCGTCGCCATCGCCAGCGCGATGCTGGCGCAGCAGGACTATCGCCTCGGCGACGGCGCCCTGCCCGCGCTGGAGCGCTACCTCGAGTTGCGCAGTGCCCAGCCCAACTTCGCCAACGCCCGCAGCGTGCGCAACGCGCTGGACCGCGCGCGACTTCGGCAGGCCAGCCGCCTGTTCGCGCAGCGCGACCGCGAGCTGACCGCGCAAGAGCTGGGAACCATCGAGCCGCAGGACATCCTGGCCAGCCGTGTCTTCAACAACCCATGAGAACCCCATGACCCCACACAACCTCCAGGCCCTGATCTTCGACGTCGACGGCACGCTGGCCGACACCGAACGCGCGCACCTGGCCGCGTTCAACCACGCCTTCGCCGAGGAGGGCCTCGACTGGCGCTGGGACGAACCCACGTACACGCGCCTGCTGGAGATCTCCGGCGGCAAGGAGCGCATCCTGCATTACTGGAACCAGGTGCGCGCGGGCATGGTGGACGTGAGCGGCACCGCCGTTCGCGAAATCGTGCAACGGCTGCACGAGACCAAGACCGCCGCCTACGAAGCGGGTGAATGTGGCCGCGCTGCTGCGCAAGGCCATCGGCAGCGACTGGCGCCTGAACTTCTGCGTCATCGGAGACGCATCGACCGCGCCGCTCAAGAAGCCCCACCCACAGGTGTACCTGCAGATGCTGCAGGCGATGAAGCTGCCGGCCCGCGCGTGCGTCGCCTTCGAGGACTCGGGCAACGGCTTGCGCTCGGCCCACGGTGCCGGCATAGAGGCCGTGATCACGCCGACCGATTTCACGGCGCACCACGACTTCACGGGCGCCCTCAAGGTCATCCCCGGCCTGTCCGGCGTGCAGGTGCGGGACCTGCAGTCCTGGATGGCGAGCGCAGCCAGGCAGGAAGGGGCCACCGCATGATCACGCAACGCCAGAGCCGAGGTGGTGAACGTGCAGGGCGAAACCCAGATGCGGCTGGACGTGCTCAGCAACGACATGTTCGTGCGCACCACCGAGTGGGGCGGCCACCTCGCCGGCATGGCGTCGGAGGAGATGGAGCAGCCTTACGCGATCCCCCGGCAATACCCGCGCGGCAAGTACCTGCTGGTGTTCGATCCGCTCGACGGCTCCAGCAACGTGGACGTGAACGTTTCGGTCGGCAGCATCTTCTCGATCCTGCGCGCTCCCGAGGAGGCGCAGGGCGGCGGCCGCGATGTGCGCGAAGCCGACTTCCTGCAGGCCGGAGCGCGGCAGGTGGCAGCGGGGTACGCAATCTACGGCCCGGCCACGATGCTGGTCCTCACCGTGGGCAACGGCGTGGCAGGCTTCACGCTGGACCCCGGCCTCGGCGAATTCATGCTGACCCACCCGGACTTGCAGGTGCCCGCGGACACGCGCGAGTTCGCGATCAACGCATCCAACAGCCGCTTCTGGGAAGCTCCCGTCAAGCGCTATGTGGACGAGTGTCTCGCCGGCCGCGAAGGCCCGAGGCGCCAGGACTTCAACATGCGCTGGATCGCATCCATGGTCGCCGAAGCCCATCGCATCCTCATGCGCGGCGGCGTGTTCCTCTACCCGCGCGATAACAAGGACGCGTCGAAGCCGGGCCGCCTGCGCCTGCTGTACGAGGCCAACCCGATCGGCTACATCATGGAACAGGCCGGCGGGCGCGCCAGCACGGGGCGCGAGCCCATGCTGGGTGTGCAGCCGCAATCGCTGCACCAGCGCATCGGCCTGGTGTTCGGCTCGAAGAACGAGGTCGAGCGCATCGAGCGCTACCACACCGAGCCGATGCCGCATGAATGGGAGGCACCGCTCTTCGCCGAGCGCAGCCTGTTCCGCGACGAACGCGCCACCGTTTTCTGAACTTCCGAAAGTCTCCCCATGTCCGAGCGACACCCCATCATCGCCATCACCGGCTCATCCGGCGCCGGCACCACCTCGGTGACGCGCACCTTTGAAAACATTTTCCGCCGCGAGAAGGTCAATGCCGCGGTCATCGAAGGCGACAGCTTCCACCGCTACAACCGCGAGGAGATGAAGCTGCGCCAGGCCGAGGCCGAGCGCGCCGGCAACCGCAACTTCAGCCACTTCGGCCCGGAGAACAATCTCTTTCCCGAGCTCGAACAGCTGTTTCGCAGCTACGGCGAGACCGGTACCGGCCAGCGGCGGCGCTACCTGCACGATGCCGACGAGGCCGCACCGTACCAGCAGGCGCCCGGCACGTTCACGCCTTGGGAGGAGGTGCCCTCCTCCACCGACCTGCTGTTCTACGAAGGCCTGCACGGCGCCGTCGTGACGCCCGACGTCAACATCGCCAAGTACCCGGACTTGCTGATCGGCGTGGTGCCCGTCATCAACCTGGAGTGGATCCAGAAGCTCTGGCGCGACAAGTCCAAGCGCGGCTACTCCACGGAGGCCGTCACGGACACGATCCTGCGCCGCATGCCCGATTACGTGAACTACATCTGCCCACAATTCACCCACACCCACGTGAACTTCCAGCGCGTGCCTTGCGTGGACACGTCGAACCCCTTCATCGCCCGCGAGATCCCCGCGCCCGATGAGAGCTTCGTCGTGATCCGCTTCGCCAATCCCAAGGGCATCGACTTCCAGTACCTGCTGAACATGGTGCACGACTCGTTCATGTCTCGTGCAAACACCATCGTCGTGCCCGGGGGCAAGATGGAGCTGGCGATGCAGCTGATCTTCACGCCGTTCGTGTGGCGGATGATGGAACGCCGCCAGCGCTCCCTGGGTCAACGTTGAGGGGCGCAGCGATGAAGAACCCTTCCCCTCAAACCACCGCCCGTCCCATGGCCGACGCGCTGCGGATGCTGGCAGTCGATGCGATCGAGCGAGCCAACTCCGGCCATCCGGGCGCGCCCATGGGCATGGCCGACATCGCCGAGGTGCTCTGGAACCGCCATCTCAAGCACAACCCCGCGAATCCGCAGTGGCCCGACCGCGATCGATTCGTGTTGTCCAACGGCCATGGCTCGATGCTGCTGTACGGATTGCTGCACCTCACCGGCTATGGCCTTTCGATTGATGACTTGAAGTCCTTTCGCCGGCTGCACAGCAAGACGCCCGGCCATCCCGAGGTGGGTGTCACGCCCGGCGTGGAGACGACGACCGGCCCGCTCGGCCAGGGCCTGGCCAACGCGGTGGGCATGGCGCTCGCAGAGAAATTGCTCGCCGGTGAATTCAACCGTGAACGCGACGGCATCCGCCACGACATCGTCGACCACTTCACCTACGTGTTCCTGGGCGACGGCTGCTTGATGGAAGGTATCAGCCACGAGGCGTGCTCGCTCGCCGGCACACTGCGCCTGTCGAAACTCGTCGCCTTCTACGACGACAACGGCATCTCCATCGATGGCCATGTCCAGGGCTGGTTCACCGACGACACGCCGAAGCGTTTCGAGGCCTACGGTTGGAACGTGATCGGGGGCGTCGATGGGCATGATGCAGCGCAGGTCGACGGAGCGATCCGGCAGGCTCGCTCGCAGGCGCTCGCGCCCGACGGCAAGCCCACGCTGATCTGCTGCAAGACGGTGATCGGCAAGGGTTCGCCCAACAAGGCCGGTACGCACGACGTGCATGGGGCCGCGCTCGGGCCGCAGGAGGTCGCAGCAACGCGCCAGGCGCTGGGTTGGACCACCGACCCATTCTGCGTTCCGCCGGCACTTGCGCTGGCCTGGGATGCGCGCAAGCGTGGCGCCGCCTTCGAGCGCCTGTGGCGCGGGCGCTTCGAGGCTTATCGTTGCAGCTTTCCCGAGCTCGCCGCCGAGTTCGAGCGTCGCATGGCCGGCGAACTGCCGGATGATTTCACGGACAAGCTGCCCGACATGCTTGAAGCCGCTGCCTCTCGCAACGAGCCCACCGCCACGCGCAAATCCAGTCAGCTGGCCCTGGATGCGATCGCGCCGCTGGTGCCCGAGTTGTTCGGCGGATCGGCTGACCTCACTGCGTCGAACCTCACGAACTTCAAAGGTTGTGTGCGGGCCGCCCGCGATACTTTGGGCAACCACCTCTCTTATGGCGTGCGCGAGTTCGCGATGGCGGCGATCATGAACGGCATCGCCCTGCACCGCGGCCATATCCCGTACGGTGGCACCTTCCTCACGTTCAGCGACTACAGCCGCAATGCGATCCGGATGGCGGCGCTCATGAAGCTGCGCGTCATCCACGTCCTCACCCACGACTCGATCGGCCTGGGCGAGGACGGGCCCACCCACCAGAGCATCGAGCATGTGCCTTCGCTGCGCCTCATCCCCAATCTGGACGTCTGGCGCCCATGCGACGGGATCGAAACGGCAGTGGCATGGGCGAGCGCGCTCGAACGCGCCGACGGACCCTCGGCGCTGTGCCTGTCGCGGCAGAATCTGCCGCGGCTCGCCCTCGCGTCGCGCTCGCAGGACATCCGCCGCGGCGGCTACGTGCTGTCCGACATGGACGGTGCTCGGGTCGCGATCCTGGCGACCGGCTCGGAAGTCGCCCTCGCGTGCGCGGCCCAGGCCGAATTGGCGCTGGAAGGTATCGCCACACGCGTCGTGTCCATGCCCTGCACCAACCGCTTCGACCGGCAGCCGCAGGCCTGGCAGGACCAGGTGTTGCCACCGGACATGCCCGCGATCGCCGTGGAGGCCGCGCATCCCGACTTCTGGCGCAAGTACGTCGGCCGCCGCGGCCGCGTGATCGGCATCGCCACCTTCGGTGAATCGGCGCCGGCCAAGGACCTGTACGCGCATTTCGGCATCAGCGTGCAGCGCGTCGCCGAGGAAGCGCGGAGTCTCGCCCACCGAGCCGGCAGCCCTGCGCACAAGAGGCCGACCGAGCCGGCGATCGCCGCATGAGCGCGCGGCACGCGCAAGCGTTCGACCTGGTGATGTTCGACCTGGACGGGACTTTGGTCGAAACCGCACCGGAGATCCAGGACGCGGTCAACGACACGCTGCGGCGCCTCGGGCTCGAGCCCGTGGCGCTGGTGGATGTTGAGCGCTGGATCGGCCACGGCACGAAAGAGCTTCTCGTGCAGGCGCTGGCGCAGCGCTGCGGAGCGCAGCCGGACGCGGTCCACCGCAGCGAACTGCTGGACGTGGCGTTCTGCGCGTTCAAGGGCGACTACGAGCGCCGCTGCGGCAGCCGCAGCCGGCCCTACCCGGGCGTGCCCGATGCACTGACCGCACTGGGGGCGCGAGGCGTCAAACGGGTGCTGGTGACCAACAAGGAACGGCGTTTCACGGATGCCGTACTGCGCCGCCACGGCCTGCACGAGATGCTGGACGGTGTGGTGTGCGGCGACACGCTGCCGACGCGCAAACCCGATCCGGCCGGCGTCCTGCAGTGCATGCACGACCACGCAACGCCCCCGAGGCGCGCCCTCTTCGTCGGCGATTCGTCGATCGACATCGAAACTGCCCGCAACGCCGGGGTCGCGGTGTGGGCGGTGACCTATGGCTACAACATGGGCAGCCCGATCGCCGAGTGGCGGCCGGACCGCCTGATCGACGACTTCAATTGTTTTCTGGAGACATCCACCACATGACCATCAAGATCGGCATCAACGGTTTCGGGCGCATCGGGCGCAACGTGCTGCGCTCGGCGCTGCAGAACTTCA
>JAQZBU010000052.1 GCA_029237735.1 Ramlibacter sp. | reverse complement strand
CCTGCCATGGCGAGGACGGCAAGCGCATCCGCCTGCAAGACCTGCCCAACCTCACGAAGAACCCGGGCGACGGTGTCGGCTTCGCGGCCTGGCCCGCCTACCGCGTGTCGAACGGCCAGATGTGGGGCATGCAGTTGCGCCTGAACGATTGCTTCCGCCAGCAACGCTTTCCGTACCCCGAGTTCGGCGCCGACGCGCTGACCGCCATCTCGACGTACCTCGGCGTGAACGCCAAGGGCGCCAAATCGGCTGCGCCTACCATCAAGCGTTGAAGCGAGACCATCCATGAAGAAAACACCGATCACGATCGCTGCCACCCTCGTCGCGGCAACCCTTGTCACGGCCTGCGCCACCGGAGGCTCTCCTTCGGCGACCAACGTCGAGAAGCTCGCCGACAGCATGGTGAAGTCCGCCTTTCGTACACAGGGAATTGCCACCGTCGATCGCGCTGTCGCCAAGCGCCTCGAGGCGGCCAACCTCAAGACGGTCAAGTGGCCCAGCGACGGCAAGTTTCTGGGCGACTGGAAGGCCGGCGAGAAGCTCGCGCAAAGCGGCCGCGGCATGACCTGGACCGACAAGTCCACGAAGACCTCCGACAACGGCGGCAATTGCTACAACTGCCACCAGATCACCAAGGAGGAGATCTCCTTCGGCACTATCGGCCCCAGCCTGTACAACTACGGCAAGATGCGCGGCGTCTCCGATCCGAACAGCGCCGCGGCCAAGCCGATCGTGGAATACACCTGGGGCAAGATCTGGAATGCCAAGGCCTACAACGCCTGCTCCAACATGCCGCGCGCCGGGCATGCCGGTATCCTCGACGAACAGCAGATCAAGAACATCGTCGCCCTGCTGCTCGACCCGCAGTCACCGGTGAACAAGTGACGCGATCGCACTGAGATCCAGAGTTAGCCCGGTTCGCCGGGCTTTTTTGCCGTCAATACATAAGCATCCACTTAAGCATGAACCTCTCCAAGCGCGAATTCCTCCAGGTGCTGAGCGCGGCGGGCGTGGCCGGCATGGGTTTGGGCCGCTGGTCCCAAGCCGACGCCGCGACCGCCGCCGACAAGCTGTACGACATGCCGAAGTTCGGCAACGTCTCCTTCCTTCACATGACCGACTGCCATGCGCAGTTGAAGCCGATCTATTTCCGCGAACCCAGCGTCAACCTGGGCGTCGCCGGAATGAGCGGCCAGTTGCCACACCTGGTAGGCGAGCACATGCTGAAGATCGCCAAGGTGCCGGCCGGCTCGGCCGACGCCTACGCCCTCACCTGCCTCGACTTCGAGCAGGCGGCCAAGCGCTACGGCAAGGTCGGCGGCTTCGCCCACCTTGCCACACTGGTCAAGCGGCTGAAGGCCAGCCGCCCCGGCGCACTGCTGCTGGACGGCGGCGACACCTGGCAGGGCTCGGCGACATCGTTGTGGACGAAGGGCCAGGACATGGTCGATGCGGCCAAGCTGCTGGGCGTGGACATCATGACCGGCCACTGGGAGTTCACGCTCGGCATGGAGCGCGTGAAGGAGATCGTTGAGAAGGATTTCGCGGGCAAGGTGGACTTCCTCGCGCAGAACATCAAGACCACCGACTTCGGCGACCCGGTGTTCAAGCCCTACGTGATCCGCGAGATCAATGGCGTGCCCTGCGCCATCATCGGCCAGGCGTTCCCCTACACGCCCATCGCCAACCCGCGCTACATGGTGGCCGACTGGAGCTTCGGCATCCAGGACGAGAACATGCAGAAGATGGTGGACGAAGCCCGCGCCAAGGGCGCGAAAGTCGTCGTCGTCCTGAGTCATAACGGCATGGATGTTGACCTGAAGATGGCCAGCCGCGTCAGCGGCATCGACGCCATCATGGGCGGCCACACGCACGACGGCATGCCGGTGGCCAGCGTTGTGGCCAACAAGGGCGGCAAGACGCTTGTGACCAACGCGGGCTCCAACGGCAAGTTCCTCGCCGTGATGGACTTCGACGTGAAGGACGGGAAGGTACGGGACTTCCGTTACCGCCTTCTGCCGGTGTTCGCGAACATGCTGCCGGCCGACAAGGACATGGACGCGCTGATCAACAAGATCCGCGCGCCGTATGAAAGCAAGCTCGCGGAAAAGCTGGCCATGACCGAAGGCACGTTGTACCGTCGCGGCAACTTCAATGGCAGCGGCGACCAGCTGCTGCTCGATGCAATGATGGATGTACAGGGCGCGGAGATCGCCTTCTCGCCAGGCTTCCGCTGGGGCACCTCGCTGCTGGCGGGGCAACCCATCACCCGCGAATGGCTCATGGACATGACGGCCACCACGTACTCGTACGCGACAGTGAGCCAGATGAGCGGCGAGATGATCAAGACCGTGCTGGAAGACGTCTGCGACAACCTCTTCAACCCCGATCCGTACTACCAGCAAGGCGGCGACATGGTGCGCGTGGGCGGCCTGGAGTACAGCTGCAACCCGCTCGCGGCGATGGGCAAACGCATCGACAACATGCGCTTGAACGGCAAGCCGATCGAGGCGACGCGCCAGTACAAGGTGGCCGGCTGGGCGCCAGTGGCCGAAGAAGCGTCCAAGGCCGGCAACAAGCCGGTGTGGGAACTGGTCGAGCACTGGCTCAAGTCCAAGGGCGGAGTGGTGACGCCCCGCAAGGTCAACATGCCGCGGCTCACCGGTGCGGTCCCCAACGCAGGTTATGTGCCGGAGCCGGCATGAACGAATTCACGACCGGTGGAATGCGCACCTGGCTCGCCGGCGCCGCGATCGCCGCCGTGACAGGGTTCGGCAATACGGCGATCGCGCAGCAGGCGACTTTTGCATTGCGCTCGATCACGCCCGACGCCGCCTTGAAAGCCGCGCGCGCCGCGTTGGCGAGCTGCCAGAAGAGCGGCTACCAGGTGGCCGTGACCGTCACCGATCGCGGCGGGCTGCCGCTTGTCATGCTGCGCGACCGCTTCGCCGGTCCGCACACCCCCGGCACGGCGCAGGGTAAAGCGTATACGGCACTAAGTTTCAAGATCGACACCCTGTCGTTCGCGCAGCTCACGCAGGCGGGCCAACCGATGTCCGGCATCCGCGAATTGCCGGGCGTCGTAGCCATCGGCGGCGGCCGCACGATCGAATCGGCGGGCTCCATCGTCGGCGCGATCGGCATCTCCGGCGCGCCCGGCGGCGAAGCCGATGATGCCTGCGTCAAGGCCGGCCTGAGCGCGATCGCGGACGAGCTCGAGCTCTGAAGTAACTTCGGCCATCTGCCGCCATGCGCTCGGCGCGCCGCCGCGCCGGCTGGATTTGCTTGACCTGGTATTGACGCAAGTCATTGGTTTTCGTGGGAAGAGGACTAGGAATGATCATGTGTGGACCACGTTCATACGGACGAGGTCACCCGGTTCAACTACCACGATGGGAGTCAACATGAAACACCTTCGAATGCTTCCCACGCTGTTGGCCTTGGCCATCACTGTTTCGGGCGGTTCGGTCTACGCGCAGGCTTCGGCCGCCAGTACCGCAGCGCCGGTGACACGCGCCGAGGTGAAGATGGAAACCGCCGAATTCCTGAAAACTCACCGTTGGGATGCAGTTAACGAAAACTGGGTCCTCAAGTCGGGCGTAGAGGCCCCGGCGGGAGTGAAGACGCGCGCCGCAATAAAGGCCGACACCAATCAGTTCCTACGTAACAACCGGTGGGACGAAGCGTCGAGCAGTTGGGTCTCGTTGAAGGAAAAGCCGCGTAACCTGAGCACGATGACGCGCGCGCAGGTGCGAGCGGAGACGAGCCGGTTCGTCCGCACGCATACCTTCGACGAAGAAACGCAGTCTTGGGTTGACAGGCCACAGCCGAAGAAGAAATAGCGACAATGCGAGTTCTTCCAGGAGCCCTTCGGGGCTCTTTTTTTGGCCGCCACGCCTTTTTGTATCGCACTGTTGCACGCGCCGGTCTTGAAGGCTGGCGTTGCAATGCGCGCTGTTTCGGGCAAACGAGCGCCCTCCACCATTGACGTCAGTCAAGCCAGGCGCGCGCCCCTGGGCGTACTGTGGATTCATGCCGTCGCACATGCTCGCGGCCGCGCAGCCCGAACCACAGGAGAGCCCATGAGCCTCGTGAAAGCCCAGGGTCTGACCAAGACCTACCGCGCCGGCGATGTCGAGGTGCGCGCCGTGAAGGGCGCCGACTTCGTCATCGAGCCGGCATCCTTCGTCGCGTTTGTTGGCCCCTCCGGCAGCGGCAAGAGCACGCTGCTCAACATGATCGGCTGCCTCGATCATCCGACCGCGGGCACCCTCACGGTGCTGGACACCGACATCCGGGCGCTGGACCGCGGCGCCGCGGCGCGTTTCAGGGGCCAGAACATCGGCTTCATCTTCCAGGACTTCAACCTGGTGCCAGTGCTCACCGCCTACGAGAACATCGAGTACCCGCTGATCATGGTGCAGCAGTGGCCGCCGGAAAAGCGTCGCGAGCAGGTGACGCGGCTGCTCCGGGCCGTGGGCATGGAGGTCCAGGCCCACAAGCGCCCGGACCAGCTCTCGGGAGGCCAGAAGCAGCGCGTGGCAGTGGCACGGGCACTGGTCAGCAACGCACCGCTCGTGCTGGCCGACGAGCCGACGGCCAACCTCGACCACGATACCGCCTATCGCATCATCGACCTCATGAAGCAGATGCGCGACGAGTTCGGCACCACCTTCGTCTTTTCCACGCACGACCCGAAGATCATGGCCGAGGCGGAAGTGACCTTCACGCTGGAGGACGGCCGCGTCGTTTCCAGCTCCCAACACCAGGAGGCCGTCCATGCTTGATGTCTTCAAGATCGCCGGCCGCAACCTGTCGCGCTACCGGCGGCGCACCGTGCTGACGCTGCTGCTGATCATCATCGGCATAGTCGCCGTGCTGCTCTTCGTGTCGGTCACGGGCTCCTTCAAGGACATGATGGTCGGCCAGATCACCGACTCGGTGCTCGGTCACCTGCAAGTGCACCGCAAGGGCTATGTCGCCTCGATCGACAACCTGCCGCTGAACCTCAACATGAAGCCCCAGGCAGTCGCCAAGGTGGAGGAAGCGCTCGCGCAGATCGACACGGTGCAGACCTGGTCCCCGCGGGTGAAGTTCGGCGGCATGTTCAGCAACTTTACCGAGACCACCAGCATTCGCGTGAACGGAGTGGACCCAGAGCGCGAAGCAGCCACGGTGCCGCTGCTGCGGGGCCGCATCATCGAAGGACGCAAGGACGGCGCCCTCGTCGGGAAAGGCGAGATCGTCATCCCGGTGCTGCTGGCGCGTGGTATGAAGACCAAGGTGGGTGATACCGTGGTGCTGGTCGCCACCAACCGCGACGGCTCGGTAAACGGCAAGACATTCGTCGTGCGCGGCGTGACCGAAGGCGTGACCGGACCGGGCGGGCGGGACGGGTACATCCACATTGCCGATGCACGCGAGCTGCTGCGCATGGGCGACGCCGAGGTCAGCGAGATCGCGATCCGCCTGAAGGACCCTGCGACGCTCGACAAGACCGCGGCCCGCCTCAACGCGGCCCTCTCAGGCCAGGTCAACCCCGAAGGCAAGCCGGCGATGGAGGTCCACACCTGGGCCGACCTGTCCCCGTTCGCGAACCTGGCGCGCATGATCGACCTGATGACCGTGTTCATCAAGATCGTGCTGGTGTCCATCGTGTTGGTGAGCGTGATGAACGTCATGGTCATGGCCGTTTACGAGCGCATACGCGAGATCGGCACCATCGCCGCCATCGGCACGCCGCCGGGGCGCATCCTGTCGCTGTTCCTCGGCGAAGGGCTGCTGCTCGGCCTGGTCGGCACGGCGCTGGGCACGGTGATCAGCCTGGCGGTGATCTACGCGCTCAATGTCTGGAAAGTGCACGTCGTCTTCGGCCAGCAGCAGAACTTGGTGCTCGAGCCGCGGATCGGCGCGCTGCAGGTAGCCGCGATCGCGGCGATGGTGGTCAGCGTGGCGGTGCTCGCCAGCCTCCAGCCCGCGTGGAAAGCCTCCCGCCTGGACCCGAGCGAGGCGTTGCGTCATGTCTGAAAAACTCCGGAGCCTGTCATGAAAAAGCTGCTTATCCTCTTGTGCGCGCTGCTGGCAGGCGCGGCGTTCGCGATCGACGGGACCCAGCTGCTGCAGAAGGTGGACCGCAACCTGGAGCCGGAGGCCTATGAGATGTACCGCAAGCTCATCAACATCGAGCCCGACGGCAGCCGCAAGGAGTTCGTCCTCTACTCGGTGAAGAAGGGCAAGGACAAGTTGCTGGCGCTGTTCCTCGACCCGCCGAGCGAGCGCGACCGCGCCACCCTCCGCCTGGACGAGAACATGTGGCTGTACATCCCCAACGTCGGCAAGCCGGTGCGCATCGCCAGCCTGCAATCGGTGATCGGCGGCATCTTCAACAACGCCGACATCCTGCGGCTCGACTACGCGTCGGAATACGACGTCGACAAAATGACCGAGGACAAGGACAGCTACGTACTCTCGCTCAAGGCGAAGACGAGCAACGTGGCATACGACCGGCTGAAGATGTCCGTGGACAAGAAGACCGTGCTTCCAACGACGATCGAGTGCTATGCGGCCAGCGGCATGCTGATCAAGACACTGACCTACAAGGACGTCAAGGATTTCGGCAAGGGCATCAAGCGCCCCGCCACACTGGAGACCGACAGCCCGCTGCACAAGGGCTACAAGTCGGTGATGATCTACGGCCAGATCCGCGCACGCAGCATGCCCGATGAGGTGTTCACGCTCGAGTACCTGCCCCGCGCGAAGGAACTCCGGTGAGGCATGCGCGAGCCGCGTGGATGGCGGCCCTCCTCGCGGCGGCCGCGCCGCAGGTGGCAGCCGACGAAACATTCGACGTTTCGGCCTTCGAGAAGAAGGCCTTCGAGTGGAACGGCTTCGTCGAACTGCGGCCGGAGTGGCAATCGCTGGGCCGTGGCACCGCAGGCTACCAGTTGCTCTTTCCCGGCGAGACGCGGGGCAGCAGCCAGCGCCGCACCGTGGCGGCCGAAATTTCAGGCGTGGTGCGCCACAAGACACTGAGCTTCAACTTCACCGGCCATGCCGCCTCGCTCCACGATCCCCGCAATTCCGATGGCGACGCGCGGATGTACGAAGCCTACGCCGCCTGGCAGATCGATCCGCGCGCCGCCGCGGAAATCGGCAAGCGCGCGCTTCGATGGGGAAAGGGCTATGCGTGGAGCCCGGTGGCCTTCCTCGAGCGGCCCAAGGACCCGGCCGACCCCGAGCTGTCCCGCGAGGGCTTCGTCATGGCCACTGGCGCCTGGGTGCGCAGCTTCGACGGTCCGCTAAAGACCGTGTCGCTGAACGCGGCCCTCGTACCGACGACTTCGGGCCTCAACGAAAGTTTCGGGGCCGAGGGACACCTCAACCCCGCCGTCAAGCTGTATGGTCTGATCTTCGACACGGATGTCGACCTCGTCTGGGCCGCACGCGGCAGCCGCGGTCCGCGCTTCGGCGTTGATTTCTCACGCAACCTCGGCAGCAACCTGGAGATTCACGGTGAATGGGCTCGCACCTGGGACGCGCCACAGGCGGTGTTGACTGCCGGCAATACGTTGGCGGTCCGGGAACGCGGCTACGGCAGCGCGTTGCTGGGTCTGCGCTGGCTGACCGAGCGCGACACGACGATCATCTTCGAGCTGTACCGCAATGGCAGCGGCTACACGACAGCGCAAATGCAGCAGTTCTTCGACCTGGTGCGCGCCTCGGCGGCCAACCCCGCGCTTGTGCAGCCCGCCGGGCGCGCCGCGGCGCAGGGTTACAACCGCCCCAACGCAGGACAGCGCTACGCCTACCTGCGCGTCAGCCAGAAGGAACCTTTCGACATCCTGGATTTCACGCCGTCGGTCACTCTGATCGCCAATACGGGGGACCGCAGCTACTCGCTCATGCCGGAGGTGACGTACACCGGGGTCAGGAACCTGGAGCTGCGCCTGAGGCTGGCACTGAACCGCGGGAATGCATCGACTGAGTACGGCGAAAAACCTGTTCGATCGCGGGTGGAATTGCGCGCGAGGTTTTTCTTCTAGGAAATCCGCGAGGGCGGGGAGCGAAATGCAGGGATTCGGAGTGGACGGGCGCTAGCTCGCGCGACCGTCTCCAACAATGCTCACCGGAACGATGACTTGTTGCACCAACTTCCCAGCGCCCCAAACATGAGCCTTCACAAGCTGCTGCTCGGAATAGTTGCTGGACAAGGTCAGGCTGATTCCTGCTGGCACGTACAAGTCCCGCGTCAAAGGTGGCATCAAGACCTCCACGGGCGGGTAGTGGAGGTGAATCGGACCCCGGTCGAGACCCACGGGAGCAAGCACTTCGCCTGGTCGGTCACTGGACAACACGATCTCGCCGCCGGCAGGCATGTGCAAAAGTTCCGGGAGGATGGGCGGGCAGTCGATGTGCAACGAAAGCTGCCCGCGGTGCTGCACCAGGGCCCGAACATCGGTGACCAGATTGGCATCCGTGGGCAGGTCCAACCCAACTCGGGTCAACCCACTCATCTTGTTCAATTCTTCTGTGAGCCAGTTCGACAAGGGCGGCAGCGCAGACCCTTCGCCCGCCGGCTGCACAAGGAGCACGCGGCTCATGGACGGGGAAAGTGTCAGCTCGCGGATTCCGATTCCGTGGGGGTCTTTCACCTTGGCAATCTCACGGAGCGCATTCAGAAGTTGAGGCGTCATGATCTCCAGGATGCCGCGCAACTCCTCTGGCGGGGTCTTCAGGTCAAGATGCGGCCCCACCCAATTCAGCAGAAGCTGTGCCTTGTACTCGAGGGTTTGCGGGAGGACACCAATCCCATTTTTCACATGCCAACTCAGTGCCGCGGCAAGAAGCTGTACATGACCGGCATGCGGCTGCGGGTTGGGTACCTCTTGCAGCGGTTTGTGCTGCACAAGGGGCGGCGCTTGCCGTGGCTTTGCAATAGGCATTTCGTCGAGGAAAGCCGAACCCACGCGGGACTCACCCCTCCAGAAGCGCACTTGGTTGTGCGATACGTGTTCGCCGCCATCCGCCATGACGGCGACCCCTTCCGAAACATCCATTCTCCAGCTACTGTGCACACGATCCGGCGAGCACGTGACCTTGAGGACGAGGGGCGCAGACAGGGCGCGGAAATCAAAAACGCCCCGGTCGAATTTTTGATTGCCCATGCGCATCGTGACGTCATTGACGCCAATTCTGTGCAGGCGGCCAAACATCTCGACAGCGCTGGCCGCGTCGCCCGCCTTGCCCCCCTGGAGGAAAAGGGTCGTCACGCCGGCGGGCAGTACGACTGATTCAAGCGGCGTTCCGTGCTTCCTTTTGTGATGCTGAGCCAGCACGTTCCAGCATGCGTCGTTCATGTGCGTCAAGACCGCTATCGGTGGCATGACGCCGCGCTTCATGAAAGAAAAGTCGCCGTCGGCACTCAGGAGGCGCCCGGCACACCGACGTTCGTTGCCAGCGAGACCGGGGATCTTCAACTTGTTCAACTCGTCGGCAAGTTGGGATATTGCCTGTTGGTATTCGAGGCCACTCCCGATGTCGGCGGCTTCATTGATGGGCGCCCCGGCAGAAAATGCGCCGACAGGCTCCGGGTGGCTCCTCACCACGAGCGAGCCGTCATCGCTGCGCAGCACGCGGTCAGCAGGCACGATGTTGCCGTTGTGCCTCACCTCGATGCCCGGCGGGACACGCACGCTCCATCTTTCATCCGGCTGTGAGGAAAGGTCGAGATTCGAGATGCCGGCAAAGGGCGGAAGCCGCATCCTGCCATTTTCCAGAACGGGCATCCTGAGTTGCCGCACGCCAATCTTGCCTAGATTGTCCACCAGGTTCTGGGTCCGTTTTGGAACTCCGTCACTGCGGAACAGTTCGGAAACGCGCATCGGAAGCGTGACGGATTCAAAGGGTGCACCGGCGGGCGAGTCGTTCATCTTGTTCTGGCATTGCCTCAGCACCTCGAAGCAAGCCACATCCATCGTCAAAAGGACCCGGCAGGCCAGCGCACCGTGAACTCCGAATGGCATTGCGTCCGAGCTCATGAATGAGAAGTCCGCACCCGTTTCGCTCACGGCGCCAAGCAGGCAAAGGGCGATGCATTCATTCACCTCGTCTGTGTTGCCGGCACCAAGCCAGGGGCCGAGCACCTCCAGCAGTTGGGGAACGTGCGCGCTGCGAACTTCTTCCATTCTTGCCGCCAACTTTGCTTCAGGCGCATGCGCCATTGCAGCCGGTTTTTCAGGCGGTTTTGCAAGCGGGTGGGGCATTTGGGGTATTTGATGGGCGATGCGTCCTGCTGGCATGTTCGTCGTTCTCGTGAGATGCAATGGCGTGGCGGCGCCCATCCGTGCGGCGGAGGTGCTTCACTAGGTAACGGCCCGCGGCGATTGGTTCCAGGCCTCGCACCAGTTTCTATGCCGCGCCGCGCCAGGTCCTGCTGGCTTACGACGGTGGAAGGTGGCCGCGGACGCGGTATTGGTTGACCTCCCTCAATGCGAGCGCGCTGCTCTGACGCATGCTTGGAACGAGAAGTGCCGAATGACCGATCTGACCCTGTCCCAACGCACGGTGCAACTGCCCCGGCAACATCCCCGAGTCTTCCTGATAGCGGCGAGCATCATCTGGTTTGTCCTGTACCAGTCGCTGAGCCCGGTGTCCGAGATGATCGTCGCCGCCCTCCCGTTAGACCGTGCGAGCCATCTCGGCGGTGCACTGCAGTTCTTCCTTTACGACACGCCCAAGGTGTTGCTCCTGCTCACGGCGGTGGTGTTCGTGATGGGCATGGTCAACTCGTACTTCACACCCGAGCGCACGCGGGCGCTGCTCGCGGGGCGCACTGAAGGCCTGGCCAACGTCATGGCCGCGAGCCTGGGAGTGGTGACCCCGTTCTGCTCCTGCTCGGCGGTGCCGCTTTTCATCGGGTTCGTGCAGGCCGGGGTACCGCTGGGCGTCACATTCTCGTTTCTTATCTCCGCTCCGATGGTCAACGAGGTGGCGCTGGCGCTGCTGCTTGGCATGTTCGGCTGGAAGATCGCCCTGCTCTATCTGGGCCTGGGCCTCACGATCGCCGTGGCCGCAGGCTGGATCATCGGCCGGCTGAAGATGGAAAGCTCTCTGGAAGACTGGGTGCGCGACATGCCCAGGGTGTCGGCCGCGGCCGGTGACGACGAGATGACACTGGCCGAACGCATCGAGGCCGGATTCGCGAGCGTGCGCGAGATCGTGGGCCGGGTCTGGCCGTACATCCTGGCCGGCATCGCCATCGGCGCCGCCATCCATGGCTGGGTGCCGCAGGACTTCATGGCGTCGATCATGGGCCGCGATGCCTGGTGGTCGGTGCCGCTTGCCGTGCTCATCGGCGTGCCGATGTACACCAATGCCGCAGGCGTGATCCCCGTCGTGCAGGCCCTGCTGGCAAAGGGTGCGGCGTTGGGTACGGTACTGGCGTTCATGATGAGCGTGATCGCGCTCTCGCTGCCCGAGATGATCATCCTGCGCAAGGTGCTCAAGCCCAGGCTGATCGCTACATTCGCGGGCATTGTCGCCGTCGGCATCCTGGCGGTGGGTTTCGTCTTCAACGCGGTGCTATGACCAAAGGAGAGTTTTTTATGGACATCAAGGTATTGGGCCCAGGCTGCGCCAACTGCAGGAACACGATCGCATTGATCGAACAGGTGGCAAAGGCCAACGGCGTGAGCATGACGCTGAGCAAAGTCGTGGAGATGCGTGATATCGCGGGCTACGGCGTGATGCGCACGCCGGGCGTCGTGATCGACGGCAAGGTGGTGCACGCAGGTGGCGTGCCCAGCCGCGACAAGATCGAAGGGTGGCTGGCTGGCTGAGCAGCGATACTGTCCGTTCTTCTTCATTACGGCAACATGAGCGCGGAACACGGACACCCTACCCCGGACAACTTCGACGCAGCCTTCGCGATCGGGATCGGCCTGAACATCGCCTTCGTGGCCATCGAGGCGTTCTACGGCTGGAAGGTCAACTCGCTCGCACTGCTGGCTGACGCCGGCCACAACCTGAGCGACGTGATCGGCCTCGTCCTGGCCTGGGGCGGCGCCTTGGCCGGCCGGCTGCGGCCCGACGCACGCCATACCTATGGCTGGAAACGCGCCGGCATCCTCGCTGCGTTCATCAACGCACTCCTGCTGCTGGTGGCGATGGGGTCGCTGGCGTGGGAGGCGGTGCACAGGTTGCAGGCGCCCGAGCCGATCGAAGGCATCACGATCATGGTTGTTGCAGGCATCGGTATCGTCGTCAACACGGTAACGGCGCTGCTGTTCATGCGAGGAAGCAAGGGCGATCTGAACATCCGCGGGGCATTCCTGCACATGGCGGCCGACGCACTGGTTTCTGCCGGCGTGGTGGTGGCCGGTGGCCTCGCCTTGTGGTTCGGCTGGGACTGGCTGGACCCTGTCGTCAGCCTGGCGATTGCCGCGGTGATCGTGATCGGCACCTGGGGCCTGTTCAGGCAGTCACTGCACCTGATGTTCGACGGCGTGCCCGAAAGCGTCGATCTGAATGCCGTGCAGGCCCTGCTGGAATCCTTGCCCGGAGTGACGCACGTGCATGACTTGCATGTCTGGGCCATGGGCACATCGGAAATCGCGCTGACGGCGCACCTGGCGATGCCGGATGGCCACGCCGACGATGCCTTCCTGCAAGACGCCACGCAGCAGTTGCACGACCACTTCGACATCGACCATGTCACGCTACAGGTGATGCGCGTGCCGTTCACCACGCCGTGCGCGCCGCGGGACCACGCCGAACACGCTTGCGCGGGTGGGCATCATGTGTGAACTGCTCGCCCTGTCGATGTCGCAGCCGGCCCGGTTGACCTTCTCGCTGCACACGCTGGCCGCGCGCGGCGGCGATGCTAGCACCACGCGCGATGGATGGGGCGTGGCGTTCTACGAGGGCGATGACGTGGCGCTGTTTCGCGAGCCAGGGGCTGCGGGCAACAGCGCCCTCGTGCGCTACCTGGAAACCGAGGGGCCGAGCACGACGCTGGCCATCTCGCACATCCGCCATGCCACGCAAGGCGGCGTGCAACTCTCCAACACCCAGCCCTTCGCGCGCGAACTCGGCGGCCGAATGCACGTGTTCGCCCACAACGGCCACCTGCCCGGCATCGAGCGCGATGCCGCGATGACGCTGGGCGCGCGCCGGCCCGTCGGTCAGACCGACTCCGAGCATGCCTTCTGTGCCTTGCTCGAACGGTTGCGCCCGCTTTGGCAGGATGGGCAGGTGCCGCCGCTGGATACCCGCCTGTCGCTGCTGGCCGATTTCGCAAGCGACCTGCGTGCGCTCGGTCCCGCCAATTTTCTTTATGCCGACGGCGACGCGCTGTTCGCGCACGGCAACCGCCGTATCCAGCCCGCTCTCGGCCGGATAGAACCACCCGGGCTCTGGGTGCTGCAGCGGCATTGCACGCCTCCCGAGCCGTCGCCCGAAAACCAGGGCGGGGTTTCCATCGACCAGAGGGAACGCGCCATCGTGTGGGTCGCCAGCGTCCCGCTCACAGACGAGGCGTGGCGGCCGCTGGCCGAGGGCGAGTTGCTGGCAGTGCGTGCCGGTGAAATACTCGCCTCTAGGAGCCTCGCGGTAGCGTGAGCACCGCCTCCAGCCCACCCTCCGGCAGGTTGCGCAGCGTAATGTCGCCGCCGTGCCCCCGCGCGATGTTGCGTGCAATCGCCAAGCCCAGCCCGGTGCCGCCGGTTGCGCGGCTGCGCGAACCTTCCAGCCGGTAGAACGGCTCGAACACCTTCTCCAGCTCGGTCTCGGGGATGCCGGGTCCCTCGTCGCGCACGCGGAACGTGAGCATGGAAGCGCTGTCCTCGACCTTCACCGTCGCGCGTCCGCCGTACAGCACCGCGTTGTCCACCAGGTTGGCCAGACAACGTTTGAGCAGCGACACCACGCCGATATAGGGTGCATGGGCCTGCCCTTCGATGCGCACCGAACGGCCCATGGCCTCGTTGTCCGATTGCAGGCTCTCCAGCAGCGCAATCACGTTCACCAGTTGGCGCTGCTCTCCCCCGCCGAGCCCGCGCATGAACTCGAGTGTGTGCGTGACCATTGCTTCCATTTCCTTCAGGTCGCCCTCGAAATGCCGGCGCAGGTCGTCGTCGTCCATCAGGTCGGCGCGCAGTCGCATGCGTGTGATCGGTGTCTTCAGGTCATGCGACATGGCCGCGAGGATGCGCGTGCGGTCCTCGATGAAGCGTGTGAGGCGATCTTGCATGGTGTTGAACGCGTGCGCCGCTTGCCGGATCTCGCGCGGGCCGTCTTCGGGCAATTTCGGGCTGTGGATATCCCGGCCCAGCGCCTCGGCTGCAGTAGCCAGTACGTGAAGCGGGCGCGTCACCCACCGCACGGCGAAAAACGACAGCAGCAGCACCGCCGCCAGCAGCACGCCGAGCGCCAGCAGGAGTCGCCAAGGCACGCCGTTCGACGTGGGCGGCAGCACGGTGTCGAACCGCGCCCAGGTTCCGTCGCGGAGCTGCACTTCGGTGCGAAGCGAGGCGCCCATGCCCGGCGGCATGCGATGCCCGTTCGGCCCGCCCCCCATCATCATCCCCGGACCTGGTCCGGCGCCGGGCCCCCGGCCGAAGCCGGGTCCGGCCATCGGCCGGCTGAACTGGGCCGACGGATCGCCGGGGTGCACGCGCATCGCGCGATCTTCGCCCAGCGACGCACGCAGCATCGCGCCGAACATCGCCGCACGCGTGCCGGCGCCGGGTCCATCGGATTCGGCGAGCGGTTTCTCATGCAGCGACAGGATCAAAGGCGGCACGCTGAGCACCGCGACAATGCGCTGGCGCTCGGCCGGCCCCATCGGATCGAGCAGCTTGACCACGTCGGCAATGCGCTGCGCGTGCCGCACCCCGCCCGCAGTCAGAAGCAGGCGATCGCGTTCCGCCAGGTTGATCGCGGCGCTCAGCAGCTGGGCCAGCAGCAGTCCACCCGCGAGCACCAGCACAAGCCGGCCGAACAGCGACTCCGGCAGCCAGCGGGCGGTGTGGCGGTCCATCAGCCCGCCGGCTTGTGAACAGGAACCGAGAGCACGTAGCCCTCGCCCCGCACGGTCTTGATCGTGACAGGAGCGGCGGGGTCGTCCCCGAGGCGCCGCCGCAGCCGGCTTACTTGAACATCGACGCTGCGGTCCAACGGCTCCGCCTCCTTGCCGCGCGTCATTTCCACCAGCTGGTCGCGATTGAGCACGCGGTTGGGGTGGTCCAGGAAGATGCGCAGCAGCCGGTATTCGGCGCCGCCGATGGGGGTCACCACACCGTCGGGCGCGACGAGCTGGCGCAGCGTCGTGTCCAGCACCCATTGACCGAACCGGATCTCGCGGCCCGGCTCCGGGCGCAGGTTGGGCGGCAAGCTGCGCACGCGGCGAAGGATGACCTTGATTCGCGCCAGCAGTTCGCGCGCGCTGAACGGCTTGGGAATGTAGTCGTCGGCGCCCATCTCGAGGCCCACGATGCGGTCGGTCTCCTCGCCGCGGGCCGTCAGCATGATCACCGGCATGTCCGAGCGCGCACGCAGGTTGCGGCACAAGGTCAGGCCGTCCTCGCCCGGCAGCATCAGGTCCAGCACGATCAGGTCGAAGGCGCCCCTCTCCAGCGCCTGCCACATTGCCTTGCCGTCGGCCACCGTGACGACGCGCAGGCCGTTCTTCTCGAGGTAGCGGCCCAGGAGCGTGCGGATCTCGGCGTCGTCGTCGACGATGAGGATGTGGTCGGTGCGGTCCATGTCTGCAATTACAGCGCCGAGCCGGCGTGCTGTCGAACGGGAAGGTAACACAGCATGTCAAACCCGCGGCTTGTCGCTGTGCGCGACAAAAATCGCCCTGCCCGACATTCCGCGCTTACATGAGAGCGGTGCAATGTATGGGCCACGCGGCTTCCGCGCGGCGAAACAGACAGGAGTTGGATATGAAACGCACCTACAAGATCATCACAGGCGCCGCCGCCGTGTTGTCACTCGCGCTCGCCGCAACGGTGTACGCGCACCCGGGCGGCAGCTGGGGACCGGGTCAGGGCATGGGCCCCGGCATGGGTCCCGGCTACGGGATGGGTCCTGGTATGGGCCCCGGTCACGGGATGGGCATGGGCCCCGGCATGGGCCGCGGGATGGGCCCGGCCGACATGTCGGCAGCTGCCAGCGCGCGCACGGCGCAGCTCAAGGCCGAACTGAAGATCACGCCGGCGCAGGAGGCAGCGTGGAAGGCCTATGAAGCGGCCGTCGCGCAGCAGGCCACCGCCATGCAGGCCATGCGCACCCAGATGCAGGCGCTGATGCAGAACGCGCAGCCCGGCACCACGGCCCCTGACTGGGCCGCGCAACGCGAGGCGATGTTCAAGCAGCGCCAGGCCGGGATGCAGGCCCACACGGCCGCCGTGAAAGATCTCTACGCCGTGCTCACGCCCGAACAGCGGGCCATCGCCGACCGCGGAATGGGCCCCATGGGCGGCTACCGCATGGGCGGCGGGCATCGCATGCGCTGATCCGCTTGCTTGCGCGGGGCATGCGGCAGCGCTATCGTTGCGGCATGGCCCCGTTCTACAAGACGAGCCGCCTCTGGTTGATAGATTTCACCTACGACGGCCGTCCTCGCCGCTGGATCAAACCGCTGCGCGAGAGCGCCGACGGCCACGCAGTGCTGGCGGCCGAGCTGCGCGACCTGTACGGGTCGCGGGCCCGGGTGGTCCAGATTCGTCTGGCCACCCAGGAGGAAGAGACACAGTTCATCCACGGCGACCTGCCCAAGAATGTGCTGTGTCCCACGGGTCGCCGCGGAGTGCCATAGCTATAGCGAAAGCAACCGCTGGAAGAACGAACGATACCTACGCAGCGCCACGCGCATGTTCTCGGTCGAGGCCCCGCCGTCGGTGGCACTCATCTGCTCCTCGAAGCGTTGCCGTTCGTCCGCGAAGCTCTCCGCCAGGTTCTTCATGACCTGCGCGACGAGCTCGTCCGCCTTCTGCACGGCCATGCGCGGATCGTCCACGAAGCCGATCTGCACCGCGTCCCAGCGTGAGCGGAAATCGCCCGCCAGCTCGGGCGTGAAGAGCGCGGCGAGTTCCTCGCGCTCGTGCTGCTCGATGGCGCCATCGCCGTCGGCGTCAGCCACCTCGCGGCTTACGCGATCTTCGCGCTCCACGCGTCGAGCAGATCTGTCACCCGCTGCGGCAAAGTCGGCCGTGCTCAGGGTCTTTTCGGTGTCGATGGCGTCGGTGTTCATGAATGGGCCTCCATGTGTTTGGCGGGAGCTCTTTCGTCCGGCCGGACTTCGAGCAGATCATCGAAAAGTGCACGGTAGTGCACGACGGCTTTGCGCAGGGCCTCGGTATCGGCGTCGCCCGCGCGCTCGAGCGTAGTGATTGCCTGGGCGGCGCGATAGTGTTCCACCACGCCGGGATGGTCCACTGATATGTCGGCTGCACGGCGCTCGAAATCTCCCATCGGGTAGCCGCGCTTTTGCATCAGCTCGCGCACCAGGCGGTCCGCATCGGCCAGCACGCCCTTGGGGTTGTCGACGAAGCGGCCCTGGATGGCGAGCCACTCGCGCGTGAACCGCTCAGCCTCGGCCGGCGTGAGCGGGACGATGTCGAGCTTGGCAACGCGCTTCTCGCGTGCACGCAGCTCGGCTTCGGCCTTCGTCCGGCTGCCCAGATCGTCTACAGCCCGGCTGTATTCCGGACCGAAGCGGTCGACCAGCCCCTGCGACTCGTTCCTGCGCCATACGAAGAACGCGACGAGGGCCAGCAACGCGATGATGACGATCGAGCCCAGCAATTCCCAGTCTTGCGTGCCGAACATGTCCATGGATGTCTCCTGTTGAAGTTCACCAACAACAATCTAGGACCACGCGTTGCGGTGGTCTGTCGGAAGCAGCGCCGATTGCCCCAGCAGTGTTCCGACGAAGCTGTAGGACCGACTCGACCCAGCACTGACGCAGGTCAAGGAAATCCGCGCACAAGCGACTAGATTGAAAACAGGCCGACGTGAGGCTGAAGGCCTCAGCGGCGAAGGGCCAAGGGGCGTAACCCCGCGGCCTGGATCGATCCGGCGTCGAACACGCCGGGATGGGCGGAGACGACATCAGACCGGTCGGACGCTTCCAGCCCGCCGGAGTCTCCACCGACCCGCCGCCCGTGTGAACGGCCCGGCGGGTTTCTCTTTTGCGATACTGGGGGGAGTATGTTAAGATCGCCCCGCAAACCCGACACAACCACCATGCATTCCCAATACTCCTTTGCTTCACTCCTTGCGGCGCTCGCGCTCGCGGGGGCCGCTCATGCGGCAGCGCCGGCCGTCGAGGTGCCTGTGACCAGGGCGGGCTTGCAGGCCGTCGCGGCCGGATTCGAATTCGACGGAGTCGTGGAGCCCGTCACGCAAAGCACCGTGGCCTCCCAGGCCAGCGGCCGCATCGCCCGGCTTGCCGTCAAGGCAGGCGACTCCGTGCGGGCAGGCCAGGTGCTCGCCACGATCGACGATCGCGAGACACGCACCGGCCTGCAGCGCAGCCAGGCACAGGCGGCACAGGCCGAGGCCGCCCTGCGCAACGCCCGATCCCAGTTCGAGCGCACGCGTGAACTGCAATCCAAAGGCTTCGTCAGCATGGCCGCGCTCGACACCGCGCAAGCCGCCTTCAACGCCGCGCAGGCCGGCCGCGACGAGGCAGCCGCCGGCCAGCGCCAGTCGGCCATCGCGCAGGGCTTCACGCAGGTCACGGCGCCGTACGACGGCTGGGTGCTCGAGACGCTGGTGCAATCCGGTGACCTCGCCGTGCCCGGCAAGCCCTTGCTGACGCTATACGCGCCCCTGCCCCTGCGCGTCGTGGTGCAGGTGCCCGCCTCGCGCGCGGCCGAAGCGCGCGCGGCTTCGCAAGTGGATGTCATGCTGGACGAGGGCTCCGGCAAGGGCCAATGGATCACTCCGGTCTCGCGCACCATGCTGCCTGCCGCCGACCCGGTCGCGCAAACGCTCGAATGGCGGCTCGAACTGCCGGCCGCCGCGTCCCGTTCGGTGGCGCCGGGCCAGCAGGTCCACGTGCGCTTCGCGGGCGGCTCGCAAAAACGCCTCGTGATCCCCGCCTCTGCCGTGTTGCGCCGCGGGGAACTGACGGCCGTGTATGTCGCGGCGCCGGGCGGCGCGGGCTTCGTGCTCAAGGCCGTGCGCCTGGGGGCCGACCATGGCGCGGCGGGCATGGAAGTGCTGGCCGGCCTCGGCGCGTCCGAGCTGGTGGCGCTGGACCCGGTGAAGGCGGGCCTGGCCGGCGCGCGGCCTGCAATGGCACCTTGAGCGGCGAGCTGCCATGAACCCGCAAACCAACACTTCCACCGCGCACCGCCTCGGCGTCTCCGGGCGGATCGCCGCCGCTTTCCAGTCGAACGCGATCACTCCGCTCCTCGCGCTCGTCGCGCTGCTGGTGGGCCTGTTCGCCGTGCTCGTCACGCCGCGCGAGGAGGAGCCGCAGATCAACGTGACGATGGCGAACGTGTTGATCCCCTTCCCGGGCGCCAGCAGCACCGACGTACAAAACATGGTGGCGCGCCCGGCCGAACAGGTGTTGTCGCAGGTCGCCGGTATCGAGCACACCTACTCCGTCGCCCGGCCGGGCCTGGCCGTTCTCACCGTGCAGTTCAAGGTGGGCGTGCCGCGCACCGAGGCGCTGGTGCGCCTGTACGACGTGCTCAACGCCAATCAGGACTGGCTGCCGCGCGACCTCGGCGCGCTGGCGCCCATCGTCAAGCCCAAGGGCATCGACGATGTGCCGGTACTGGCCGTGACGCTCTGGAGCCGCGATGTGCTGGCCGCCGACGATCTCGAGCGCGTCGCGCGCACCATGGAAGCGGAGCTCAAGGCCGTTCCCGGCACGCGCGAGGTGCAGACCATCGGCGGGCCGGGGCGTGCGATCCACGTGTGGCTGGACCCGGTGCGCATGCGGGACCGGCATGTCGACTTGCTCGGGCTAAAGGCCACGCTCGCCGCAGCCAACACAGGCATGCCCTCGGGCACGGTGCTCGACGCGTCGCAAGCCGACGCGCAGATGCTCACCGTGGGAACAGGCGAGTTTCTGCGCTCCGAGGACGACATCGCCTCGCTCGTGGTGGGCGTGAGCGATGGCAAGCCGCTGTACCTGCGCGAGGTCGCCCGCATCGAGGCCGGCGCGCGCCTGCCGCAGCGCTACGTCTGGCAAACGCCTGGAGCCGCGTCGGGCAACCCGGACGCGATCGGCCAGGTCTACCCCGCCGTCACGATCACCGTCACCAAGAAACCCGGCGAGAACGCGGTGGACGTGGCGGGCGCGGCTCGCCAGCGTGTCGATGCATTGCGCAACTCCGTCATTCCCGCCAACATCGAGACAACGGTCACGCGCGACTACGGGGAAACGGCGGCCGAGAAAGCCAACAAGCTCATCCAAAAGCTCGCCTTCGCGACGGCATCGGTCATCGTGCTGGTCGGCCTGGCGCTCGGGCGCCGCGAAGCCGCCATCGTGGGCGCCGCGGTGATCCTCACCCTCACCGCCACGCTCTTTGCATCCTGGGCCTGGGGCTTCACGCTCAACCGCGTCTCCCTCTTCGCCCTGATTTTCTCCATCGGCATCCTGGTGGACGACGCCATCGTCGTGGTAGAGAACATCCACCGCCACCAGCAGCTGCACCCCGGTCGCTCGCTGGCGGACATCATTCCCGGTGCGGTGGACGAAGTGGGTGGCCCGACGATCCTGGCGACGCTCACCGTCATCGCCGCGCTGCTGCCAATGGCATTCGTCTCCGGCCTGATGGGCCCGTACATGAGCCCGATCCCGATCAACTCCAGCCTGGGCATGGCCATCTCGCTGGCTATCGCGTTCACCGTGACGCCGTGGCTCGCGCTCAAGCTGATCAAGCCTCACGGCCCCGCCGAGGCCACCGGCCACGCACCTGGCTGGGTAACGCGGCTGCAAGGCCTGTTCACGCGGCTGCTGACGCCGCTGCTGGCCAGCTCTCGCAAGCGCTGGGTCCTGCTTGCAGGCATCGTCGCCGCCTTGTTGCTGTCGGTGGGCCTTGCCGTCGTGCAGTTGGTTGTCCTCAAGATGCTTCCGTTCGACAACAAGAGCGAGTTTCAGGTGGTGGTGGAGATGCCCGCCGGCACCCCGCTGGAGGACACCGCCTCGGCCCTCCACGAGATGGGGGCCTTCCTGGCAAAGCAGCCCGAGGTGCGCGACCTGCAGGGGTATGCGGGCACAGCCAGCCCGATCACGTTCAACGGGCTGGTGCGCCAGTACTACCTGCGGGCCGATGCAGAGCAAGGCGACCTGCAGGTCAACCTTGCCGACAAGAGCGACCGCAAGGAAAAAAGCCACGCGATCGCGCAGCGGCTGCGCCCCGGCCTCGAGGAGATCGGCGCGCGCCACCAGGCCCGGGTGAAGATCGTCGAAGTGCCGCCGGGCCCGCCGGTGATGAGCCCGCTCGTTGCGGAGGTCTACGGCCCCGATGAGGCCGGGCGCCAGCAAGTCGCGCAACGCGTCGCGCAGGCGTTCAAGGGCACACCCGACATCGTGGGCGTGGACACGAGCCTGAAGGAAGACGCGGCGCAGGTTCACCTGGCCGTGCGCCGGCAGCGCGCGGAATCGCTCGGCATCCCGGTCTCCGCTGTCGCGCAGACGGTGCACTCGGCGCTGAACGGTGCCGACGCCGCCTACCTGCATGATGGCCAGAGCAAGTACCCCATCCCCGTGCGGTTGCAGCTGCCGCTCGAATCGCAGGTGGGGCTCGATTCGCTGCTCGCCTTGCCGATGCGCTCGGCGTCGGGCCGGATGGTGCCGTTGTCGGAACTGGTGCGTGTAGACCGTGGCGTAATTGACAAGCCGCTCTTTACCAAGGACCTGAAGCACGTGAGTTACGTGTTCGGCGACGTTGGGCTGCGCGCCGAGGGCGCCAGCGGTGGACTGCCCGACTCGCCCCTGTACGGCCTGGCTTCGATCCGCTCCCGGCTGGACGCCGCGGGCTTGCCCGGCGCCGGGCCACTGGGCGAGTATTGGATCCGCCAGCCCGCCGACCCCTGGCGCGGCTACGCTATCAAGTGGGACGGCGAGTCCCAGATCACCTACGAAACTTTCCGCGACATGGGCGCGGCCTACGCGGTCGGGCTGCTGCTGATCTACCTGCTGGTGGTCGCGCAGTTCCGCAGCTACCTGACGCCGCTCGTGATCATGGCGCCCATCCCGCTCACCATCATCGGGGTGATGCCGGGCCACGCGCTGCTGGGCGCGCAGTTCACCGCCACCAGCATGATCGGCATGATCGCGCTGGCCGGCATCATCGTGCGCAATTCCATCCTGCTGGTGGACTTCATCGAGTTGCAGGTCGCGTTCTTCATCCTGGACGACCCGATCTTCAACGGCCTGGCCGTGTCGCTCATCTTCGGCATCCTGGTGTCCACCCTGCTCACGCTGGTGGTCATCCCTGTCCTTTACTACGCGCTCTATCGCAAGCGCCACGAAATTTCATCACCAGAAGGAGCTACTCCATGACCGTCGAACGCTACATCCGCATCTTCGCGGGTATCTTCATCCTCGCATCGCTCGCCATGGGCATCGAGGGCAGCCCGCTGTTCGTCAGCCAATGGGCTTTGGCCGTAACCGCCTTTGTCGGCTTCAACCTGTTCCAGTTCGGGTTCACGAAGTTCTGCCCGCTCGGCACCATCCTGCGCAAGCTGGGCGTGCCAGAGGGCACCGGCGCTTGCGGGAGCTGAAGCACCATGAGCGAAGAACTCGTACGCGTCGAACTTTCGCAGCAGCAGGACTACCGCTTCGGCGTGCGCTTCGGGGGCTCGGTGCCCGAGCTGGTGGCCGATGAACCGGCGCCGCTCGGATCGGGCGCGGGGCCGTCGCCCGTGCAGCTGCTGGCGGCTTCCGTCGGCAACTGCCTCGCGGATTCGCTGCTGTTCGCGCTGCGCAAATACAAGCAGAAGCCCGAACCGATTTCCTGCACCGTGGAGGCCAACGTGGGGCGCAACGATCAGGGCCGCCTGCGGGTGCAGTCGATCAAGGCCGTGATCACGCTGGGCGTGGAAGGGCCGACGCTGGAGCACCTGGACAGAGCTCTCGGCCAGTTCGAGTCGTTCTGCACGGTGACGCAGAGCGTCGGACAGGGTATCGTGGTGACCGTCGAAGTATGGGACGCAGCAGGCCTGCGTTTGAAATGATGGCAACGCTCACCAACGAATCGGCCCGCGCCGACATCCTCAGCCGGCTCAAGCGTGCCGAGGGCCAGCTGCGCGGAGTGCAACGCATGCTCGAGGAAAACTCGCCCTGCCTGGACATCGCGCAGCAGTTCTCCGCCGTGCGCAAGGCGCTCGACAGCACCTACGTGCGCATGACGATGTGCCTGCTCGAACAGGAGTTGCAGGCCATGCAGCCGGGGGCCAAGAGCCATGCGAAGCTGGAGCCGTTGATGGCCGACGTGCAGAAGTTGCTCACGCGCTTCAGCTGACAGCGCCCGAATCGCCGAAGGCCGTCCGAAAGCCGCTTCAGTGCGTTACGGCGGCCAGCTCGCGCGATACCTGGCGTCCCAGTTCGGCGACGCCCCAGCTCGTGAGATCGCGCTCGACGGTGCCTACCAACAGTCGAGCCGTGAACTTGCCCAGCGCCGCGCGCAACTCGTCCAGGAAAGGCGGCGGCGCCAGTATGACAAGCGATGCGAAGTGGTCCTGGCGCGCTTCTGCTTCGAGGTACTGCGCCAACTCCTGCGCGAATCGGGTGTATGCCTTCTCACGCGGATCCGGAAGTCGTGGCGTGGCATGCCCACGCCCCGCGGGATGCACGAAGCTCTCGAGGACCTCGATCATGGACGACTGCTGCTGTAACACCCGAGCGCGCGTCGTATTGGCGATCAGTATCCATTCGGGCTTGGTTGTCATGTCCATCGTTTGGAGCGCCGCGCAAGGCTGCATTGCAACGCACAATACGCCCACCCCGCAGGAATGCATTGACGCTCGTCAATCTTGCCAGGATGAGCTAGGGCCGGCCTGCGCCCCAAGCACCATCTCGGTCACCGCCGGGTGCGCCACCAGCAGGTCATGTAGGCGGTCGCCTCGTCATCGTGTAGGACGCCTTGTTTCTCAACGCGATGGGCGCTAGGGTGTGCAGACGTCGCAGCCTGGAAATTCTGACGCGACGAACACCTCGAGTGACGAACACCAGCAGTTTTTGGGAAGTTCATGATGAAAGAGATTTACGACGTCCTGGACGCATGGGCGAGCCTGTCCAGGCAATGCAAGCTCATGGAATCGAACCTTCTGTCCCTGAAATCAACGCAGCCGCAGGGGGATACGAGCGCGATGGAGGCGGAGGTGCAAAACTTGAAGCAGAAGACGCAAGCAGCCTTCAAGGCGGCGTCGGAAGCTATCCGCAGGAGGCCCAGCAGAGCTGTTGTCAGCTGAGGGCAGTGACCCGGGTCAGCTTCTTCTCACACTGGGCGGCGCAGTCAATGCGCCATCAGCACCGGCATTGTCATCGACCGCAGCACCGTGCGCGACGTCCCGCCCAGCACCCATTCGCGGGCACGGCTGTGGCCGTAGCATCCCATCACCAGCAGGTCAGCGTCCAGATCGAAAGCACGCGAGAGCAACAGCTCGCCCAGGAAGTTCGGCTCGCCGACGCCTTCGCGGTGCCAGATCGGCTCGATGCCGCGCTGCTTGAGGTAGCGC
>JAQZBU010000051.1 GCA_029237735.1 Ramlibacter sp. | reverse complement strand
TCGAAAGCACGCGAGAGCAACAGCTCGCCCAGGAAGTTCGGCTCGCCGACGCCTTCGCGGTGCCAGATCGGCTCGATGCCGCGCTGCTTGAGGTAGCGCTCGAGGCCGAGCCGGTCGCCCATGATGTCGTCGTCCCCGGTGGGCCAGGAGAGCACATGGACGCGGCGGGCGCGCTGCATCAGGGGCACTGCGGCACTCACGGCCCGGGCGCACTCGCGCGTGGGCTTCCAGGCCACCGCCACGGTCTGGCCCACGGCCGCCGTCTGTGACTGGTAAGGCAAGACGAGCGCGGGCTTGCCGCTGGTGGCGATCACGTGTTCCGGAAAGTCGCCCGGCACACCGGCAGCCGAGGCGTCCGACGGGTCGTGCTGCCCCAGCACCAGCAGGTCGGCGTACAGGGCCTGCCGCGAGAAAGCGGCCAGCATGGGCGCGTCTCCCACCTCGGCCCAGCTGAGGGGCACGCCCATCGTTACTCGCACCTTGTCGAATGCCGCGCGGGCAGTGGCACGCCGCTGCTCGTCGATGTCGGCAAGCACCGTCGCCACGCTCGGGCCCGCCTCGGGCACATAGGGTAGCTCCAGCACCGACGGCGTCACGGCGTACAGGGCCGTCACGGCCGCGCCGTTGGCTTTGGCGACGGAACATGCCACTTCCAGCCGCCTGGCGCTGCGCGTCGAGGCGTCCACGTGGACCAGCAATTGGGTGATTGTTTGCTTCATGGCGGCTCCTTGGGGCAAAGCGCCCTTGAAGGAAACCTTACGCCACCGCCGCGCCGATGCCATGACCGGCGTCAAGGATGCGTTGCCGCAATTACCTCAGGCGTCGAGGTTGTCGGCCAGCCCGTGCTTGATCGCGTAGCGCACCAGTTCGCTCGCGTTCTGCAGGCCCATCTTGTGCATCAGGTTGGCCTTGTGCGTGCTGACGGTCTTGACCGACAGCTTCAGCCGCGTGGCGATGTCGGTCACCGATTCGCCGGCCGCGAGCATGCGGAAGACCTCGAACTCGCGATCCGAGAGCGATTCGTGCGGATTGGCCGTGCTGCCCGGCATCGCGCCGAGCGCGAGCTGCTCGGCGACCTCGGGTGTGACATAGGCGCCGCCGCCCGCGATCTTGCGTATCGCCTGTTCGAGCTGCGCCGGCGCGCTTTCCTTGGTGAGGTAGCCGCTGGCGCCGGACTTGATCGCGCGCACCGCGTATTGCAGCTCCTGGTGCATGGACAGCACGAGGATGCGCAGCTTGGGTTTCTCGGCGCGCACGAGCTTGATCAGTTCCATCCCGCTGCGCCCCGGCATGGACAGGTCTTGCACGAGGATGTCGAAGTCGAGTTCGCGCACTCGCTGCATCACCTCCGTGCCGTCGGCCGCCTCTCCAATCACTTGCATGTCCGCGATCTCGGAGACGATCCGCTTGAGGCCCTCGCGCACGATCGCGTGGTCGTCTGCGATCACGATGCGGATCATGCGAGCTTCACCCCGTCCATGGGAATGCGTACGCTCACGCGTGTGCCCTCCCCCGGCTCACTATCGATGCTGACGCTGCCCCTGAGCAACTGGGCGCGCTCGCGCAGGCCCATCAGGCCCAGGGACTGCGGCTTGCGTGGCGCGCTGGTCACGAAGCCCTTGCCATTGTCCTGCACCACGAGCTCGACCGCATCGCCCACCTGCTCGATGGACACGGTCACCTCAGTCGCCGCGGCGTGCTTGCCGACGTTGACCAGGGACTCCTGCACGATGCGGAAAACTGCCGTGGCGTACGGTTCGCGCAGCTCGAGCTCCTCGTCGGCCTTGAGCGTGGCCGCAACCCCCGAGCGCTGGCTGAAATTGGAGACCAGCCATTCGATGGCCGGCACCAGGCCCAGGTCGTCCAGCATCAGGGGACGCAGGTCTGCGGCGATGCGGCGCGTCGATGCCACGGCCCTGTCGAGCATCGAAAGCATCTCCGCCAGTTTGGTTTGAAGCATGTCCGGGGCCGTGGCGGCGTTATCGCGCACCCAGATCGTGTCCATCTTCAGCGCCGTCAACGATTGCGCGAGCTCATCGTGCAGTTCGCGGGCGACGCGGGTCTTTTCCTCTTCACGGATGGCATGCGCCGCGGCAGCGAAAGCGCTGCGCTCCTCCTGCGCGCGCACGCGCTCGGTCACGTCGCGCAGGATCACCGTGAACAGCTTGCCATCGGCCGTCTTCAGCTGGGAGATCGACGCTTCCATGGGGAATTCCTCGCCGTCGGCGCGGCGTCCGTAGACCACAGTGGTGTCGCCCATGCGACGCGAGGTGACACCCGTGGAGCCAAAGCGCTGGACATAGGCGCCATGCCCGCCGCGGAACCGCTCGGGCATGAGCTTGGCCAGCGACTGGCCCAGGGCCTCCTCCGTCGTCCAGCCGAAGATCTTCTCGGCGGCGCGGTTGTACAGCACGATGCGCTGCGATTCGTCCACCGTGATGATGGCGTCCATGGCCGAGTCCAACAGGCCCGATAGCCGTGCGGCCAGGCGTGCATGACGCTCCTCCGCCTGCAGCCGCAGCGTGATGTCGCGCAGGATCACCGTGTAGAGCTTGCCCTGGGGCGTGGCGAGCTGCGAGATCGAAGCGTCGATCGGGAATTCCTCGCCGCTCGCGCGCAGGCCATAGATGACGTTGAGCGCGCCCATGCGGCGCGAGGTGACGCCCGTGGTGCCGAACTTGTGCACGTGTTCCGCATGAGTGGCACGGAACCGCTGGGGAATCAGTTTTTCGAGCGGCTGGCGCAGGATCTGATCGCGCGGCCAACCGAAGATCTTCTCGGCGGCGCGGTTGTACAGGACGATCTTCTGTTCCTCATCGACGGTCACGATGGCGTCCATCGCGGAGTCGAGCAGGCCGGCAAGCAGCGCCGCTGCGTTGCCGGGATCGGTGCCGAGGTCGAGGGCTGTGAGGCTTTTTTTCAAGGGAGCAAACACACATCAGTATGACATGTGTTGATCTCCCTCAAAAGTCAGCGGATGTCGCCCAAATAAAAACGAATTTCCTAATGAATGAGCACAGAACCTGCGGATTCTCCCGCTGGCTGGAAGGGCCCAAGCGGGTTGACCTGCCGATCGACCTTGTCAGTGCTGGCCTGACCCGCGTAGTTGCGGAAGAGCACGGTGCCGTCGGTGACCACGATCAACGCGTCGAACCACCAGCCCTTGATGTAGGTCGTGCGCCGCACGTTCAGGAAATCAAGCCAGAAGCTGCCCTCGCGGCGCCGGTCCTGCCGCTCGTGGTGGAACACGTAGCCGCGGCACGCAGTCTGCGCCTCGATGCACCGGCGGATGCCCACGTCGAGTTTCTCGTACGGCACGCCTGGATGGGGCGCGAGCCGTCCCACGATGTCCGGGTAAGGAATCAGCGTCACGTTGGGGCCGGCCACCGGGTCGAACCCGAGCTTGGGGAGCTCCGACGTTGGGGTCTGCAGCGGAGCGATACGTTGCACCGCGGCCTGGGCTTCCTCGAAACTGGCAAAGCCTGGCGGTGTGTCGGTGCTGCCACGCGGCAGCATCGAGCCGCATGCCGCGAGCACGCCGCACAGGCCGAGCGAGAGGGGAAAGCGCAACGTCATGCATTCACTGTGGAACGCGGCCGCGCTTCGCGTTTTGACCGGCGTCAAGCAAGAGGTATCCACGCCGGCGCTCAGTCCAGCGCCCGGCGCACCTCGTCGTCCGTAGGCGAGGCGAAGTCGCGATAACACTGGCCCACCAGGTCGAAATCGGGCGAACACTCCAGGCACGCAAATTCGTCCGCGGTGGTGCCGATGCGGAACTGCGCCTCCGGCGGCGCGACGGGAACCGCTACGACGACCCACTCGGGCCTGGCGCCGCGCAGGGTCTTCAACGCATTGCGCATGGAGTTGCCGGTGGCGATGCCATCGTCCACGACGATGACTGTGCGCCCTTCCAAGGGAACCGGCGGTCTCGTGCCGCGGTAAAGCGCCTGCAGCCGGATCAGCTCCAGGCCGTCGGCGGCAATCAACAGGTCCAGCGGAAGTCGCAGTGCGCGCGCGACCTCCCTGGCCACCGGCACGCCGCCGCGCGGCAGCCCGAGGACCACCACGTCGGTTCGGCCTGCGTAGGCCTGCAGCAGAGTGGCGAGCTGCCGGCCTGCGGCGGCGCGATCGGTGAACAAGGGTGTCATGAGGAGTCGGTGAGTTCCCATGCAAGGTAGGGCACGCGAGGCCATGGAGCCTTGACGAGGATCAACGGCGTCCAAGCCGTGCTTGCCGAAACGCAAGCTAGACTCAATCTCATTACGGAAGAGATGGAAGAACGAATGCACTACGCAACTGCCACGCGCCTGAATCATCTCGCGCGCACTTTGGCCCTGTCGCTCGGCTTGGTGACCGGTGCGGCCTTTGCCGCCGGAGGCCACCACTCGCTGGACGACGCCGCCATCCTCGAGCCGGACACCTGCGAAGCCGAGGGCTGGTTGACGCGTTCGCGCGGCGGCCAGCGCCTGTTGCACGCTGGCGGCGCCTGCCGCGTAGGCCCGGTCGAACTCGGAGCGTCCGCGGAATACGCGCGTGAGCGCGGGGCCAGCGAGACAGCTTACGCACTGCAGGCGAAGTGGGCCACCGAATTGACGCCGGGCTTCAGCGCCGGTATTTCACTCTCACCGGGTTGGCAGGCGCGCGTGCGGCCTCGCTACCAGGCCACCACCCTTGTGGCACTGGCCACGTGGGAGCCGCGCGAGGACGTCGCGCTCCACCTGAACGCCGGCCGTGACTTCGTCCATGCGGGCGGCGACGAGAACCGTGCGGGCGTATCCGTGGAGTGGTGGCCGCGCGAGCGCTGGTCGCTCACGGCTGAGCGCTACGTCGAGCAGCAGGCGCATTTCGTGCGCGCCGGCCTGCGCTGGGCCGCGACCGAGGACTGGACATTCGATGCCAGCCGCGCGCACCGACTGCACGGGCCGGGCGATTCCTCCTGGACCATCGGCGTGACGCGGCGAATCGGGCGCTAGCTAGGGGCCCGCTGCGCTCAGCAGGGCTCGAGCGACTTGATGTAATCCCAATTGAACGTGACGCCCCAGCCTGGGCGTTCGGGGACGAGGGCCTTGCCCTGGTCGAACTGCAGCTTCTCGTTGTACAGCGCGGAGAACCAGGGCATGTACTCGAGATAGTTTGCGTTGGCGAGGCCGCCAAGCACCTGGAGGCTCGTTTCGCTGAACAGGTGACTCGACACGGGCACGTCGAAAGCCTCCGCCATGTGGGCGACCTTCACGAACTCGGTCACCCCGCCCACCCGCTGCAGGTCCGGCATCAGGATGTCGGCCGACTTCAGTTCGAGCATCTGCCGGAATCCGTAGCGCGTGTACTCGGTCTCTCCGCTGGCTATTGGCGTGTCCAGCGCCGCTGCCACGCGAGCGACGCCTTCAAGATCGTAGGCCGGCAGCGGCTCCTCGAACCACGTGAGGTGGAATTCCTCCAGCATGCGCCCGAGCCGGATGGCGCTGCTGACGGTCATGCCCTGGTTGGCGTCCGCCATCAGCTTCACTTCCGGCCCGATGGCCTCGCGCACCGCCCGCACGCGCGCTACGTCTTCGGCCATCGTTGCGCTGCCCAGCCGCATCTTCATCGCCCTGAAGCCCTGGCCGACAAAGCTCTCGGCTTCCCGCGTCAACTCGTCGATCGAACTCGACAACCACATCCCGCCGCTGTGATACGCCGGAACGGCCGCACTGTGGCCACCGAGCAGACGGTAAATTGGCAACCCGCAGGCCTTGCCCGCGATGTCCCACAGCGCGCCATCCACCGCGGAGATGCCGACCACCGACACTCCTTTATGGCCGACAAAATTGATGTCCTTCCAGGCACGCGACCAGAAGCCGCCGATGTGACCGGGATCGCACCCCTCGATCAACGGAGAGAGGCTCTGCACCATCTCCTGAAGCACGCGGGTGCGTACGTTGTTGAGGGTGAAGACCAGGTTCTCCCCCGTCACACCTGCATCCGTGGTGATACGTACCAGGATGCAGCCGAAGCTGGAAATTCCGCCGAGTGCGCTGCGGATGGGCGCCGCCATCGGAAGCACGACGGCTTGTGTGGAGAGGCCGGTGATTTTCATGAGCGCGTCTCCTTCAGCGAATCACGGTGGGTCCGGCGGTGCAGTATCGCTGCATGACGGCGGGGTCTGGGTCGCAGCCGAGACCCGGACCCTGCGGCACCGGGATGCGCCCCTTTCGGACCGTGTAGTCACCGTAGAGTTGGCTCTCGGTCTCCATCCACAGGTACTCGATGGGCGGGTTGCCGGGCATGGCAGCCGCAAGGTGCAGCGTTGCCATCAAGCCCGGCCCCAGGTAGGGCGAGTGCGGCACCACCTTGACGCCGTACGCGTCCGCCAGGGCCGCGATGCGGCGGAACTCGGTAATGCCGCCGACCTTGATCACGCTGGGTTGCGCGATGTCGATGGCGCCCGCGTCCATCATGCTCTTGAAGTCGAACAGCCCCGCCGCGTTCTCTCCGGCGGCTATCGGAATGCCCTCCCGGCGTACACGGGCCAGGCCCGCATGGTCTTCGGGCGGCCACACCGGCTCTTCAAACCAGTACACCCCGTCGTCCTTGAGCGATGTTGCCATGCGCACCGCCTCCTCGACGGTCCATGGGCAATTGACGTCGAACATCACGTGCGCATAGGGCCCGACTGCCGCCTTGGCCACCAGGAAATCCTCCCGGGTGGTCTGGTGCAGCTTGAGCAGGCGGTAGCCCGCTTCGTAACCGGCAGCACAGTTTCGCGCTAGGACCGAGCTGTCGTCGTAATGCAGCAGGCACTGGTAAGCGGTGAGGTCTTCGCGCGCGCTGCCGCCCAGCAGCCGGTAGATCGGCTGGTTCGCCAGCTTGCCGGCAATGTCCCACAAGGCGATGTCGATCCCGGAGAGGGCGTAGACGACCGAGCCGTTACGGCCCAGCAGATGCAAGGCCTGCTGCATGTCGCGCATGAGGCCATTGATATTGCGCGGGTCGCGCCCGATGAACAGCGGCGCCACGAGCGTGTCCAGCGTCGCCTTCGTGCCCTTGTTCACCACATGTCCGAAGGCCTCGCCCCAGCCGACCACCCCGGTGTCGGTGATCACCTTGACCAGCAAGGTTTCGATGTGGGTCCACCGTTGCCCAGCGAAGAGCTGGGGCGGCCCGCCCATGTCGAACGGAATCGAGATGATCGAGCTTTCGATCGCTGTGATTTTCATGCAGTGCCTTACCTAATGTGTTGTAGTGGAGCCCAGGTACGCGGCTTCCAGAACTCCGTGCGCCGATGCGGAGCGTGCGTCTGTGTCCAGGACCAGCTTTCCATGCACCATGACGTAGACGCGGTCGGCCACGCTCAATGCCTTTTCGACGGCCTGCTCGATCAACAGGATCGCCGCACCCTTGGCGCGCAGGCTCTTCACCACCTCCAGAACGCGATCGATCAGAACGGGCGCCAGTCCGGCCGATGGCTCGTCCAGAATGAGCAGCTTGGGCCGCCGGACGATGCCCTGCCCCACCGCAAGCATCTGCTGCTGGCCACCGCTGAGGGCTCCCGCCTTGTCATGGCGCTTCCTGGCGATGTCCGGGAAGAACGAATAGGCTTCTTCTACGCGCTCCATCCGCTCCGCGGCCGGAACGTCGAACGCCGCGAGCAGCAGGTTTTCTTCGACGGTGAGAGGCGCGAACACGCGATGCCCTTCGAGCACATGCACCAGCCCACGCTTGCCGCACTCACGCGGCGAAAGCCCGGTGACATCGCAGCCGTCGAAGGTGACCATTCCCGAGCTCTTGGCGATCAGCGACGAAATCGCCTTCACCAGCGTGCTCTTTCCCGCGCCGTTCGGGCCCACCAGCGCCACGATCTCGCCGGCTCCAATCGACATGTCGAGCGATTCGATCACGCGCAAGGGCCCGTAACCCGTGGCGAGCTGGGAGACCGCCAGCAACGGGCGGTTTGCCTCAGGTACCGAGGTAGGCATGGATGACCTCCTTGTTGCTGCGGACTTCGGCGGGTGACCCGCTGGCCAGCACCTTGCCCAGGTTGAGCACAGTGACATGGTGCGAAATCTGGAACACCAGGTCCGTGTGATGTTCAATCAACAGGACGCCGACACCCAGCGTGGAGAGCTTGGTGATCAGGCTTGCCAGGTTGTCGATCTCGTCGGCTGCGAGCCCGGCCGCGGGCTCGTCCAGGAGCAGGATCTGCGGCTGCATGACAAGGCAGCGCGCTATCTCCAGAAACCGCTGCTCGGTGTGCTGCAATTGGTCCGCCCTGCTCTGCCCACAATGCGCCAGACCGACGGCCGTGAGCGCCTGCAAGGCGCGTTCGCGGATGGCGTGGTCCTCGCGCCGGGTCCGCGGCAGTCCCAGGGCGGTGAGCGGAAACGAGCTCTCGAAGTGGCTGTAGGCACCGAGCATCGCATTGTCCAGGACGCTGAGATTGCCCAGCACACGCGGGGTCTGGAATGTCCTGGCGATGCCAAGCCGCGAGCGCGACTGCACTGGCAGGCCGGCCATGTCTTCTTCGCCGAGTCGGATCGTTCCGTCGTTCGGCGCGTAATAGCCGGAGATCACGTTGAGCAGGGTGGTCTTGCCGCTGCCGTTCGGACCGATCAGGCCGTGGATCGTCCCTGGCTCGACCAGCAGGTCGACGCCGTCGAGGGCGCGAACACCGCCGAAGGCAAGGGCGACGCCCTTGACCCGGACCGGACTCGGGGGGCCGGCGTCCGGCCGCGCGATCACGCCGGCGATCGCCGCTACCTTGGGAGACGTGATGCGGGCGGCGACCGACCGCTTCTTGAAGATCCTGTCGATGTACTCCGCCATCCCTCCGGGTAGCAGCAGCACGACGAGCAGCAGCAGCAGGCCATAGGCGAAGCTGGACCAGGCCACGAGCGGCGCCGCGATTTCGGGCAACAAGGTGAGGACCGCGGTCGCCACCATCGGTCCGACAATCCTGCCGCGGCCTCCGATCAGGACGGCAATGAAGAACATCACCGACAGATCGAACGTGAACGCATCGGGCGTGATGTACGTCTGGCGCGCCGCATACAGTGCCCCGGCGACGCCGGCCAGCCCGCCGCTGAAGGTGAAGGTCACCAGCTTCAGTCGCACGACGGGCACGCCCATCGCCTCGGCGGCGACGTCGGCATCCCGTACTGCCACCAGGCCCCGGCCGAAGTTGCTGATCGCGATGTTGCGCAGCACGTAGGTGGCAAGCACCGCCATCGCGAGCGCGAGATAGTAGAAGCCCAGCGGCGTATCGAATGGCGGCGGAAACACCGGCCCCGGCAGGCCGATGCCGCCGCCCGTGAGGCTGCCCCAGCCGAGGGCGATCTGGGTCACGATGGTGGCAAACCCCAGTGTCGTCATCGCGAAGTAGAAGTTCTTCAGCCGCAGGGACGGCAGCCCGATCAGGAAACCGAAGAACGCGCCGCTGCAGCCTGCGACCACCAGCGCGGCCAGCGCCGGCACACCCAGCTTTTCGCACAGGATTGCCGCCGTATAGGCGCCGATGGCAAGCAGGCCGACAAAGCCGATTGCGAGCTGTCCGGCATAGCCGACGATCAGGTTCAGTCCGGCGATGAGCACCCAGTAGATGCACGCGAGGGCCGCGATCTGCATCCAGTAGTTGTCGACCACGCCAGGCAAGAGGCCCGCCGCGGCCAGCGCGGCAGCGGCCGGCGCGAGGCGGGTCGCAAGGCGCCACGGCGTGGCCTGAGGCGGGATCTCTACATTCGAAAGGGCTGTCATCACACTCTCCTGGCTACGGTGCTGCCAAACAGGCCTTGCGGCATCAGCACGAGCACGATGATGAAGAGGGCGAACGTGACGACCCCCACGAATACGCCACCCACGACATAGTTGGCGATCTGTTGGAGGATGCCCACCGTGAGGCCACCCACCAGGGCGCCGCGGTTGCTGCCGATGCCGCCGATGGCGATCGGGATGAAGCCGTAGAACGTCAGCAGCGCGCCGATGGCGAAGAATGCGAACAGCAACTGCCCCCCCGCAAATCCGGCCAGCGCACCCACGAAACCCGCAAGCACGTAGCTGATGACGCGCATGCGCCGCTCGGGAATGCCCAGCGCCAGCGCGGCATCCGCGTCTTCGGAAATGGCGGTAAACGCCCGGCCCCACAGCGTCTTGCGGTAGAACAGGTCGACGCTGACCATCGTCAACACGCATACCAGCACCGGCAGCCAGTACTTCTCGGCCAGGCCCGCCGGGCTCAGGCCCACGAGTGTCGGAAAGGGCCTGGGCTCCGTGCCCCACCAGATCGCCGCAGCTGTCTGCACCATCAACGCGAGCGCGAGCGTGCTCAGAACGTACAGGTGCTGGTCCAGGTTCTTCAGCACAGGCCGCACGGCAATGAATTCGGTGATCATCGAAAAGACGATCCCGACCAGCATTGCCGCCGGAAACCCGATCCAGATCGGCCACTGCAGGTCACCGATCAGCCATGCGCCGAAGACGGCGCCGAGCATCCCGAGCTGCCCGGAAGTAAAGCTCAGGACCTTCGAGGTCGAGTACATGACGTTGTAGCAGATGCCGATCATGGCGTAGATCGAGCCCACGGCGACACCCGCGATGAGAATACTGAGAATCATGGAGAAGCCTCTTGCTGTGGCGGCGCCCGCCGATGGCGCCGCCGCCTGTGTGCTGCCGGCTTACTGGCCGTACCCGGGCGCCAGTGTGTAGGAGCCGTCCTTGAACGAGTCGGCGCGGTTCATCACGATGTCGTTGACGTCGTAGCCGTTGTGGTTTGACGCGGTGTAGGTGTAGCGGCCGTACGCGCCGGCAAAACCGCGCAGGGATTCGAGCGCCTTCTTCACGTCCTCGGGCTTGCTGCTGCCGGCAGTCTCGTAGCCGCGCCGGATCAACTGCACTGCGTCGTAGCCGGCCGCGATCCACCACAGCGTCGTGTCGTCGACGCGCACCTTCTTCGCCACGACTGACGCCAGGAACTTGCTCGTCTCGTCCGGCAGCTTGCCGGCCTTGTCGAAACTGGTCTGCTTGTAGCCGATGTTGTAGACGGCGTTCCAGTTGCCCGGCGCCGTGAGCAGGGGCTTGATGGCGCCCGAACCCAGTGCCGGGTGGCCGACGATGGGAGCCGTCCAATTGGCTTCCGCACGCGCGTTGATGAGGCGCGCATTCAGCGCGGCGGAGTCGCTCCAGACCAGTATGACCTCGGCCCCGGAGTTCTTCGCCTTCTGCATGTCGGAGTTCACGTCGCTCTGGTTGGCTTCGATCAGCGCCTTGTAGCTGATCGTGGCGCCCAGCCGCTTGAGCTCCTGCTCCGAAAGGTTGACCGTCGCCGTGCCGTAGCCCGTCGCATCACCGATCAGCGCGACCTTCTTGGCATTTAGGTTCTTGAGGATGTAGTTGTGCGCCGCGTCCGTCCACTGCTTGTTGGAGGGAAGGATGCGGAACGTGAAGGGATACTTTTCCGGGTCGATCAGCGTGTCGACCACGCCGTACACCATGCTCGGCGTCTTGTTACGCGCAATCAGCGGCGTCGTGGCCAGGCCTTCCCCGGAATTGGTGGGGCCGACCATGAAGTCGACCTTTTCCCTGTTCATCAGCTCCAGTGCGGCGTTGACGGCTTTCGTCGGGTCGCCCTGGGTGTCGCGCGTGACAACCTCGAGCTTGCGGCCCTTGATGCCGCCGGCCTGGTTGACCTCCTCCACCGCGTACTTGATCCCGCGGTCGAAGCCGATGCCGGGAGACGAGTTGGGGCCCGTAAGTGCTACCAGCCAGCCGATCTTGATCGGCGGAGCGCTCGTCTGCGCCACCGTGGCAAATGGAAGCGCCGCGACACCAACCGCGAACGCGAAGAGTTTGAGGATAGTGGTCGTTGACCTGGTCATGCTTTGTCTCCTGTTTACGCAACGTAATCCGTCTCACGCCAGTGTTTCGGGGCTGAATCATCTATTGGGCCCGCCTGCACTGATCGGTCCTGATGCTACGAGCCGCATCGCCAGGGTCAATGGTCTCCAGGACAAATCGGCATAACATTGGGTTATGTCAATTACGACGCGCCAGCTGGAGGTCATCCGCTCCGTCATCCTGAGCGGCTCGGTCACCAACACGGCCAGCCAGCTTGGGATTTCACAGCCGGCCGTGAGCCGATTGTTGAAGGATTGCGAGGAGCGCATCGGCTTCACCCTGTTCACCCGTAAACAGGGCCGGCTTCAGCCCACATCCGAGGCCAGGGCCATGCTGCCGGAACTCAATCGCATCTTCGAGTGCGTGGAGCGGCTGCAGCGGCAAGCCGACGAGCTGCGGGAAATGAAGGCTGGGGCGATCCAGATCGCCACCACCCCCGTGCTGGCGGACACGCTCTTGCCGAGGGTGATCGACCGATTTCTCGCGACGCACCCCAAGGTGCAGCTGACGATCCGCAATATGCTGAACATGGAGGTCGTCGAACGGGTGGCGATGGACGAGGCCGACCTCGGCCTGGTGCTGTCCCCGGACAACTACCGCGGCTCCACCGTGATCGAGCTGCACAAGACCGAGCTCATCGGCATCGTGCCGGCCGGACATCCGCTGGCAGCAAAGGGACACATCGACCTGGAGGATGCCCTGCGCTTTCCGCTCATTTCCTTCAGCCGGCTGCTGCCGCTGGGCGCCGCGCTGGACCGCTTGTTCCAGCAACGGGGGCAGCAACGGCGGGTGGCGATTGAAGTGAGCCAGTCCACGACGGCCTTGTCGATGGTGCGTCAGGGAATCGGCATTGCGCTGGTCGATCCGTTCATCCTGATCGATGCAAAACCGAGTGGCGTCGTCCGGTTGAAGCTGACAACGAGTGTTCCGATCGCCGCGCAGCTTCTCATCCCGCATCACGGGCAGATCTCCAGGCTCTCCAAAAGCCTGGTGAAGCACACTCGCGCGGTGCTCGCGGAGCTGGTCGCCAAAGGGCAGATCTGAGCGGCCTGCTATGCCGCGCCTGCAATTTTGCGTGCCGTCGAATCCAGCGAAGTGCTGAGCATGTCCACGAAGGCCGTGACCCGGCGAGACTTCTGGTGCCGTTGCGGATAGACGGCGTAGATGTCCGCAGCAGGGGTCGCATAGTTTTCCAACACCTGGCGCAGGCGTCCGCTGCGCAGGTACTTGGCTATGTCCCATTCGGCTCGCAACAGGATGCCGTGGCCGTCCAGCGCCCAGGCGACCGCTATGTCGCCATCGTTCGTGCTGAGCGACCCCGTAACCTTCACCGCCTCGCTGCGCCGTCCCGAACTCAGGCGCCACAACCCGTAGGCATCGTCGCCGTGGTGAATGGTGATGCAGTTGTGGCGCGCCAGGTCCGCCGGGCTGCGTGGTGTGCCGTTGCGCGCCAGGTAGCCGGGTGAAGCGCACAGGAGTCGCCGGTTCGCCGCCAGCTTGCGGGCAATCACGCGCGCATCGGGCGGCTCGCCAAAGCGCACGCAGACATCGAACGCGTCCTCCGACAGCGCAGGCGGGGTCACCGAGAGATGGAACTGCACCTGCACACCGGGATATGCCTTGCAGAACTTCGAGATCACCGGGGCCACGTGGCTGCGGCCAAAGCCGAGCGTCGCGTTGACGCGAAGAAGCCCCCGTGGCTCGGCCGTCGACCGGCTGAGGTGCTGCTCCAGATCGTCGATGTCGGCCAGGATGCGCTTGGCCTCGGTCAGGTACTCCTCGCCTTCGGGCGTGAGGCTGATGCGGCGCGTGGTGCGATTGAGCAGCTGCACGCCCAGCCGCTCCTCGAGCAGCGCCAGCCGCCGGCTGACCGCCGGTGGGGTCAGCCCCAGCTCGCGCGCAGCCGCGGACAGGCTGCCGCAGCGGATCAGCATATGGAAGAAAGCCATCTCCCCCGAGGCATTGGCGATGCTCATTGTGAAGTCCAGTTGAAGAATGGTGTAAGTGCGATAGCGATTATTCAGCTGAATGAGTCGTACAGTTTTGCGCATTGGCTGCCGGCACCGGCGGCCCTGTCATCAAGGAGCCCTAAGTGAACCATTCGCTGTCATCCCTGTCGCGCCGTTCCGTCGTCATCGGCCTTTCTGCCCTGCCGTTGCTGGGCCATGCCCAGGCGGCGTACCCCTCCAAGCCGGTCACGCTCGTCGTCGGCTACGCGCCGGGCGGCACGACCGATATCGTGGCGCGGATGGCGGCCCAGGCGCTCAGCACCGCCACCGGAAAGACTTTCATCGTCGAGAACAAGGGGGGAGGCAGCACCACCATCGCGACGGGCCACGTCGCCAAGGCGCCGGCCGATGGCTACACGTTGCTGGCCAACGAGATGACGCAAACGATCGTGCCGTCGCTCTTTCCCAAGCTCTCCTTCGACCCGATCAAGGACCTGGCGCCGGTGACCGTGTTCGCCGAAGCGCCTTACGTGCTGGTGGTCAATTCCAACGTGCCGGCGAAGAACCTGCGCGAGCTGGTGGAACTGGCGAAGGCACAGCCCGGCAAACTCAACTTCGCGTCTGGCGGGGCCGGCAGCGGTCCGCACATCGCCGGAGAACTGCTCAAGGCCGTCGCCGGCATCGAGATGACCCATGTGGCGTACAAGGGCTCCGGCCCGGCCGTGCAGGACCTGCTGGGCGGCCAGGTGGAAGTGCTGATCACCGCCGCGCCCACCGTGTCCGCCCAGCTCGCATCCGGACGCATGCGCCCGCTGGCAGTCGCCCACACGAAGCGGCTGTCTTCGCTGCCGAACGTGCCGACTGCCGCCGAGGCCGGCTTCCCGGAATTCCGGATCGCCAACTGGTTCGGCCTTGCGGCGCCGAAGGGCACGCCACCCGACGTGATCGCCTATCTGCACGCCGAAGTGCAGAAGATGATCAAACGCCCCGATGTGCGCGAGAAGCTGCTGGCAGCCGGGGCCGAGCCCGTGTCCATGACGCCGCAGGAAGCGGCTCGCCACATCGAGATGGAAGCGCGCCGCTGGGGCGAGCTGATCCACAAGGCCGGCATCAAGGTGGACTGATCCACCCATCAACGAATATCAAGATGAAAATCACCAAAATCGAGGCCCTGCACGTGGGCCAGTTCATGTTCGCCCGTGTGTCCACCGACGAAGGCATCGTCGGCTTCGGCGAGGCCGGAACCTGGGGCCATATCGAGGCTGCCGGCGCCTGCATCCGGCGCTTTGCCGAATACCTCGAGGGCAAAGACGCCTTCGCGATCGAGCATCACTGGAACGTGATGCACCGTTTCAGCTACTTCCAGGGAATGGCCGAGAACGCGGCGATCTCCGCCATCGACATCGCCCTGTGGGATATCAAGGGCAAGGCGCTGGGCGTGCCGATCTATGAACTGCTGGGCGGCGCCGCCCGCAAGAAAGCCCGCATCTACGGCCACATCTACGAGAACACGATCGACAAGATGCTCGTGGAGTGCAAGGCCAAGATGGAGGCCGGCTTCACTGCCTTCGGCCACCTCAACCCGTTCCTGGACGAAGGGCACGATCAGGTCTACTTCAAGACGCACATCAAGAAGATGCGCGACGCCATCGACAACACCCAGCGCATGCGCGAGGTGGTCGGGGATCGCGTGGACCTGCTGATCGAGCTCCACCGGCGCCTCACGCCCGCCGAGGCGATCGTGTTCGCCCGCGGTATCGAGGACACGCACCCGATGTTCATCGAGGATCCGATCCGCCCGGAGAGTGCCGATGCGATGGCGCGCGTGGCCGAGAAGATTCACATTCCCATCGCCACCGGCGAGCGCTTTGCGACGATCTACGAGTTCCAGGCGCTGCTGGCGCGAGGCGGAGTCGAGTACGCGCGGGTCGATGTTTGCCTGTGCGGCGGCATCACCGGCGCCCGCAAGGTGGCGGCGATGGCCGAGGCGCACCAGGTTCAGGTGGTGCCGCACAACCCGCTGTCCCCCATTGGCCTGGCCGCATGCCTGCAGGTGGCCGCCGCCATCCCGAACTTCGCCATCCAGGAGTACGCGACAGGGTTCGAGGCCGGCATCTTCGAATCGCGCCCCGAGCACCTGGGCAGCAATATCGTGGACAAGGTGCCGCTGCCGGACAACGGCTTCGTGGACATCCCGACCGGCCCGGGCCTTGGCATGAATCTGCTGAAGGACGCCCAGAAGATCCGCCCGCCGCTGTCCAAGCCGATCTCCATGCGCCCGCATTTCGACGGGTTCGTGGTCGATCAATAAACTATTGTCATGCCGGGCTTGACCCGGCATCCATCGGGGCACGAGCATGCCTCACATGGATTGCGGGTCTGGCCCGCAATGACAATCATCTCGCTCACCCGCATCGCTTGACGCGGGTCAAGCAGCGGGGCCGATACAGGTGCACACTTGAGGCAACTCGAGAAGGTGAGGCCCCCATGTACAGGCGAATTCTGGTTGCGCTGGACGGCAGCGAAACTTCCATCAGGGCGCTCACGGCGTCACTCAACCTGGCACGCCAGGGCGGCGGGCGCGTCCGGATGGTGCATGTGGTCGAGGAACTCGCTTACCTTGGCGGTTTCGATCCCTACGGCGCCTCGTCCGGCGACCTGATCAAGGTGATCCGCGAGAACGCGGAGAAAGTGCTGGCCAACGGCCTTGCCGCCGCGCAATCGGCCGGCGTCGAAGCGGACACGGTGCTCTACGACAACTTCGGCGAGCGGTTGCCCGAAGCGGTGGCCGATGCGGCAAAGCAGTGGAACGCCGACCTGATCGTGGTGGGCACGCACGGGCGGCGCGGCATCGGCCGCGTGCTGATGGGCAGCGGCGCGGAGCAGATCATCCGGGTCTCACCCGTGCCGGTGCTGGTAATCCGCTCGCCCGAGGCGCCACCAGCGTAGCGCGCCCAGCCACGCGGCGATGGCCGCCACCATCAGCGACACCGCGGCGGCAATGGCGCCTGAGGGAAGCGCGAAGCCCATGACCTGGCGCATCCACGGCAGTCCCAGCACCAGCGCGAGCATGCCGGCCACAGCCAGCACCAGCAGGGCCAGCCAGCGGTTACGGATGCGCGGGAGACCGCTGCCACGCCAGCTCACCCGGTTGGCCGGTACCAGCAGGAACACGCCACCAACGAGTGCCAGGAACGACGTAGTGCGCACATCTGCGCCCGGCCATTGCTGCGCGACGATCGCCGCGCAGCCCGCCATCACGATCGCCGCCATTCCCAGGCCCTGGACCAGGCCGTCCCCCACATTGGTCCACTCGAAAGGCGAGGCGCCCACGGGTCGCGGCGCGCGTTCCATCAGGCCGGCGGCGGCCGGTTCGGCCTCGAACACCACCGAGCAGGCCGGATCGATGATGAGCTCGAACAGCACCACCTGCGCCGGCAGCAGCAGCAGCGGCCAGTGCATCAGCGTGGGCACCAGCGCCAGCGCGATCACCGGCACGTGGATCGCGAAGACGAAGCGCACGGCGGTGCGGATGTTGTCGTCGATGTGGCGGCCCTGGCTGATCGCCTGCGTGATGCTGGCGAAGCTGTCGTCCAGCAGCACGATGGCGGCGGCCTCGCGCGCGACGTCGGTGCCGCGCTCGCCCATCGCGATGCCCACGTGCGCGGCCTTGAGCGCCGGCGCGTCGTTGACGCCGTCGCCCGTCATGCCCACGCGCTCGCCACCGGCCTGCAACGCGCGCACCAGGCGCAGTTTCTGCTCGGGCGCGAGCCGGGCGCAGATCTCCACATCGCGCAGCCGCTGAACCAGAGCGGCCTCGTCCATGGCCGCCAGTTGCGCGCCGGTGAGCACGTCCGCCCTGTCCGACAATCCCACCTGGCGCGCGATGGCATGCGCGGTGGCGGGGTGGTCTCCGGTCATCATGATCACGCGGATGCCGGCGCGCCGGCAGGCAGCGACGGCGGCGGGCACTTCAGGGCGCGGAGGATCGGCCAGGCCGACAAGGCCCAGCAGGTGGAAAGTGAAATCGTGCTGGCTCGCAGGCCAGTGCGCGCCCCGCCACTCGCCGCGCGCCACGGCCAGCACGCGCAAGCCAAGTTCGGCCATGCCCTGCACTTCGCGTTGCAGGCCGGCACGGCCGTCCGCGTCGAGATGGCACAGGTCAGCCACCGCCTCGGGCGCGCCCTTGCATGCGAGCAGGTGGCGCTGCGCTACCTTCGCGGGGAACACGTGCGTCATCGCCAGGATGTCCGGCGACAACTCGTAGGCCTGCTCCGGTGCCCAGGCGTCGTGCACGTGTTCGGTGCCGCCGAGGTGCGTGCGCACGAAAGTACGGATCGCCTTTTCCATCGGGTCGAATGGATCGGCCGGCGTAGCGAGCATTGCAAACTCGGCCAGCTCGTGAAATGACTCGGGCAGCACATCCCCTGCCCCGTTGCGCCAGGCCGTGCTTGCGACTCGCAACTCCGCCACTTGCATGCGGTTTTGCGTGAGCGTGCCGGTCTTGTCCACCGCAAGCACCGTGATGCCGCCGAGCGCCTCCACCGCCTGTACGCGGCGTGCCAGCACTTTCTGGTGCGAGAGCCGCCAGGCGCCCAGCGCGAGGAACACGGTGAGCACGACGGGAATCTCTTCGGGCAGGATGGCCATCGCCAGCGCGATGCCCAGCAGCGCGCTTTCGAGCAGCGGCCGGCCGTCCCACAGCCATGCGAGAAGCACGAGGCCGGCGGCCACGGCAAGGCCGCCGGCGGCCAGCGCGCGCACGATGCGGCGCGAGCCGCGCTGCAGGTCCGAGTCCACGAGCGTCGTACTCGCCAGCGCCACGCCGATGCGTCCTACGGCGGTGCGCGGGCCCGTGGCGCGAACACGCGCGAGGCCCACGCCCTTGGTGACAACGGTACTGGCGAAGACGAAAGGGCTGCCCTCGCTGCCGGGCTCGCCGATGGGCTGCTCCTCCTCGCCGGGCAGGCGCAGCAGCGGGGCGGACTCACCCGTCAGCATCGACTCGTCCGCCTGGAGCTGTCCTTGCAGCAGCAGCGCGTCGGCTGGAACGCGATCGCCCTCGCGCAGCACCAGCAGGTCACCCGGAACAACCTCGCGGCTGGCGATGCGCTCCTCCACGCCATCGCGCACTACCAGCGCGCGCGGCGCCGACAGCTCGCGCAGGGCCTCCAGCGCACGCTGGCTCTTGCGCTCCTGCACCAGCGTGAGCGCGATGATCGCCACCACGGAAGAAAGGAGGAACAGCGCCTCGGCCATGTCGCCGAGTACGAGATAAATGCCGCCAGCGGCCAGCAGCATCAGGAACATCGGTTCCGTGAGCACCCCCAGGGCGATGCGCAGCATCGACTTGGGCTCGCTGCCCGGCAACGCATTCGGCCCCGTCGATTCCAGCCGGCGCGCGGCTTCCTGCCGGGTCAGGCCCTGTATGTCGCGGTGGAGCATGAACCCAGCCTAGCGGCGCGCGCGAACCCGCGCTTGACCGGCGTCAATGCGCCCGTCCGGCACGGGTGAATGCCCCGATATGCGAGCCCTAGAATGAATCGTGGCAGGCACAAGAACCGATGACACCGCGTTGACGTGGCATGCCCTGCCGGCCGAACGAGTGTCCGCTGAATTCGGCGTTGATCCGCAGGTCGGCCTCGCGCAAGGGTCCGTCGCCGAGCTGCGCGCCCGGTACGGCGAGAATGTGCTGCCCGAGCCGGCGCGCAAGCCCCTGTGGTTCACGTTCGCGCGCCAGTTCAAGAGCCCACTGATCTACATCCTTTTCGTGGCCGCGGTGCTCGCCATCGCGCTAGGCCATTACGGCGACGCGGCGGTGATCCTTGGGGTAGTGCTGGTCAACGCCTTGGTGGGCGCTTTCCAGGAAGGTCGCGCCGAACGTTCGATGGAGGCGCTGCGGCGCCTGGCCGCGCTGCATGTCCGCGTCATGCGCGCCGGAGCCGAGCAGGTCATCGAGGCGCGCGAACTTGTTCCGGGCGACATCGTACTGCTGGCCGCCGGCGATGCCGTCGCAGCCGACGCGCGCCTGCTGGCCGAGGCGCAATTGCAAATGGCCGAGGCCGCACTCACCGGCGAATCGGCGCCGGTGTCCAAGTCCGTCGCGGTGGCGCCGGAAGCAGCGGGCCTGGGCGACCGTCATTGCATGGTCTATTCGGGCACTCACGTCACCGCTGGGCGTGCGCGGGCCGTGGCGGTAGCGACCGGCGCGAGTACCGAGGTGGGCCGCATCGCGAGCATGACCGAGCGTGCCGAGGAACCGAAGACGCCGCTGGAGCAGCGCCTGGACCAGTTCGGGCGCGCGCTGGTCGCAGCCGCGCTCGGCCTGTTCGTGCTGGTCATGGTCCTGGGGCTGTGGCGCAAGCTGCCACTGTCTGAAGTGTTGATGGTGGCGATCAGCCAGATGGTCTCGATGGTGCCCGAGGGGCTGCCGGTGGCGATGACCATCGCGCTGGCGGTCGGAATGCAGCGCATGGCCGAGCGTGGCGCGATCATCCGGCGACTTTCCGCGGTGGAGACGCTGGGCTCCACCACCGTCATCTGCACCGACAAGACGGGCACGTTGACAAAAAACGAGATGACCGCCGTGGCGTTGTGGCTGCCCGGCGGACGCGAGATGACCGTGAGCGGCATCGGCTACGCGCCCGAGGGCACCATTTCGGAGGAAGGCCGGCCCGCCGGCGCGGCCGACACCGCGTTGCGCGAACTGCTGCTGGCCGCCTCGCTGTGCAACGACGCCGAACTCCTGCCGCCGGAAGACGAGCGCGCCGCCTGGACCGTGCTGGGTGATCCCACGGAGGGCGCCCTGCTGGTGCTTGCACACAAGGGCGGCCTCGATCTCGCGCAGGTGCGCGACGCCGCGCTGCGCGACGCCGAGCTGCCCTTCGACTCGGACGCCAAGCTCATGGCCACACGCCACCGCTGCGATGCCGCGCCGCGGTGCGTCCTGGTCAAGGGCGCCCCCGAAGCGGTGCTGCAGCTGTGCGCGGCCGACGGCCTGGCCGCGACGCACGCCGCGCACGACGCCGCCGAGGCAATGGCGACGAAGGCGTTGAGGGTGCTCGCGTTCGCGTCGGTGGAAGACGATCCGCTCGATGCGCAAGCCGGGTTCGAGGCGCTTGCGGGACGGGCCCGCCTGCTCGGCCTTGTCGGAGAGATCGATCCGCCGCGTGAGGAGGCCAGGCTTGCGGTGGCCGATTGCCGGGCCGCGGGCATCCGGCCCGTCATGGTCACCGGCGACCACAAGCTCACAGGCCTGGCCATCGCGCGCGAACTCGGAATAGCGCGCGATGGCGATCGGGCCATCGACGGTCCGGAACTCGAGCGCATGGGCGAGGCGGACCTGCGCGACGCCCTGCCCCACATCGCCGTGTTCGCGCGGGTCCATCCGGCGCAGAAACTGCGCATCGTCGAAGCCTTTCAGGCACGCGGCGACGTGGTCGCAATGACGGGCGACGGCGTCAACGACGCGCCGGCGCTGGCTCGCGCCGACGTGGGCGTGGCCATGGGAATCACCGGCACCGAAGTGGCCAAGAGCGCTGCCAAGATCGTCGTCACGGACGACAACTTCGCCACCATCGTCGGCGCGGTCGAGCAGGGCCGGCTGGTCTACGGCAACCTGAAGAAGGTCATCCTCTACCTCTTCGCGACCTCGGTGGACGAAGTACTGGTGCTGCTCCTGGCGCTGCTGGGGGGCTTCCCGTTGCCGCTGGCTGCCGTGCAAATCCTGTGGATCAACATCGTGACGGAGGGCACGCTGACAGTGAACCTCGTGATGGACCCGCCCGACGGCGACGAGATGCGGCGCCGGCCCGTCGCGCGAGACGACCACCTGCTCGACCGGCTCATGCTCGCCCGCACGGCGCTGATGGCGTCGTGCGCGGCGGCCGTCGCCTTCGGCTGGTTCGCATGGCGCTTGCGCCACGGCATCCCGCTGGAGATCGTGCGCACCGAAGTGTTCACGCTGGTGGCAATGAGCCAATGGTTCAACGTGCTCAATTGCCAGTCGGCCACCGTGTCCGCTTTCGGGCGGCGCCTGCTGCGCAACCGCTGGCTGCTGGGCGGCCTCGTGCTGTCGGTGGCGCTGCAGGCCCTCGTGCTGTACGCACCGGCGATGAACAGGTGGTTCCACACGGTCCCGCTGCCGCTGGAGACACTGGTGGTGCTGGTTGCCCTGGCGAGCGTGGTGCTGTGGGCCGAGGAGGCCCGCAAGCTGCTGCGAAAAACGGTGCGCGCACCCTCCCCGGCATGAACATGCCCCTGCTCTGGCTGTCACTGCAGTTCGCCATCTGCGCGCTGCTCATCGCGCGTTCGGCGTGGTGATGATGGGCTTCGTCGCCATGAGCCTTGTGATCCGCGCACCGGCGGTGTTGCACGTAGGCCTGTACAGCCCGCTGCTGCTGGGGCTCTACCTGCTTGCGCTGCGCAGCGTCCACACGCATGAGCGGGACC
>JAQZBU010000050.1 GCA_029237735.1 Ramlibacter sp. | reverse complement strand
ATCATCCAGCGCTGGCACGCGCGCAACGTCGTCAAGTACAAGGACGAAGTCGACCACCTGCTCGAAATCGCCCGGCACGACAACATGCATGGTTGATGCGCGGGTGAAGGCCGGGGCCGTCGCGGCCCTGGTGCTGAATGCCTTCGTCTGGGGCGTTTCCTGGTGGCCGTTCCGGGCGCTGCAGGACCAGGGGTTGCACCCGCTCTGGTCCACGGCGCTCATCTACCTGGCCGCTTTCCTCGGTTTCCTGCTGCTGCGTCCGCGTGCCCTGGCCGAGATGCTGCGCACGCCCGCGCTCTGGCTGCTGGCCATCTCCGCCGGCATGACGAACGTGGGCTTCAACTGGGCGGTGACCATCGGGGACGTCGTCCGGGTCGTCCTGCTGTTCTACCTCATGCCGGCCTGGTCGCTGCTGCTCGCGTGGCCGCTGCTCGGGGAGCGTCCCACCGTCGCCGGGGTGTTGCGCCTGCTGCTTGCGCTCGCTGGCGTGGCCATCGTGCTGGACACGTCGGGCTCGGGGCTGCCCTGGCCCAGCGCGCTGGCGGAATGGCTCGGGCTGGCCGGCGGTTTCGGCTTTGCCGTCACCAACATCCTGCTGCGGCGGCTGCACAGGGTGACGGCGGGCTCCCGCTTGCTGGCCATGTTCGGCGGCGGCATGCTGATGGCGGGCGGCGTCGCGCTGGTCGGCGGGTGGCAAGGCTCGGTGCCGCCGGTTCCCGCGCTCGGCGTGGGGGGCGTCATGCTCGCGATCGCCTTGGCCGGCGGCTTCCTGGCCGCCAACCTGGCGCTGCAATATGGCGCTTCCCGGCTGGCCGCCCACACGACGGCGCTGGTCATGTTGTCCGAAGTGGTGTTCGCGAGCCTGTCGTCGGTAGCCCTCGGCGCGGCCGAGCTCACCGCCCGCACGCTGGCTGGCGGAGCGCTCATCGTCGCGGCGGCAGCTTGGTCCGCGTGGCCGCGCAAAGGCGATCGAAGCGGCGCACAATCCCCCGAATGAGCACTGTCTACGACTTCGAGGCCCGGCAGATCGACGGCAAGACCGTCCCCCTCTCGCAATTCCGCGACAAGGTGCTGCTGATCGTCAACACGGCCAGCGCCTGCGGGTTCACGCCGCAGTTCGGCGGCCTCGAGGAACTGCACAAGTCCTACGGTCCCAAGGGCCTGGTGGTGCTGGGCTTTCCGTCCAACCAGTTCGGCGCGCAGGACCCCGGCAGCAACGAGGAGATCGCGAGCTTCTGCCAGGTGAATTACGGCGTGAGCTTCCCGATGATGGCCAAGATCGACGTCAATGGCTCCGGCGCGCACCCGCTCTACCAGTGGCTGACGAAGGAAGCGCCCGGCCTGCTCGGCTCGAAGGCGATCAAGTGGAACTTCACCAAGTTCCTGGTCGGCAAGGACGGGCAGGTGCTCAAGCGCTATCCGCCCCAGGAAGCGCCGGGGAAGCTGGCGCGGGACATCGAGGAAGCCCTGGGCCTGTAGGCCGGGTTGCGCGCGCAGCCGCACGCCGGCGTTTCAACCCGAACAGCGGCCGCAGCCATTCGACGCGCCGCACGATGGCGGTGAGCGCCCAGCACCCGCACACCGTGCCGACGACCAGCAGCAGCGCCTGCCACCCGGCGTGCAACTCCAGCGGCGCCAGCCAGAACACCAGCACGATGATCACCGTCTGGTGCAGCACGTACCAGGGATAGACGGATTCGTTGGCCCAGGCCAGCCAAGGCCACGGCTTGTTCAACTTGCGGTGGGACCAGCCGAGGACGCACAGGACCGTCGTCCACATATAGAGATCCGCGGCCCAGCGTGCAGGCATGCCCGGCCGCCCGCCGATGCCGCGCAACGTGAAGTGAACCGCCAGGGCAGCAAGCGCCAGCCCGAGCAGGTGCCACCGCAGCCGCGTCACCTCCTTCCACCACTCCGCGTCCACTCCGATCCAGTAGCCATACAGGAACAAGGTGAAGTACACCGCGTGCAGCCAGCCATCTCCGATCAGATCGTGGGTCGGCGGGAAGTGCGGCCACAGGACGAGGGACCCGAGCACGAAGGGCAGCACCGGTACGAGCACCAGCGCCGCGCCGCGCAGGCGCAGGAAGGCGGAGCGGACCCGCTGGCCGCGCCCACTCTCCAACAGGGGCAGCACCAGCACCAGCACGACCGTGTACGCCCACAGGTAGGCCAGGTACCAGAGGTGGTTCCAGGTGACCCCCACGTGCGCGCCGTCGAAGGCGTCGCGCGGCCACGGACCACCGCTGTAATAGCGCAGCAGGAAGTCGCCGAAACCCGCTTCGATGCTGCCGTTGGCCAGCGCCTGCGCGTACGGCTGGAACGGCACGACCACCGCCATCCCGAAGCCCAGCGGGAGCAGCAGGCGCAGCGACCGTTGGCGCAGCAAGCCTGCACGGCCCTGGCCGCGCAGGAGGAAACCGATCGCCAGGCCGGAAACCAGGAAGACCAGGTCCATCCGCCACAGGTTCAGCGCCCGCATGGGCCACTGCAGCCAGTCCGCCGCGGCCGGGCTTTTCAGGTGCCAGTGCCAGCCGCCGACGTAGTACATGCCCACGTGGTACAGGATGACGAGGGCGAAGGCCAGGGCGCGCAAGGCGTCGATGTCGTGGCGACGGTTCAAGGTTCGGCTCCGGGAGTGGACGCGGCGGAGTCTGGTCGCGCCAGGGCGCAAAGCGGCAAGGTTTGGGACGTGCCGGGGCGAACCCGTGACGACCGGAGGCCGGCTGGGACGAAATTCCAGCCCATCCGCCCCTAGACTCGGGTGATGGGGAGCACCGCATCCGACTGGCTGGCGCGTTACCAGCGCTGGCGCCGGCACGCCGAGATCGGCTTCTGGGTGGTGGTGCTGGGCCTGCAGGTGGTCTTCAACACCTTGGTGGCCTGGATCGACGTGCGGCGGGACGTGCCCGGCTTTCCGCTCTGGCGGCCGGCGGTCTGGGAGCTGACCAGCACGCTCGTCATCGGCTTGCTGATTCCGGCGATCGTCGCGCTGGAGCGGCGCTTCCCGTTGCGCTGGGACACGCTGCGGCGCATCTTGCCTTGGCATCTGGCCGGAACGGTGGCGTTCTCGCTGGTCCACGTCGGACTGATGATGCCGCTACGCAAGGCCGTGCACGCGGCGCTCGGCGAAACCTACCGCATCGACGACTGGCTGCGGGTCATAAGCTACGAATACCTCAAGGACGTTCGCACCTACTTCCTGGTCCTGGTCGCGATCTGGTCCTATCGATTGCTGATGATGCGGATGCAGGGCGAGGCGCGCGTACTCGATCCGCAGGAGCCTCCCGCCGGCACGCCGCCGGCCCCGCCGGCTCCGGCAGCGCGGCCGGACCGCTTCCTCGTCCGCAAGCTGCGCAAGGAGTTCCTCGTCCCCGCCGCGGACATCGAATGGCTGCAGGCGCAGGGGAACTATGTCGGCCTGCACGTGGGCGGCCACGATTACCTGTTGCGCTCGACGCTAGCGGACATCCTGGAGCAGCTCGACCCGGCGCGCTTCGCCCGCGTCCATCGCAGCTACGCCGTCAACCTCGACCAGGTCGCCGAGATCGAGCCGGTCGAATCCGGCGATGCGCGGTTGAAGATGAAGGACGGCAGCGTCGTGCCGTGCAGTCGAAGGTATCGGGAGGCGTTGGGGCGGTGAGCGCGAAGCCGAACCCCGGTATCAGGCCAGCGCTTCGTCCAGCACTTCCACCCAATGTCGCACCGGCGTCCCCGTACCGCCCTGCAGGTGCTGGATGCACCCGATGTTCGCCGACAGGATGGCTTGCGGCTCGAGCACCTTCAAGTGCCCGAGCTTGCGGTCGCGCAGCGCATGCGCGATGTCGGGGTGCAGCACGGAATACGTCCCCGCCGAGCCGCAGCACAGGTGCGACTCGTTGACCGACACCCGCACCTGGAAGCCCAGCGCCGACATCGTCTGTTCCACACCCCCGCGCAATTTCTGTCCGTGCTGCAAGGTGCAAGGCGGGTGGTACGCGAAGACGCCGTCGCGCGGCCGCACCTTGTCGCGCAGCTGGGGCACGAGCCCGGAAACGATCTCGCTCAGGTCCCGCGTGAGCTCGCCGATGCGCCGCGCCTTTTCGGCGTACTGCACGTCGTGCTGCAGGAAATGCCCGTAGTCACGCACGGTGACGCCGCAGCCGGACGCGTTCATCACGATCGCTTCGACTTCGCCGCGCTCGACGTACGGCCACCACGCGTCGATGTTGGCGCGCATGTGGGCGCGCCCGCCTTCCTGGTCGTTCAGGTGGAACTTGACGGCGCCGCAGCAACCCGCCTCTTTCGCGATGATCGACTGGATGCCCGCCGCATCCAGCACCCGCGCCGTGGCGCTGTTGATGTTGGGCATCATCGACGGCTGCACGCAGCCGGCGAGCATCAGCACCTTGCGCGGGTGCGTCGCGGTCGGCCAGCGACCCGCGTCCTGCCGCGCGGGGACCTTCTCGCGCAGGCGCTCCGGCAGCATGCCGCGCACGGCCTGCCCCACCTTCATCGCCGGGTCGAACAGCGCGGATGTCAGGCCCTCTTTCAGCGACCAGCGCAGCGCCCGATCGGACGGCTTGCGCGGCACCTTGCGTTCCACGATGCCGCGGCCGATGTCGACCAGCCGGCCATAGTCCACGCCGCTCGGGCAGGTGCTCTCGCAGTTGCGGCAGGTCAAGCACCGGTCCAGGTGCAATTGCGTCTTGCGCGTGGGCTCCTCGCCTTCCAGCACCGACTTCATCAGGTAGATGCGCCCGCGCGGGCCGTCGAGCTCGTCGCCGAGCACCTGGTAGGTGGGGCACGTGGCGGTGCAGAAGCCGCAGTGCACGCACTTGCGCAGGATGGCCTCCGCCTCCGCGCCTTCGGCCGTGCCCTGGAATTCGGGGGAAAGATGGGTCTGCATCAGGAATGCGGGTAGAGGCGGCCGCGGTTGAAGATGCCCGCGGGGTCGAATTGCTGCTTCAGGCGTTGGTGGATGGACGCGATGGCCGGCGCCAGGGGCGTCATGCGTCCCGCGGCGTCGGCGCGGGTGCGGAACAAGGTGGCGTGCCCGCCGGCCGCGAACGCGACCTCGCGCAGGCGCTTGCCTTCGGCCGGCGCGACGCGCACCCAGCGCTGGGCGCCATGCCATTCGACGAATGGCGCATCGGGAAGTTCCAGCACCGGCGCCGTCTGCGGAACGGACAGGCGCCACAGGTCCCGTTCGCCCCGCTCCGCGAACCAGGGCATCTGCTGCTCGCGGCAAGCTGCCCACGCGCGGGAAGACTCCGCATCGTCCATGCGTTCGCCGCCGAGGCTTCGGCAGGCGGCCTCGACGGCGGCGACCGCGCCGCGCAGGCGCAGGAACAACGTGCCGATGCCATCATGTTCCAGCCAGCAACTGCCGTTCAGCGGCAGCGGCTGGCCACCCCAGGCATTGAGCTCCTGCAGCGCGCGGGCCTGCGGCATCTCGAAGCGCAAGGTCGCTTCCGCTGGTGCGACCGGCAGCACCTTGAGGCTGGCCTCGGTGATCAGGCCCAGCGTGCCCATCGCACCCACCATCAGCCGCGACACGTCGTAGCCGGCCACGTTCTTCATCACCTGGCCGCCGAACACCAGCTCCTCGCCGCGCCCGTTGATGAGGTTCAGGCCCAGCACGTAGTCGCGCGCCGAGCCCACGCTGGCGCGCGCCGGCCCCGACAGGCCCGCCGCGACCATGCCGCCGACGGTGGCGCCGTCGCCGAAATGCGGCGGCTCGAACGGCAGGCCCTGCCCGCGCTCGGCCAGGGCGCGTTCCAGTTCTGCGAGCGGCGTGCCGGCACGCACGGTCACCACCAGCTCGCTGGGTTCGTAGGTGACGATCCCGCGCAAGGCACGGGTCTCCAGCAGCTCGCCCTGCGGCGGCTCCCCGTAGAAATCCTTGGTGCCCCCGCCGCGGATGCGCAGCGGCGTGCCCTGCGCCGCCGCGGCGCGGACGCGGTCGACGAGGGCGGCGAGTTCGGCTTGCATGGCGGCGATGTTACGGGCTGCGCGGCGAAGCTCCGCCCGCGCTGTCCTTTTTCTTCAATCGACGAAGACGTTGGCGGGCAGCCCCGGGACATCCACCCGCGTCTTCAGCACGCAGCCGGACAGCGGGAACGCCTGCAGTTCGTCCGCCGGGCGCTTGTGGCGCGCAGTCGTGAGATACAGCGTCCGCCCGTCCTCTCCCCCGAAGCAGGGCATCGTGGGGCAGCGCGCCGGCACCGCGAACTCCGCGACGATCTCGCCTCGCGGCGACAGGCGCAGCAGGCGGCCGCCTTCGAACATCGCCACCCAGTAGCAGCCCTCCACGTCGACGGCCGCGCCATCCGGCCTGCCGCCATAGCCTGGCTCCCCGGGCTTCCAGCCCGCCGGCTTGCGCGCGAACTGGTGGAAGACGCGGTGGTGGCGCATCGCGTTGCCCGGCGCTTCCCAGTCCCAGCAGGAGATGGCGTGCTCCTGGGTGTCGGTCCAGTAGATCGTGCGGGCATCGGGCGACCAGGCGATGCCGTTGGCCGTCATCGCGTTCATGGCCTTGAGCTGCACCAGCGGCTTGCCGCCGTTGCCGTTGTCCGGGCGGCAGTCGATGCAATAGAGGTCCGCCTTGCGGGCGTCCTTCGGCTCGTAATAAGTGCCGGCCCAGAAGCGGCCCAGGGGGTCCGCCTTGCCGTCGTTGAAGCGCGCGACCGCCGCATGCTGGAACAGCACGGCCGGTTCCAGCAGCCCGCCCCAGCTGCGCGCGCGATAGATGCCGTCGCGCAGCGCCAGCACGAAGCCGCCGCTGGCCGCGGGCGCGATGCAGCCCGGCTCCTGCGGCATCGCCCACGCTTCCTTGCGCCCGGCCGCGGCATCCCAGCGCAGCACGCGCTTGCCGTCGATGTCGACCCAGTACAGGCGCTGCTCGGTAGGGTGCCAGAACGGCGATTCACCCACCGCATCGGGTTCGCTGACCGCTACCTCCCACTTCATCGCGCCGCCTCCACCTCGATGGTCATCTGCGCCATGATCGTTTCACCCGGCTGCAGCGTCGCCAGCCCCAGGTCGCCCGCGCGCGCACCCGAGGCCACCAGCTGCACCGCGTTGTTGACGTGGCTCACGGGTTCGATCGCCACGAATTGCTTCGACGGGTTGGTGAACACCACGAGCCGCGTCAGGCCCGACCGCACGTTCACCCGCAGCACGTCGTCCTTCAGGCGCGCCACGCCGTCCCAGCCGTCGTAGCAGTGGTCGACGTCCACTCCAGCGCAGTCCGCGTCGATTCCGCGCGACTGCGACCGGCCCGTCGGCAGCTTGTCGTTCCCCATCTCCCACCGCCCCGTCGCATGGAAAGCGATGCGGCTGCCGGGCCGCTTGACGAAGAACGGGTGCCAGCCCAGCCCCGCCGGCGCGGGCTGCGGGGATTGATTGGTGAGGGCGAGCGTCATTTCCAGCGAGTCCGGCTTCAGCCGCAGCGTGTGCGAGCAATCGAACGCGAACGGCCAGGACGCATCCGCCGCATGTTCATAGGACAGCATGGCCGAAGCCGGGTCCTCGTCCAGCATCGACCAGGGCCGCTGCCAGCCGACGCCGTGGATGGCATGCGGCTCGTCGCCGTTGTTGCGCACCAGCGGATGCTGCGTGCCTTGCCACACGAGGCTGGCGTGGCCGATGCGGTTGGAGAACGGCACCAGCGCATAGCAGGACGACAGGCGCGCGGTGCTGAGTTGCGCTGCCGGCGTGACGCGCAGCACCGGCTCGCCATCCAGCCACAAGCCCGTGATGCATCCGCCGAGCTCCGGGTTGAGCTCGCAACGCATGCGGCCCGCCTGCAATTGGATCATCGCGCCTGTCTCCTTGGCCTTTTGGACCATTCTGCCCCAGCCGCCCCCAGCACCGCGCAAGCGGCACCCTTCTCGCAAACCCCGACAATGGGGGGTGAAAACTCCTCCCCGCCTGCAGACCCTCCTGGCCGAAGGCCTCATCGACACCGTCGTGCGCCAGCTCAAGAGCGGCAAGGAAGCCGATGTATACGTCGTGCGCTGCGGCGGCGAAACCTGCGCCGCCAAGATCTACAAGGAAGCGCACAAGCGCAGCTTCCGGCAAGCCGTGGACTACACGGAGAACCGCAAGGTCCGCAACAGCCGCCAGGCACGCGCCATGGCCAAGCGCACCACCTACGGCCGGCAACAGCAGGAAGCGGCGTGGCAGAGCGCCGAGGTCGATGCCTTGTACCGGCTCGCGGCGGCGGGGGTGCGGGTTCCGCGGCCCAGCAACTTCCATGACGGCGTCCTGCTGATGGAACTGGTGGCCGACGCCAACGGCGATGCCGCGCCACGGCTGAACGACCTGGACTTCACCGATGCCCAGGCGCGGCAACACCACGCGACGCTGATCGAGGAAGTCGTGCGCATGCTGTGCGCCGGGGTGATCCACGGGGACCTGTCGGAGTTCAACGTGCTGCTCGCCGCCGACGGGCCCGTGATCATCGACCTGCCGCAGGCGGTGGATGCGGCCGGCAACAACCATGCGCCACGCATGCTGCTGCGCGACGTGGACAACCTGCGCGTCTTCTTCGGCCGCTTTGCCCCGGCATTGCTGGCCACCCAGTACGGTCCGGAGATCTGGTCGCTCTACGCCGGCGGCCTGCTGGCGACGGACACGCCCCTCACGGGCCGGTACCAGCCCGCGGCCGGCGCGGTGGACCTGACCGCGGTGCTGCGCGAGATCGAGGATGCGCGCCTGGACGAAGCGGCACGCGTGCTTCGCATGGGCTGAGCCTCGCGATCATTCCGCCGACCGGCGCGCCGCCTTCGCGTGGCGCCCATGGTTGCACGCGCCATGGCTGATCGCCAGGTTCTCGATGTGGCTGTTGCCGCCCTCGGACAGCGGCTTGATGTGTTCCAGCGTGGCGTCCTCGGCAGCCACTGGCTGGCCGCAGATCCAGCACGGCACGGACCCGTGCAGCTGGCGGGCGACGGTGCGGTAGATCCTGGTGCGCAGCAGGGACAGCCGGCTCATGTCAGGCGAGCTTCCGGGCCGCCGCATCCATGCGCCTGCAAGCCTCCTGCAGCTTGTCGAGCGAGGTGGCGAAGGACACGCGGAAGTAGGGAGACAGCCCATAGCCGGTGCCTTCGGGGACGGCGACACCGGACTCCAGCAGGTAGGCGCCGACATCCACGTCGCTGGCGAGCACCTGCCCGCCCGGCGTGCGCCGGCCGATCCACCCCGCGCACGAGATGTAGATGTAGAACGCACCATCCGGCCGGGTGCAGGACAGCCCCGGGATCGTTTCGAGCAGCGGTAGCACGGCATCTCGCCGCACCTGGAACTCGGCGCAGCGCTGGGCGACCAGGTCCTGCGGGCCGTTGAGCGCGGCGACGACCGCGGCCTGGCTGATCGAAGAAGGGTTCAGCGAACACTGCGCCTGCATGCGCGCCATCGCGCGGATCAGCATCGAAGGGCCCGCGCCGTAGCCGAGTCGCCACCCGGTCATCGCATACGTCTTCGACGCGCCGTTGACCACGAGCGTCCGGTCAGCCAACTGCGGCGCGGCTTCCGCAAACGTGACGAACCGGCGGCCGTCGAACACGATGTGCTCGTACATGTCGTCGGCGAGGATCCACACGTGCGGATGCCGCTCCAGCACCGCGGCGAGCGCCTGCAACTCCTCGGGCGTGTAGACGGCGCCGCTGGGATTGGAAGGCGAGTTGAGCATCACCCACTTGGTGCGCGGCGTGATCGCGGCGTCCAGTTGCGCGGGCGTGATCTTGAAGCGGGTGCCGGGACTGGTGGGCACCCAGACGGGCACGCCTTCGGCGAACTCGGTCATGATCGCGTACGCCACCCACGAGGGCGCAGGGATGACGACTTCGTCCCCCGGATCCAGCGTCGCCATCAGCGCGTTGTAGAGGACCTGCTTGCCGCCCGCCGCGGCCGAGATGTTTTCGGGCCTGAACGCGAGCCGGTTCTCGCGCCGGAACTTGGCGACGATCGCCTCCTTCAGCTCCGGCGTGCCGTCGACGGGCGTGTAGCGCGTCTGCCCCTCGCGCATGGCGCGATGGGCCGCTTCGATCACGTGGTCGGGGGTCGGGAAATCGGGCTCGCCCTGCGACAGGCCGATGATGTCCACGCCGGCGGCGCGCAGCTCTCGCGTGCGCTGGGCCGAGGCCGCCGAGGCAGAGATCCGGGCGCGTTCGACGCGTGCGGACAGGAACATTTTCTAGTTCACCACGATGGCGGCCTCGCGGACCACCTTCGACCACTTCTGCCGCTCGCGGGCGATGTGCTCGCTGAAGGATTCCGGCGTGCCGCCCACCGCCTCGGCGCCCTGCTCCGCCAGCTTCTGGCGCATGTCGGGGCTGGCGAGGATCGCGTTGATCTCGCGGTTGAGTCGCGCCACCACTTCGGGCGGGGTGGCGACCGGCACGGCGATGCCGCTCCAGGACAGCGATTCGTAGCCGGGGACGCCGGACTCCGCGACGGTCTTCACGTCCGGCAGGGCGGGCGTGCGCTGCGACCCAGTCACCCCGAGAACGCGCACCTTGCCCGACTTGATGTGCGCGACGGCGCCCGGCATGTTCTCGAACATCATCGACACGCGGCCGGAGATCACGTCCGGCAGGGCCTGGCCGCTGCCCTTGTACGGGATGTGCAGCAGGTCCGTGCCCGTCATCAGGCGGAACAGTTCGGCCGACATGTGCGTGGACGAGCCGGAGCCCGAGGATGCGAAGGACACCTTGCCGGGCCCGGCCTTGGCCGCCGCGACCACGTCGCCTACGGTCTTGAACGGCGAGTCGGCCGGCACGATCAGCACGTTGGTGATGGACGCGATGTAGATGACCGGCTTGAGGTCCTTCTCCGCGTCGTAGCTCAGGCTCTTGTACATGGCGTTGTTGATCGCCATGACCCCCGTGGTCGCCATCAGGAGGGTGTAGCCGTCGGCAGGCGACTTGGCGACGGCGTCGGCGCCGATGTTGCCGCCGGCGCCCGGGCGGTTGTCGATGACGACGGGTTGTCCCAGCGCCGTCGCGAGGCGGTCCCCCACCAGCCGCGCGAAGATGTCCGTGGATCCGCCCGGGGCGAACGGAACCACGATCCTCAGTCCGCGGGACGGCCAGGCTTGCGCATGGGCACTGGGCAGGGCAGCGGCGAACAGGGCGACGCCCGTGATCGCGGCGAGCAGTCTGGCACGCATGGGGATACCTCCTGCCGGCAGTATCACACCAAAAAAGGGGCCCGCCGAAGCGGGCCCAACATCCAGAGGAGACCTTGCGTTGTCATGGGCCCGCAGCGTGCCACCGCGGCCGTAGCACCAACTTATCGGTTGTAGGCGGTTTCGCCGTGGCTGGAGATGTCCAGGCCTTCGCGCTCTTCCTCTTCGGTCACGCGCAGGCCGACCAGCAGGTCGACGACCTTGTAGGCGATGAAGGAGACCACGCCGGACCAGAGGACCGTGAAGACCACGCTCTTGAACTGGATCCAGACCTGGCCGCCGATGGTGAAGGTGTCGGGCGCCAGGCCGCCGGTGCCACCCAGGCCTTGCGAGGCGAACACGCCCGTCAGCAGCGCGCCGACGATGCCGCCCACGCCGTGGACGCCGAAGACGTCGAACGCATCGTCCGCCCCCAGCATCTTCTTCAGGCCACCCACACCCCACAGGCAGACCAGGCCGGCGATGAGGCCGAGCACGATCGAGCCCATCGGGCCGACGAAGCCGGCCGCGGGGGTGACGGCCACCAGGCCGGCGACGGCGCCGGAGGCGGCACCCAGCATGGAACCCTTGCCCTTGGACAGCGCTTCACCCGCGATCCAGGACAGCGTGGCGGCGGCGGTGGCCAGCACCGTGTTGATGAAAGCCAGGCCGGCCGCGCTGTTGGCCGCGCCGGCGGAACCGGCGTTGAAGCCGAACCAGCCCACCCACAGCAGCGAAGCGCCGATCATCGTCAGGGTCAGCGAGTGCGGCATGAAGGCTTCCTTGCCGTAGCCGATGCGCTTGCCCACCATGTATGCGCCTACCAGGCCGGCGATGCCCGCGTTGATGTGCACCACGGTGCCGCCCGCGAAGTCCAGCGCGCCGTCTGCGCCCAGCAGGCCGCCGCCCCACACGATGTGGGCCATGGGCACGTAGGAGAACGTGAACCAGATGACGGAGAACAGGAGGACCGCCGCGAACTTGATGCGTTCCGCGAACGCACCGACGATCAGCGCCGTGGTGATGGCCGCGAAAGTCCCCTGGAACGCGACGAACACGTACTCGGGGATCGTCGTCAGCGCGCCGAAGGTCTCCAGGCCCACGCCCTTGAGGAAGATCTTGTCCAGCCCGCCGACGAACTTGCCCTCGCCCGCGAAGGCCAGGCTGTAGCCGTAGAGCGCCCACAGGATGCTGACCAGCGAGAACACCACGAACACCTGCATCAGCACCGACAGCATGTTCTTGGAGCGGCCGAGGCCGCCGTAGAACAGCGCCAGGCCGGGGATGGTCATCAGGATGACCAGCATGGTGGAAGTCAGCATCCAGGCGGTGTCGCCGGAGTCGACCTTGGGGGTGGGTGCGGGCGCTGCGGCTGGCGTGGCTGCCGTGGCGGTGGCAGGCGCCGCTGCCGCGGCGGGCGCGGCCGCGGCGGGTGCTGCTTCGGCGGCCGTAGCGGAGGGCGCGGCCGGTGCCTGGGCGACAGCCACCGAGCTGCCGATCAACAGGCCCAGGCCGACGGCCAGGGATGCGAGAAGTTTCCTCATGACGATGTCTCTCTTGCGTGTGTGGATGGGTTTCAGAGGGCTTCCTTGCCGGTCTCGCCGGTCCGGATGCGCACGACTTGCTCCAGGTCGTACACGAAGATCTTTCCGTCGCCGATCTTGCCGGTGCGGGCCGCGCCTTCGACGGCTTCGATGACGCGCTCCACGAGGTCGTCGGCCACCGCCGCCTCGATCTTCACCTTGGGCAGGAAATCGACCACGTATTCGGCGCCGCGGTACAGCTCGGTGGGGCCCGTCTGGCGGCCGAAGCCCTTGACCTCGGTGACGGTGATGCCCTGCACGCCGATCGCCGAGAGCGACTCGCGCACTTCGTCGAGCTTGAAGGGTTTGATGATGGCGGTGACGAGTTTCATGCCTTGCTCCTTCTGAACGTCAGAACGCGTACTTGACCCCGAGCACCAGCGTGGCCTTGCCCAGGTTCTTGTTGCCGGGACCGCGGTAGCCGTTGGTGTCGGTGTCCACATAGGCGGCGCTGGCCGACAGGCCGTTGCCGAAGTCCTTGCCGAGCGCGACCGACCAGTCGGTGTACGAGGACGCGGAGTTGTTGCGCACGCGCTGGTAGCCGACGTGCGGCGTGACCGTCAGGCCCCAGAACCCGGTGTCGAAGGTGGCGGCCAGGTCGAGGTAACCGCTGCCCTTGCTGTCGGCGAAGCCGAACAGGTTGGTGACGGCGTGCGAGTACTTCAGCGTGGCGGGGCCCCAGGTGCCGGCGACGTAGATCTCGGTGGTGTCGGGGTTGGGGGAGATGTCCGAGCCCGGGTAGAAGTAGCGCAGCGCGCCGACATCGAAGGCGAAGTCGCCCAGCCCGAACTTGTAGCCGCCGTAGAGGTCGACCTCGATGCTGGAGTCGCCGCCCGCATCGTCGATCCACTTGATGGTGGAGCCCCAGGTGCCGACATAGAAGCCGCTTTTGTGCGAGAAGTCGGCGCCGCCTTGCAGGGCCGGCTTCAGGCGCGTCTGCGAGATTCCCCGGTAACGGTAGTCCGTGACCGCGCCCACGTTGAAGGAGAACGTGTAGTCGGGCTCCGGCGCCGCCGGCTGGGGCGCCTGCGCCATCACCGCGCCCGAAGCAGCGAGGGTGGCCAGGAGCACGGCAAGTTTGGCTTTCATGAGGGAATCTCTCCGTTCGTTTGTGGGATGCAGACCCTGATAGCAGGAGGCGTGCCATCCACCAGAAGAAGGGTTCCGGCGTCCGCGAAGCAGGTGGCGCGGCCGTTGTGGCCACGCGCGGCTCGACAGCCGCGCACGCCGCACCAGCGCGGTGCCGCCTCTTGCGGCAGCCGCACGCGCCTTGGCCGGGTGCACCTGAATAGGGAGGAGTCGTTCCGTGAGCCTTTGTTTGGTGCAGAGCCGCGCGCTGCTCGGGCTGGAGGCCGCCGCCGTGACGGTCGAGGTCCACCTGTCCAATGGCTTGCCCAACTTCATGCTCGTGGGGCTGGCCGACACGGAAGTGAAGGAAGCACGCGAGCGCGTGCGCTCCGCCCTGCTCACTTGCGGGCTGGAGTTTCCCCATAACAAGCGGATCACGGTGAACCTGGCGCCCGCCGACCTGCCCAACGCGTTTCCTGATAGCTAAGCTCCATCGAAGTTGTCCCGAGCACGGCAGTACCAGAGGAGCCGGTGCCGAAGACGTCGATGGCCTCCATCGATGGAGTGCCGATGGAAGCTGGCCAACAGATGGGCGCGGGGTTGCTCTAGGTACTCTGCCATCCACGGCGCGATAAGCATAACGTTAGTACTAGCGGTCCCAATCCGTTCAGCGACCACACCTTGGCTGGTGCCGCCGTACACGGTGGACATGGGTCGCCTCCCCTGAATGGGCCTGTCCGCAAGAAGCCGGCCATTGTTCGGCTCCTCCGGCGTGCTGCCGCTCGGCCATGACTTAGGCGTGCGCCCCATCCACTTCCCGTACTCATGTTGCGGCGACGCAGCCGAAGTTCGGCAGCACCGCCTCACCGAGTTCTTCTCTCGTCCTCGAAGGGCCGACGCCCCCCGCCCGCCCCGCCAAGGCCGGGAAGCTTCGCCATACCAGTCACCCAATTGAGATGCTCTCGTCCATTCTCGTAGGCAGTAGGACGGTTAGGTTGACGACTGTGTTGCGCGGCCCTGCGGTCGCGCGTAGCTACCCGGACGCATCGTCGCCAAATCATTTCGTGAATGGCTTGAACTGCGAAAGTTCGCTTTAGAAGCCGCAGCAGTTTAGATTTAGGCGGTTTAGACCTATGCACAAGTTTAGAAGCCAACTCGTACAGCGACGCTAACAAACATATACCGGTGCTATCGGCACGTCTTCTGCCACACTGGTTCCTGATAGCAAATGAAGCATTCAGGATGGAAGAAGACCACAAGAACGGAATGCAGGCCCTGCGCCGACTTTGGGCACACGCGAATGGGATAACGAGCCAATGCAAATGGACAGCAGCCTTCTTGCTCGGTCTATACAACGGGTATCGGTTCCCCTTCAATCTCACAAGCTTTCGAGCCCTTGATGACGAGTTAGTGCGCGACTGCCTTCTCGTTCTCCTCATGGACAGCCGACCCAAAAAGGAGATTCACACGTTGCTCGGCGTAGGGAATGAGCCGTTTGAAGCGCTCGCTAAAGACTGGGGGATTCAGGATGCACTCAAGCGTGACTGATGCCGGGTTGGAGCGACCGTCATGCCCGGGCGGGGGCAGACGAATCCCGTGAATAAACTCAGTGATGGTCCAGCCCTTGGGGTTGCGGCGACGTTCGACTCGCTACTTCCTGACGGTGATTTGTCGGCCGTGGTGGTAAAGGCATCCGTTAGAGTGGACAACACTGGGGTGCACGTAGAGGTTCCGGCGCTTCTTACAAACCGCGGGCTTGTACTTCCACTGCTTGATTACTGCTGCGAGCATCGGAGTGCCCTCAGCCTCGACTGGCTGAAAAAGCTTTGTAAGGCGTGCTGGCTTTTTATCGAGTTCGGGGCGGCGCACCGGGGCTTGAGTGACAGAGCTCTCCTGAATGCATTTGCGCAGCGTCTCCATACCGGCACCTTCGGGTTCGGGGATGGGATGGACCCGACCTGGCTCTGCTGGAAACCGGTAAGTCGCTATACCGCGCAGCGCATCCTGTCCCAACTCAGAACCTTCTTTCAGACATTCGACGAACTGCGAGATTTAAAGCGTCCATGGCAGTCCGGGTATGACCGCGCGATGGAGCATGCCGCCTATGCGCATGCACGTGAGAAGGCATTTCTCGGCTACACCTGGAATACTGAATCTCACCGGACAACTGTTGGCGCGGTTTTCTCCAGCCCTCTTCCACGGGCGCCGCATGTCCAGGATGCCGAGCCGCCAGCATTTCCCGAGGAGCGGTTCATGGATTTCCTGCTGGACGGCTGGCGCGTCGGGGGGCGCTACTCATTTCGAGACATGCTGATTACCGCACTGCTCAATGGCGGGGGACCAAGGGCGTCCGAAGTCCTTCATTTGTACGTGACGGACATCCTCCCAGACCCGGAGCTGCCGGAGAGCGCACTCGTCTTATTTCATCATCCCGTTGAGGGAGCAGCGCCAGAAGATTGGAAGGATGTCTCCGGCAACTTTCGCTCGGGCCAAAGGCGGGACTATCTGAGAGAACGATGGGGCTTGCAGCCTCGGAATCTACAGCTAGGAGCACAGCACGCTGGTTGGAAGGGAGCTGCTCTGACTTCGGACTACGGGAGCAAGGTATTTCGGCTCCACTGGTTCCCGCCGCAACTGGGCATCATCTTTATGCGTATCTGGGAGCGCTACCTAATTGACCTCACCTACCTGACCCGGACTCATCCCTACGCGTTCGTAAATATCCTGCGGGGAGAAAAGGGGGCCCAGTACACCCTTTCCGCTTTCCGCGGCGCGCATTCGGCGGCCGTTGAACGAATCGGTTTGGAGGTTTCTCGTCTTCTGGGAACTGTCCCCCACGGGCATCGGCATGCATACGGCGGTCGGTTGGCTCGAGCCGGCGTCCCCGGGCATGACATTCAAAACTTCATGCACCACTGTTCCTATGAAAGCCACCTTGTGTACACACGACCCTTTCAGAAGGAGGTCGTTCAAGCGCTGTCGAAGGCGTCGTCCGTACTCGCTGGTTCGGAAGCTTCCCGCAAGTGGGACTCCTACGTTGGTGAGGTCGACTACAGGATGCGGACGGCGTAGTGAAATCGAACTCCCCCAGCGAACTGTCGGGCATGCGGAGCCCAGGGCGGGGTATTCCATGGCCAAAAGAAGTCCGGGGACATGCGATGGCCCGCGCTGCAGATGTCGGCGTCCTCCAGGCAGTTACCGAGACCGGCGTGCCGGAACCGACTCTAAGAGGCTGGCTTAAACGCGGAGACGCAGCTCGTTCCAAACGAGACGCTCCAAGGCAGTACGACAATGCTTTTAGGGCGCGGGCAGTGAAGAGCGCGGGGAAACTAGGGCCTAAGGCTGTTGCCCAGAAGTTGGGCATACCGTATCAGACGTTGGTCCGGTGGTGCCGGGAGCCACAGAAGCAACGTCGCCTCGCGATGTACTCGCCCGCGACTCGTGAAGAGGCGGTGACCCGGGCGAAGGCATCCACGTGCCGAGTAGCCGGGGAGGAGCTTGGAATCCCCCCGGCGACCATCAGGAACTGGCTCGACGCGCAACGACCCATCGGCGACCAACCCTCGAGGGGCGACCGGCGCATCTATACCGCTCATGAGGTAGAGCAGGCTTTGCAACTCGTCAAGACCGCTGGAGTCATCCGGGCGGCGGATGACCTGGGCATTCCTGAGTCGACATTGCGCAAATGGGAGATGGACCAGCGGCCTGGTGCAACAAAGAAACCCCGGCGCTCCAAAACTTACTCTGACGAGCAAAGGAGAAGAGCCGTCCAAGCCGTTTGTGAACACGGCTATGACGTTGCGAGCGCTGAGTTTGATGTCTCGAAGTCGCTGCTCCGAAAGTGGGCGCGCAAGCAAGGCGTGAAATCGCCTATCCCGGTTGGCGAACATGCCGCCTTTGACGACAAGCTCAGGTGGTTGCCAGGTCTGAACCCCGAACTGGAGGAGTGGCGCAGCTTGGCAGAAGCCTGGTTGGCCTCCGTCGTCGAGGCGATTCCGCCACGCTTGAACGCGTTGTCTTCGCTCTTCAAAGGGTACATCCACAAGGAGGGCTTGACAACGAGCCCCGCTGAGTTTCTGTCTCGGTTCGCAAACTTGCCGCCGACAATCGAGGCCTTTCCAGACTCTCGACATGGCAAGGTTTGCCGGAACTATGCCTCTCAATTTCTGGACTGGGTGTTGGTTCACCGTTTCAGCGAGGTCAACGACCGCGGCCACACTGTAGTTGACCCCCTTTTCCGCAACCCCTTAGGCAAGGCTTCTTTCGCTGGAGACTCGTATGACGACAAGTCTCCCTACGACCCGCTCCCTTACTACTTGCTTGTTGAGTGCAGGCGAATCATTGCTCAAGGGCCCACGTTCAAAGATTGGATTTGGGCGCAATCACAACTTGGTGTAGATATTGGCAAACAGGGCGGCACCGCTCCGGAATGGTTCGAAGTCCACGAGTCGCAAATCGATAGAAATGACCCAGACTGCGTCTGGAGGCGACGTGCGAGGGCTCGAACGGCAGGCGGCCCGCGCTACGAGATTTGGTCACCCGTGCGATGGGTTGCTCAGCTTGTAAACGTGATTCTTCCTTTTCGCACTACTCAAGTCCGGCTTCTGGATTCGGGTGAGGCGGACACCTGGACGTACGCAATCGTCGACGGTAAGGGGGTGTGGGCTCCCAACAAGAGCGCAATTCGGTCAGGCACGGTAGCCAAACCAACGCAACAGGGGGTCTTTCGACGACCCGCCAATGAGTTGCGCGACAGCGAGGTCAACGTTCCCGAGGGTTGGTCAAATGCCGTCCTGTACTGCAACACGAACAAGACCGCAGACAGCAAGAAGAGTGGCTCTCGAAAGGGCTACGTTGTACCGTGGGTTTGCGACGGTGGACTTGAGAACGACGTCTTTTACTGGCTCTGCAAGCTGCGGGACTGGCAAATTAAGTACAACTCGGTCACACGTCGCACATCATGGAAGGAGCTTGACGGCCGGCATATAGGGAAGAAGAGTGAAATCCAGCTAGCCGGCTTTCCTGATACTTGCTTTCTTTTTCGGTTGCCCGAGGAGCGCACTGGTTCACCTCACCTGCCAATTGCAGACGGCATGCTGGACCACACCTGGTTTGCAGTGTTGGAGGAGCTGGAGCTCCGATTACGGCTCAGCGGCAAAACTGACAAGAACGGGGAGCCCATATGCCTGGTCTATGCCGACAACCGCAAGGCAAAGCGGACGCGGCATCCACCCCACAGCATTCGGGTCTCGCTCATCACCGCGCTTGCGGAAGCGGGCGTTCCACTTCATATCATTGTGCGACTCGTAGGTCACAGTCGATTGAGAATGACCATTCACTACATGAAGTTCGGTGAGGTTGAGGCGGCGAACAAACTTAAACAAGCATACGAACGTCTGAAGGAGAAAGGGGCTGCGCTGCTTGAGAACTTCCTAAAGAAGACGGCTCATAAGAAGCTGTTGGCCACGATTGTCGCCAACAATGACTCGGCTCTTCTTGGCGCCATCCCTACGAATCCGGCGGCACGAAATTCAATCGGCTGGATGCCGCTTTGGATTGGCATGTGTCTCGCAGGGGGAGTGGTTTCGGCTATCGAGGGAGGAGGGGCGGCTGCTAAGGGCTGCTTCAATGGCGGGCCAAACATCGGAACTGAGGCAAAGCCAAAGCATGGACCAGTTCCTGGCGGCGCGAAGAATTGCGTCCGGTGCAGATGGCTTGTCACTGCAATGCATTACTTGCCAGCCCTAGTTGACCACTGCAACGTGCAGCTCTATCACTTTGAAGAGGCCAGGACCAGAGCCCTGAGCGCGGACCGACAGTATCAGGAGCTGGTAGGGGAACAAATAGGACTTGAGAAGCTTGGCAAGTCTCTCGAGAAGCCCGAACTGCTAGACGTGGCACGAGCTAGGTCCGACGCAGCCGTGGAACGATTCAACCAGCGGGCCGAGGACGTGGTTGCGACGATGAGGCTCATAGAGCGCTGCCGCGGCATGCTCGGACTTGGCAGCGAGGAGAGAACGGCTAGCCAGCAACTCCTTGCTGTGGGAGGTGTCAAGGACGTCACAGTCGCCCTGAGTGCTGTGGACTCCGAACTGGCGCAACTGGATTCGGTCTGCGGTGCGTTGGAGGTCTTCCCTGAGATGGAAGCACCCACTGCAGTGCTGAGGCGGTCGCAGTTGATGGAAGCTGCTCTGGCTCTGGAACGTATTCAGCCTGTTTTTTTCTCGCTGAGCATTGACGACCAACTCGCGCTCGGAAATGAGGTGATGAGGCGATTGTCCGAGTCTGCCAATCCCAGCAATCCGGCTCTTGGGCGGCGAAGGGTCATCGAGATTGTGGATGCGAGGAAATGCTTGTCCGAGCACCTTCATCTGGACGTTCCGAAGCTGGTCTCCGGCACTTGTAGTCAAGGCTTAAAGCTTCTAGCGGCATGACTGACTCGGTGCATCCGAACTCAATTCTTGAGCAGTTGCTTGCCGACACTCATCGACCGGAGCGCAAGGCAACGCTGAAGAGCATTCATGCGATTTGCGAGGCGCAAGCACGGGGAACAGCGAAGGACTTTTCGCTTGGCGCGATTGGGGCTATTGCGGAAAGCTTGGGTGTCATGACGAGAAAGTCGCTGTCCAACCCAGGGTCGGCCGGGTTGGTGACGCTTATCAGGGCTTGGGCGGACTATGTTGGGGCGGGTAAGGTCGCGCGTCCAAGCAGGGTTCGGGATGCTATAGGCGACCGGCTCCTCACCATTCCAGACCCCGCCTTGCGGGCTCTCATTCAGGCAAGGCTGGCAGAGCGAGATAGGCTCTTCTCCCAGGTGAATCTTTTGAAGGCGGCCACCACGATAGTTGTGGACCGGAGGCCGCCGGGTTTGTTGGCCCCAAAGCCAGGGGGGGTGGAGCTTTCTAATTCCCAGGCGCGTGCGCTGCGGGAGGTTCTCGAGCCGGCGTTCTTGTCCGACGAGGGATGGGTCGAGGGTAGCGACGGCGAGGTACTCGACGCGGAGTCGGGTAGGCGCATCTTCCCGAAAGGGTTCTTGAGTGCTCTCCGCGCCGTTCTAGGGGGCAAGCCCGGGACACCAACGGCTTAGGCCGACGCGCTACCCCATTTCGCCATACCGACACCGACCACTTTTACCGAGCGTCCAAGCATGCCTCACCCGAATCGAAGTGCTGCTGCGCACAGCCCCCAGAGAGAACCGAGCCTCGCGCCCTCAATCATCGATGCACTACGAGCGGAGCTCAGAGCGGCCACCGGGCCTGTGTCATTGCTTGAATGGAAGCGGCGTCGACCGGAGCTAGCCGCCATAGAGGACGGACTCTGGCTCATGAATGCATACATTGAGCTGAAATGCGCAGGATTCGGCGTTGCGATGGTCTGTGCCGGCTCCGACCAGTTCGCAATCAACGAGCCATTCCAGGACGTCGAACTGTTCCATGCCGCCCGGACAAGTGAGCCAACCAAGCACCCTGATTAGTCGAGGACCCTAAGCGGCAAACGTAACCCACGCGCTGCGGACCGTAGTGAATGAAGCGTGACAGGATTACGCTTGACACAAGTGCCAGTGTCCAGCGGGCCGGGAGTGGGACCACCTTGCGTGTGAGTCGAACCGAGAAGTCTCGGCAACGATGTCCAAGGCACCGTTCCACCCACTTCCTCGCCCACCCTAGTTCGGTCCAAGGTGCGCACCTGCACGCCATGCTGCCGCTTGGGGGCGCCCCCCGTTTCGGCGCCGTCCTTGCCTTAGCTGGCCTGCTTAAGGATTAAGTGGATATGGACGTACGGGCGACCGGTCGTCATGGATTTTTGGGACATTGGAGCGCGCGCTGGTCAACACGCGCGGCTGATGCTCAAGGGCATTACTGCACAATCCAGCAATGCTTGAGAGAGTAAAACGCCTCAATCCCACTACGCAGACGCTTCGACGTTTGTATGCGCTATCCCAAAATCACTGCGCCTTTCCAGGCTGCCCTTGGCACATATTCGACACCCAAGGCAACCTGTTGGCTGAGGTCTGCCATATTGAGGCCGCTAACGACACTGGACAGCGCTTCAACCCAGCGCAGTCGAACGAAGAGCGTCGTCAGATTGACAACCTCGTTATTCTTTGTCGGAACCATCATGTAGTAACGGATGACGTCGACACCTACACGACGAGCGTCATGAAAGAAATGAAGGCCAATCACGAAGCGAAGGCGCAGGGTAAGCCTCACTCCGACACCCTGCTGCAAGAGCGATTCGTCGACCTCTCCCTGAGCGCCAGTGTGCAGATGCCGGAGAACTTCGGGCAACTAGACTTGGCCTACATCGAGGCGCCGTTCTTCGTCGAAGCCCGAAGGCTGATTGAGGCAATCGCCAAGGTACCTAGCCTTAGCCGAAGCCTCTATGCCCATGCCTTGGCGAACAGTTACATCGGCGACCTGTACCTTTTTTGCGACCCGAACGAGCTTTCGCAACGACTTGGAGTGCCGCTCTGGCAATTGCAACCGCACTTCGAGCTTCTTCAGAATCACGGCTTGCTCTGGGTGCCCGAGTACAAAGACGACTGGTGGAAGCCTCCCGGGTCAGGCCT
>JAQZBU010000186.1 GCA_029237735.1 Ramlibacter sp. | reverse complement strand
GTGGCCGCCGCTAAAAAGGGCGCAGAAGCGCAGCGCCGGAAAGTGAACGAGGACGAGGACAAGGGCATCGCCCAGCTGAAGAAGGACGGCATGCAGGTGGTCGAGAAGGTCGACGGCGAGAGTTTCCGCAAGGCCGTGGCACCCGCATACGCGGGGTTCGCCAAAGAATTCGGCGCCGAGCGCATCGCCGCTATCCAGGCCGTCAAGTGAGCATTGCACCGCATCCGATGTCGGGCGCGGTGCCCGTGCCTTCCGCCGCGCGTGCTGTTCCCGCCGCGCGGCGCGCGCTGCTGGCGCTGGACCGCTACACCACCGAGCTCGCCTCGGCCGCCGGCTGCGCGCTGCTGACAGTGATCTGCTGCCTCGGCCTGTGGCAGGTGGTCAGCCGCTTCCTTCTTTCGCAGCCTTCCAGCTGGACCGAGGAGCTGATGCGGCGCCTACTGATCTGGTGCGTGATGCTCGGCGTGGTCGTCGCCTTCCGGCGCGGCGCGCTGGTGTCGGTGGACCTGATGCTGCGCTCGCTGCGCGGAGCCTGGCACCAGGCGGTGCGCGCCCTCATCACCGGCACGACACTGCTGTTCCTGGGCGTGCTGCTGTGGTTCGGCACCGAGCTGCTCTGGCGCGTGCGCTTCCAGACCTTCGCCAGCCTGGATCTGTCGATGGCCTGGGCCTACGCCGCCCTGCCGGTGGGTGCGGCGCTGGCGATGGTCGCGGTCGTCGCGCAGCACTTCGACCCGGTCAACGAAGAACTCGAGAACGCCCAATAAGGAGCGGACCACCATGTCCCTGACCCTGCTCGTCTCCATGATGCTGGCGTTCGCCTTCAGCATCTCCGTTGCGGTGGCCATCGGCGGATCGTCGATGCTCGGCCTGGCCATCTTTGAATCGGGCAAGCTGGTACTGGCGCCCAAGGAGATGTTCGCCGCGATCGACAAGTTCCCACTCGCGGCGGTGCCTTTCTTTATTCTCGCCGGCAACCTGATGGAGACCGGCGGCATCTCGCGCCGCCTGGTTGAATTCGCCAAGAGCCTCGTGGGCGGCGTGCAGGGCGGGCTGCCCATGAGTTGCGTGCTCACCTGCATGATCTTCGCGGCGGTCTCGGGGTCTTCGGTGGCGACGACATTCGCGATCGGCGCCATCCTGGTGCCGGCCCTGATCCGCCACGGCTATTCGCGCGAATACGCGGCGGCGCTGCAGGCCACTTCCGCCGAGCTTGGCGTGATCATCCCGCCTTCCATCCCGCTGATCCTGTTCGGCGTCTCAGCCGAAGTGTCGATCGGCGAGTTGTTCATCGCTGGCTTCGGCCCGGGCCTGCTGATCGGCGCCGCCCTCATGCTGTTCGTGCATCTGTGGTGTCGCTTCAAGGGCCTGGGCAAGAACGACGGCGACGGGCGCATGTCCGTGGGCGCAGCCACCGTCAGCGCCTCCTGGGCGCTGCTGATGCCGGTGATCATCCTGGGCGGCATCTACGGCGGCGTGTTCACCCCGACCGAGGCCGCCGTGGTCGCCGTGTTCTACGCGCTGAGCGTGGGGCTGTTCGTGCACCGCGAGCTTCAGCTGCGCGACCTGGTCGCCGTGCTGCGCAAGTCGCTGATCTCCAGCGCGGTGATCATGTTCATCATCGCCAACGCGGGCCTGTTCGCGTTCATCATCACGCGCGCCGGTGTACCCGAGGCCATCGGCGGCTGGCTCACGGAGATCCTCAAATCCCCCGCCTGGTTCCTGCTGGGTGTCAACGCGGCCCTGTTCGTGATTGGCATGTTCATCGAGACGTCGGCGGCCATCATCGTGCTGGCGCCGATCCTGGTGCCGGTGGCACGCCACTTCGGCATCGACCCGGTGCACTTCGGCATGGTCATGGTTGTCAACCTGGCGCTCGGCATGATCACGCCGCCGTTCGGAGTCAACCTGTTCGCCGCATGCACGGTGGCGCGCATTTCGCTGGACCGCATCGTGCGTCCCCTGCTGCCTTTCGTGCTGGTCATCATCGGCTGCCTGATGGTGATCACCTATGTGCCGTCGATCAGCCTGGCGCTGCGCGACCTGGTCTATCCGCCTGTCGCGGCAGTCATCGCTCCCATGACCGCGCCGCAGTGAGATTTGTTCGACCTTCTTCATTCATCACCATGACCGCATACCTCAACTTCATCGGCGGCGAAAGCTGCCAGGCCTTCAGCGGCGAAACCCTCGAAGTCATCGACCCTTCAGACGGCTTGCCGTTCGCGACCATCCCGCGCAGCGGCGCGCAGGACATTGCCCAGGCCGTGCAGGCCGCGCATCTGGAATGCCGCGACACGGGCAAGCCGCTCGCCCAGGCCAAGGTGGACATCACGGCCTGCGCGCGCTACTTCGAGTACTACGGCGGCGCGGCCGACAAGCTGCATGGCGAGACGATTCCCTACAGCGCCGGCTCCACCGTGATGGCGATCCGCGTGCCGCATGGCGTTACCGGCCACATCATTCCGTGGAACTACCCCGCGCAGATCTTCGGCCGCTCGGCTGGCGCGGCGCTCGCCGCCGGCAACGCCTGCGTGGTCAAGCCCGCGGAAGATGCGTGCCTGACGCCCGTGCGCATGGCCCAGCTGGCGCTCGAGGCCGGCGTTCTGCCCGGCGCGCTGAACGTGGTGTGCGGCCTGGGCAGCGAGGCCGGTGCCGCGCTCACTGCGCACCCGGGCATCGCCCACATCTCCTTCACCGGCTCCACGGAAACCGGCGCGATGGTGGCCGAGGCTGCCGCCCGCCGCCATTCCCCGGCGACGCTGGAACTCGGCGGCAAGTCTCCGCAGATCGTGTTCGCCGACGCAAACCTGGAGCGCGCCGTTCCCGTCATCGTCAACGCCATCATCCAGAACGCGGGACAAACCTGCACCGCAGGCAGCCGCGTGCTGATCGAGCGGCCCGTGTATGAGCGCGTCATGCAGATGCTGTCCGAGCGCTTTGCCGCGCTGCGCGTCGGCCCCGGCGGAAAAGACTTTGACTGCGGCCCCGTGATCAACCGCAAGCAGCGCCTGAAGATCCAGGCGATGGTGGATGCGGCGACCGCAGACGGTGTGCGCCTCGCCGCGCAGGGCCGCCTGGTCGACGGCGCGCCCGAGGGCGGCCATTATGTGATGCCCACGTTGCTGGGTGAAGTGCCCGCCGGCCACACGATCGCCCAGCAGGAAGTGTTTGGTCCGGTGCTCGCCGCAACCGTGTTCGATACCGAGGAAGAAGCCGCCGACATCGCCAACGGCACCGACTACGGCCTCACCGCTGGCGTGTGGACCGAGAACGGCGGCCGCCAGCTGCGCATGGCGCACGCCATCGAAGCCGGCCAGGTGTTCATCAACAACTACGGCGCGGGCGGCGGCATCGAGCTGCCCTTCGGCGGTATGAAGCACTCGGGCTACGGGCGCGAGAAGGCCTTCGAGGGGCTGCGCGGCTTCACCACTATCAAGACCATTGCGATCCAGCATGACTGACGAGGCGGCCCTGCGCACCGACGACGGCCGGGTCCGTGCGCGCTACTGGCTAGAGACCGGCGACGACCCGCAGCGCGCCGCGGGCGTGATCGCGGGCGAGCAATCCAGCGGCACGTTCACCGCGGTGCCCGGCGAGACGGCGGCGCTGAAGGAGCGCTCCGGCGCGAGGGTGGATCGCCTCGAGGTGATCGACCATGCGAGCGAGCCCAGCCTGCCCGTCAACGTGCACTCGGACCGCTACACGCGCTGCATCCTGGAGCTTTCATGGCCCGTGGCCAACTTCGGCCACTCGCTTCCCAACCTCATGGCCACGATCGCTGGCAACCTCTTCGAGCTTCGACAGGTGTCGGGCCTGCGCATCCTCGATCTCGCGGTGCCGCAGGCTTTTGCGAATGCCTGCCCTGGGCCGGCCTTCGGCATCACGGGCACCCGTGCACTGGCACAGGTGGACAGCGGGCCGCTGATCGGCACCATCATCAAGCCCAGCGTGGGCCTGTCGCCGCAGGAAACGGCCGACACCGTGCGCGAGCTGGTGGCCGGCGGCATCGATTTCATCAAGGACGACGAGCTGCAGGCCGACGGGCCCCACTGCCCCTTCGACGAGCGCGTGCGGGCCGTGATGGCGGTGGTGAACGACGCTGCCGCGCGCACAGGCCGCAAGGCGATGGTCGCCTTCAACATCACCGGCGAGATCGACGAGATGCGCCGGCGCCATGACTTCGTACTCGCGCAGGGTGGCACCTGCGTGATGGTCAGCCTCAACTCGGTCGGGCTCACGGGCCTGCTCGCGCTTCGCCGTCACGCGCAAATGCCCATCCACGCGCATCGCAACGGCTGGGGCTACCTCAGCCGCTGCCCCGCGCTGGGCTGGGACTACGCGCCCTGGCAGGCGCTGTGGCGCCTGGCCGGTGCCGACCACCTGCATGTGAATGGCCTGGCCAACAAGTTCAGCGAGCCGGACGACAGCGTGATCGCGGCCGCGCGCGCGGTGTTGCGCCCGCTTTCCGCGGACAAGCCGATGGTGGCGATGCCGGTGTTCAGCTCCGGCCAGACGGGGCTGCAGGCCGCGCCGACCTATGCGGCGTTGGGCACGACAGACCTGATTCACGCGGCCGGTGGCGGCATCCTCGGGCATCCGGGCGGCATCGCCGCGGGAGTCTCCGCCATGCGCAGCGCCTGGGACGCGGCGGTAGCGGGCATACCGCTCGCGCGCCACGCCGCCACCCACCCGGCCCTGGCGCGGGCGATGGAGGTGTGGTGAGCACGAGCGACCTGCTGCTGGCCTATTACGGCGACGATTTCACGGGCTCCACCGACGCGCTGGAAGCCATGACCACGGCCGGTGTGCCCACGGTGCTTTTTTTTGAGACGCCCGATGCAGAGGCGCTCGCGCGCTTTCCCGGCGTGCGCGCGGTCGGCATGGCGGGGCACGCGCGCGGACGCAACCCGCTGTGGATGCGCGACCACCTCGCGCCCGCGCTGGCCGCGCTCGCGCAGCTGGGTGCCCCCATCCTGCATTACAAGGTGTGTTCCACGTTCGACTCCTCGCCGGAAACCGGGTCCATCGGCTGTGCTATCGACATTGGTGTGCCGCTGATGCCAGGCAACTGGTCGCCCATGGTGGTGGGCGCGCCGCGCCTGCGCCGCTTCACGGCCTTCGGCCATCTGTTCGCCATCGCCGATGGCGAGGGCTTTCGTCTCGACCGTCATCCCACCATGTCGCGGCATCCCGTCACGCCGATGGGCGAGTCGGATTTGCGCCTGCACCTGGGCGCGCAGACGTCCCGCCGCACGGGACTGGTGGACTTCCACCGGCTGAAGCAGGGCGACGGCTACGCCACGCTGCGCACGATCCGTGAGGAAGGCGACGACGTTCCGGTGGTGTTGATCGACGTGCTCGACGACGAGACCCTGCGCGAGGCGGGGCGCCTCGTCTGGGAAGGTCGGGGCGATGGTCTCTTCACCGCGTCCTCGTCGGGCCTGCAGTACGCGCTGGCGGCGCACTGGCACGCGACGGGCCTCGTGCCCGCGCCCGTGCCCCTTCCCGAAACATCGAAGGTAGAGGCCATCGCCGTGGTGAGCGGCAGCTGCTCCCCCGTCACCGCCGCGCAAATCGAGTGGGCGCAGGCCAACGGCTTCGCGGCCCATCGGCTGGACATCCCGCGCCTGTTGGGAGGAGACTCTGCTGAAATTGCCCGCGCCGTCGAGGCGGCCTGCAACGCATGGTCGCGCGGACAGAGCCCGCTGGTGTTCAGTGCCATGGGGCCGGACGACCCGGCGGTGCGAGCCTTCGAGGACGCCGCGCGTGCCGCAGGCCTGGACCGCGCGGAAGCGGCGCTGCGCACCGGCCGCGCCCTGGCACAGGTTATGTGCGCGATCCTCGACCGGCTGCCTCAGCTGCGCCGCATCGCGGTCGCGGGCGGCGACAGTTCCGGTGAGGTGGCTGCTGCCCTCGGCGTGCAGGCGCTCACGATGACGGCCCGGCTCGCGCCCGGCGCACCGCTGTGCCGCGCTTGGTCGCGCGACGGCAAGCGTGACGGCCTGGAGATCGTGCTCAAGGGTGGCCAGATGGGCAACACGGGGTTTTTCGGCGCTGTGCGCGATGGGACCGCGACGTGATAATGACGCTGACAGCAACCGGCGCGGCCGGACAGAATCTCTTCAACCAGGACCCGCATGACCGCAGTCAACCCGATCCAGAGACGCAAGCTCTACCAGGATGTGGTGGAGCGGCTGATGCTTCGCATCCAGTCCGGCGAGATACGGCCGGGCGACCATCTTCCGCCCGAGCGCGAGCTGATGGATGTTTACGGCGTGGGCCGGCCCGCGGTGCGCGAGGCGCTGCAGGCGCTGGAGCGCTCTGGCATTGTCGAGATATCGCACGGCGAGCGGGCGAAGGTGGTGGTGCCCACGGCACGCGACCTGATCCTTCAGATCGCCAGCGGCACCCGGCACCTGCTGCAATCGCAACCCGACATGCTGGACCACCTGAAGGAGGCGCGCCTGTTCCTGGAGATCGGCACCGCCCGCATGGCGGCGCAGAAGGCCGGTCCGCAAGACATAGAGGCGCTGCGTGCGCGCATCGAGGACCAGCGCGCCGCGCTTACGCAGATGGAGCGGTTCCTGGCGTGCGACATGGCGTTTCATCGCGAGATTGCACGCGTCAGCGGCAACCCGATTTTCCCGGCCGTGGTCGAGGCGGTGTTCCAGTGGGCGGGCGACTACTACCAGCCACTGGTGCGGGCGCCGGGCGCCGAGCACTTGACACTGCAGGAACACACGCGCCTGGTCGACGCGATCGCGGCGCACGATGCGGACGCGGCCGAGCAAGCAGTGCGCGCCCATGTGACGCGCTCCAACGAGCTGTACCGCCGCATCGAGCAAGAGCGCGCGCACAGCTGAACCCGCGGCGCGCATTGCGCCGGCTATCTTCATGACAACCTACGACATTGCTACCATCGATGGTGACGGCATCGGCCCCGAAGTGTGCCAGTCTGCCGTCACCGTGCTGCGCGAAGCCTGCGGCGATCGCCTGCGATTCACCTCATGGGACGGCGGCGCCTCGCATTACGCGCGCACCGGCGCCGTGCTGCCCGACGACACCTTCGCGGCCTGCCGCGACTCCCACGCCATCCTGCACGGCGCTGCCGGCCTGCCCGGCATCACCTACCCGGACGGCACGGAAGTAGGCAACGACCTGCACCTGCAGTTGCGCTTCCGGCTGGACCTGTTCGCCAACGTCCGGCCGATCCGCCTGTACCGCGGTGCCCGCTCGCCGCTGTCAGGGTGGGAGCCGGGGCAGATCGACTACGTCATCGTGCGCGAGAACACCGAGGGCCTGTACGCGAGCCGCGGTGCCGGCGTGGTCCTGCGCGGGGAGGTGGCCACGGACACCTTGGTCGTCACGCGCAAGGGCGTGGAACGCGTGGCGAAGTTTTCCTTCGAGCTGGCGCGCAGGCGCAAGGGCGCGCCGCGCGACGGCAAGCGCCGCGTCACCGTGTGCGACAAGGCCAACATCCTGCGCAGCTACGCGTTCTTCCGCGCGGTGTGCAACGAGGTGGCACGCGATTACGCCGACGTGGAGATCGACTACGCCTACGCCGACGCGATCACCGTCCACATGCTCAAGAAGCCCGACTTCTACGACGTGATCGTGGCCGAGAACATGTTCGGCGACATCATCTCGGACCTGGGCGCGGGCACCGTGGGCGGGCTGGGCATCGCGGCTTCGGCCGAAGTGGGCGAGACGCACGGCCTGTTCCAGGGCGCACACGGGTCCGCCCCCGACATCGCGGGCCAGAACCTCGCCAGCCCTGTTGCCACCATCCTGTCGGGCGCGCTGATGCTGCGCTGGCTGGGCGACCGCCACGGCGACGAGGCCATGCATACCGCGGCCGACCGCGTGGAGCGCGCAGTGGAAGAGGTGCTGGCGGCGGGCGATAGCGTGCCGCGCGACCTGGGCGGCAACGCCACCTGCACGGAGATGACCGATGCCATCCGCCGCCGATGCGCGGCGATGCGCGGCGGCTCGCGCTGCTGCCGCCCGGCGCGGTGCTGGTGAACATATCGCGCGGCGACCTGGTGGACGATGAAGCGCTCATCGCCGCGCTCGCATCGCGCCGGCTTCGGGCGGCCGGGCTGGACGTGTTTGCCAACGAGCCGGACGTTCACCCGGGGTACCGCAAGTTGGACAATGTGTTCCTCACGCCGCATATCGGCAGTGCCACCGAGGAAACGCGAGAGGCGATGGGGCGCATGCTGATCGACGGTATCGAGGCGCTCGGGCGCGGCGAGACGCCGCTCAACCGGCTCTGCTGAGGGCGGGCCGTTTTTCAAATTCTCAACAGGAGTACACCGTGAAAAAGAACGTCGGCATGATCGGTATCGGCATGATGGGCCATGGCATCGCCAGCAACGTGATCAAGAAGGGCTGGCCGCTGGCCGTGCTGGAACACCCGGGCAACCGCGCACCTTCCAGCGACCGGCGGATCTCGCCGCCGCGTCCGACATCATCATCCTGGTGCTGACGGGCTCGCCGCAAGTGGAAGCAGTCATCACGGGCGCAGGCGGCGTGCTGCAGGGCATGAAACCCGGCACCATCGTGATCGATTGCTCGACGGCCGTGCCCGCCTCCACGCAGCGGATGGCCCAGGCCGTGGAAGCTGTGGGGGGCCGCTTCTTGGACACGCCGATGACGCGCACGCCCAAGGAAGCCGCCGAAGGGCGCCTTAACCTGCTGGTGGGCGGCGATGCCGCGCTGCTGGAGGAATGCCGGCCACTGCTGTCGTGCTTCGCGGAGAACGTCACGCACGCGGGGCCCGTGGGCGCGGGCCACAGCATGAAGCTGTTGCACAACTTCGTCTCGCTGGGCTTCATCACGCTTTTGTCCGAGGCGGCGGCCTGCGCGGCGCATCATGGCGTTGCGCCCGACGTATTCATCGATGTCCTGGGCAAGGGTGGCGGCGGCGGCGCCGCGCTCGAACGAGTGCGCCCGTACCTGATGTCGCGCGATGTCTCGGGGCTGCGCTTCTCCGTCGCCAACGCCTGCAAGGACCTGGGCTACTACAACACCATGGCGACCGAGGCTGGCAGCGACACGGCCGTCGCCGCCGCCGTGCAGGCGACGCTGGATCGCGCCAACCGCGAAGCGCCGCAAGCGCTCATGCCGGAGCTGAGCGACATCATGGCGAAGCACCGGCAACGCTGAGCCTTCGGCGCGCGCGAGGCCAGGCGCGCTGAACTTTGCGTATCATGGGCCGCACCATGATTCGCTGGATCATCGTCATCTTCCTGGCCCTCGTGCTCATCAGCTGGTTCTCCCCGCTGTTGCAGCGCATGGGTTTCGGCAAACTGCCGGGCGACCTGCGCTTCAAGGCTTTCGGGCGCGAGTGGTTCATCCCGCTCACCACCACCATCGTCCTCAGCCTCGTCGCCGGCGCGATTTCCAAGTTTTTCTGAGGTGAACAGCCGCGCATGAAAGCCTGCATCGATATCGGTGGAACCAAAGTGGCCGTGAGCCTGAACAGCGGCGCCGGGTTGGAACTGATGGCGCGGCGCAGCGAGCCCACCGCCAAGACGGGTGACAACGACGCCCTCGCGCGGCAGGTGATGCGCATGGTGGACGAGTCCTGCGCCGAAGCCGGCATCGCACCGGAGTCGGTCGAGCGCGCCGGCGTGTCGTCATGCGGGCCCTTCGTCATGCGCGCCGGGCTGGTTGAAGTCGCGGCGCCCAACATCTGCGGCGGCATTGCAGGCCCGGCCCGGGGCCTGCCCAACACCTGGGACACGGCCGTGCTCGAAGCGCCGCTGCGCGAGCGGTTCACGCAAGTGAGAGTCGAGAACGATTGCATCGCCGCGTTGGAGGCCGAGCGCCGCTGGGGTGCCTTGCAGGGGTTCGATCACTGCGCCTACGTGACCTGCGGCATCGGCGTCGGCCTGTGTGTTGACGGCCGCATCCTGCGCGGCAAGAACGGCAACGCCGGCCATGCGGGCCACATGTTCGTCTCGGACAACAGCGATGCTTTGTGCGGCTGCGGCAACATCGGCGACGTCGAGGCGCTGGTCGCAGGCAACGCGATCGCACGGCGCTTCGGCGCCGACGCCGCCACGCTGATGCAGCGCGCAAAGGAAGGCGACGACGGCGCACAGGCCGTGGTGGACGAGCTGTGTCGCGTGATGGGCCGCGCGCTCTACAACCTCATCGCCACACTGGACCTGCAGCGCATCAGCCTGGGCGGCAGCGTGTTCTGGAACAACCGCGCCTACCTGCTGCCGAAGTTGCAGGCGCAAGTGGCGGGGAAGCTGCCTGCGCTCACCGACGGTTGCGAGTTGGTGGAGGCGGGCCTGGCTGATAGGGTCGGCGACTACGCCGCGCTAGCGTTGTTGGTATAGCGCGCGCTGCGTCGCCTCGTTGTCATGCCGGGCTTGACCCGGCATCCATGGTGGCGTGCGGCGCGGCAGGCGGTTGGTGCGCGCTGCGTCGCGTCAGTCGGTACCCGGCGGCGGCTCATACTGTGGCGGTCTTCGCTTCGCTACGCGACTTCGCGAAGCGGCTCGGCCTGGGGACGGCGCCGCAAAACTCGCTACGCGCCTTCGGCTCTTCGCTCAAACACTTGCGGCGAGCATGAAACGAAGCGCGTCTTCGCGCGCCCGCCCCCAGGCCAAGCCGCTTCGCCGCCACAGAAATCGCCGCTGCCGGGTACCGCCTGCCGCGCCGCCGGAGTGTTGGTATTTCACCGGTGGCGTGCCAACAGTGGTGGCTGCAAATCCGCGTGCGGGTGGGCCATGCCGCGCAATCAGGCGATGCGCCTGCGATGAGTGGTTTTGCGCTCGGCGCGAAGCGCTTCAACTCATACTCATCTCGCCTGTTTGAACGAAGCGGCCTTAGGCGCGCAGTGAGTTGCGAGATGCGAGCGCAAAACCACTCATCGCAGGTTTGCCGGCGAAGCCGGACGCATCGTCGCGCGGCATGGCCCACCCGCACGC
>JAQZBU010000185.1 GCA_029237735.1 Ramlibacter sp. | reverse complement strand
AATGCTCGGTGGCCGGCGTGGTGCGCGCGTATTCGGGCTTGAACGATCACTACGCAATGATCAAGAAGCTCGAAGAGGAATATCCGGAGCAGCGCCGCTTGCGGCCCTTCAAGCTTTTGTACGGCAGCGAGTTCTTGCTGGAAGGCTTCCGGCTGGTGGCCATCGCGCGTGACCTGCAAGGCTGGGGCGGCCTGTGCGAATTCATCACCGCCGCACGCACCACGGCGCCCAAGGGCGAATACAACGTGAGCTGGGAGCACAGCGATTTCACGCAACTGCAAGGCTGCGAAATCCTGCTTGCGCCTGTCCGCCAATTCGGCGAAACGCTGGACGTCGACACTCTCTGCACCCGCATCGAGCAATGCAAGACCCTGTTCGACGGCCACCTGTGGCTGGCGGTGGAACTGCTGCACCTGATCGACGACGATCTGTGGCTCGCCACGCTGCGGCAGGCCGGCGAGCGCACGGAAGTGCCGCTGGTGGCGGCCGGCGACGTGTGCATGCACGTGCGATCGCGCAAGCGCCTGCAGGACGTGATCACCGCCGTGCGCGTGGGCAAGCCCGTGGCCGATTGCGGGATGGAATTGCAGGGCAATGCCGAGCGGCACCTGCGCCAGCGCAAGCGCGTGGCCGCCACCTATCCGCCCGAGCTGCTCGCCGCCACGCTGGAAGTGATGCGGCGCTGCGAATTCAACCTGGACGAAATCAAGTACGACTACCCGCTGGAAACCGTGCCCCCCGGCATGACGCCTGCGCAGGCGCTGCGCCAGCTCACCTACGAAGGCGCGGCGGAGCGCTTCCCCCGCGGCGTGCCCGCGCAGATCAAGGCCTGGCTGGAGAAGGAGCTCAAGCTCATCGCCGAGTGCAACTACGAGATGTTCTTCCTGACGGTGCACGACATCGTGCGCTTCGCGCGCAGCCGGCACATCCTCTGCCAGGGCCGCGGCTCCGCCGCCAACTCCGTCGTCTGCTATTGCCTGCGCATCACGGCCGCCAACCCGGAAGATTCCAACCCGCTGCTCGAGCGCTTCATCAGCAAGGAGCGGCGTAACGAGCCGCCCGACATCGACGTGGATTTCGAGCATGAGCGGCGCGAAGAGGTGATCCAGTACATCTACGGCAAATACGGGCGCGAGCGCTCGGCCATCGCCGCCGTCGTCATCGGCTACCGCACGCGCAGCGCCATCCGCGACGTCGGCAAGGCGCTGGGCCTGCCTGAGGCGCTGGTGGACATCTTCGCGAAGGACCACCAATGGTTCGACGACAAGCTGGCCGCCGAACGCCTGCACGAGCTCGCGCACAAAGCCGGCTGCGAGCTCCAGGAATACCAGGCGAGCTTGTGGTTGGACCTCACAGACGAACTCATGGGCTTCCCGCGGCACTTGAGCCAGCACGTGGGCGGCTTCGTGCTGACGCAGACCAAGCTCACGCGCCTGGTGCCGGTGGAGAACGCATCGATGAAAGACCGCTCCGTCATCCAGTGGGACAAGGACGACCTGGAAGACATGGGCCTGATGAAGGTGGACGTGCTGGCGCTGGGCATGCTCACCGCCATCCGCCGCTCCCTGGATTTCCGCAACCAGCTGCGCGGCGGCAACTGGGGCCTGGCCGACATTCCACGCGAAGACACGGCCACCTACGACATGATCTGCAAGGCCGACACCGTGGGCGTGTTCCAGATCGAAAGCCGCGCGCAGATGTCGATGCTGCCACGCCTCGCGCCGCGCAGGTTCTACGACCTGGTGATCGAGGTGGCCATCGTGCGGCCCGGCCCCATCGCGGGCGGCATGGTGCACCCTTACCTCAAATCGCGCGAGCGGCTGGCACGCGGCGAGAAGATCGAATACGAAAGGCCCGAACTGGAAGCAGCCCTCGGCCGCACGCTGGGCGTGCCGATTTTCCAGGAGCAGGTGATGCAGATCGCGATGATCGCGGCCGGCTTCACCGCCACCGAGGCCGACGCGCTGCGCCGCTCCATGGCCGCGTGGAAGCGCAAGGGTGGCGTGCAGCGTTTCTACGGCCCGATCGTCGACGGCATGCTGGGCAACGGCTACCGCCGCGAGTTCGCCGAGGCCATCTTCAAGCAGATCATGGGCTTCGGCGAATACGGCTTCCCCGAAAGCCACGCCTACAGCTTCGCGCTGCTGGCCTATGCGAGCAGCTGGCTCAAATGCCACGAGCCAGAATGCTTCCTGGCCGCCATGCTCAACTCGCAACCCATGGGCTTCTACACGCCGTCGCAACTCGTGCAGGACGGAAAGCGCCACGGTATCACGGTGCTGCCCCCCGACGTCTCCCACAGCGATTGGGACAGCACGCTGGAGCCTTGTCATGCCGGACTCGATCCGGCATCCATCTCGGAGCGCCCGCCAGTCCGCCTAGGTCTGCGCCTCATCGGCAGCCTCAGCGAAGCCGGCGCCAAGCGGATCGTCACCGCGCGCGCGCAAGCACCTTTCGCCAGCACCGAAGACATGGCGATGCGCGCCGAGCTGGACATGAAGGACCTCAACGCCCTGGCCGCCGGTGACGCGCTGCAATCCCTCTCCGGCCACCGCCGCCAGCAGGTGTGGGACGCGGCAGCGCAACGCCGCGCGCCCAAGCTGCTGCAAGCTGCGCCGGTGAACGAGGAAGCGCTGGAACTGCCGGCGGCGCCCGAAGGCGAGGAGATCGTTTTCGACTACGCGTCGCTCGGCCTCACGCTGCGCCGCCATCCGCTGGCCCTGCTTCGTCCGCGCCTCGCACGCATGAAAATATTGAGCGCCGGCCAGCTGCACGACCTGCCCAGCGGCAGGAAAGTGGGTGCATGCGGCATCGTCACCATGCGCCAGCAGCCGCAGACGGCCAACGGCACCATCTTCGTCACGCTGGAAGACGAGACCGGCCCCGTCAACGTGATCGTCTGGAAATCCATCCGCGAAGAGCAGCGCGATGCCCTTCTCAAGTCGCGCTTGCTGGCGGTTTACGGCAAGTGGCAGCGCGATGTAGAAAGCGGCGGGCAGGTGCGCCACCTGATCGCCGAGCGCATGGAGGACTTGACGCCGCTGCTAGGAAGGTTAGGGCAGCAGCCGAGCAAGAGCCGGGATTTTCATTGACAGCCATTACTCAGAACCTCGGCCCCCGCCGATGCCGAGTCCCCTGCTCATACGAATAAGCCAACCCCAGCAGCTTCCCCTCCGACCATGCCGTCCCCACGAAAGACAAGCCCACGGGTAGCCCCATCGCGAAGCCCATCGGCACCGTGATATTCGGATACCCCGCCACCGCCGCAGGCGCTGAACTGGCCCCCTGGAAAGCATCGCCATTCACATGATCCGTCAGCCACGCCGGTGAGCCGGTGGGCGCGACGATCGCATCCAGCTTGTGCTGCGCCAGCACGTCATCGATGCCCGCACGCGCCAGGCGGCGCGCCTTCTGCGCGGCCTTCAGGTACGCCTGGTCGGTGAGCGGTCCTTTGGCCTGCGCCTTGATGAACAAGTCCTGCCCGAACCACCGCATCTCGCGATCGGCATTCCTCTCGTTAAATGCGATCACATCCTCCAGCGTGTGCACCGGCAAGCCCGTACGGCGCGCCAGGTACGCATTCAGGCCAGCTTTCAGCTCGTACAGCAGCACTTCGAGTTCTTCCTCGTCGTAGTCGCCCATATGGCCGAAATCCGCCGGGTCCACGATTTCCGCGCCCAGCCGCTTCAGGTCGGCGATGGCCTGCTCGAACAGCCTGTCCGCATGAGCGCTGTAACCCGTCACGCGTTTGCGTGCGACGCCGATGCGCGCGCCCTTGAGGCTATCGGTCTTGAGGAAGCTGCGGTAGTCTGCCTCGATGTGGCCTTGCGCGGCCTGCGTGGCCGCGTCATCCGGATCGACTCCCGCGATGGCCGTGAGCACCACGGCCGCGTCGGCCACGCTGCGCGTCATCGGCCCGGCCATGTCCTGCGAGCGCGAGATGGGGATGATGCCGCTGCGGCTCACCAGCCCCACGGTCGGCTTGATGCCCACCAGCCCTGCCGCACTGCTGGGGCACACGATGGAGCCATCCGTCTCGGTGCCCACGCCCACCACCGCGAAGCTCGACGCGATCGCCGCGCCCGTGCCCGAACTGGAGCCGCAGGGGTTGCGCGCGAGCGCATAGGGGTTCTTCGTCTGCCCGCCGCGCGCGCTCCAGCCGCTGGTGGACTTGCTCGAGCGGATGTTGGCCCACTCGGAAAGGTTTGTCTTGCCGATGATCACTGCCCCCGCTTCGCGCAAGCGCTTGACGACGAATGCATCCCGCGACGCTGGTGCACCCAGCAGTGCCAAAGAGCCGGCGGTGGTGAGCATGCGGTCGCCGGTGTCGATGTTGTCCTTGAGCAGCACGGGAATGCCATGCAGCGGCCCGCGCACCTTGCCCGCCTTGCGCTCGCGGTCCAGCGCACGCGCGATGGCCAGGGCTTCGGGATTGGTCTCCAGCACGGCGTTGAGGCGCGGCCCCGCGCGATCGAGTTGGCGGATGCGGTCGAGGCTGTCCTGCGTGATGGATTGCGAAGTCGCGCGGCCGGCGGCCATGTCACGCTGCAGACGCACGACCGAGGTTTCGATGACGGAGGTGCTCGCGGAGGCCGTGCCCGCGGCCAGTAGCAGCACGGGTATGAGTTTCATGCCGGTCATTCTGGCATTGGCGGGTGACCTCGCCAGCACTGCATCGCCGATGCAAGGGCCGGGTCAACCGGGAACTCATCAACACAACGCGGTCATTCCAGGCAACACGCGTCTTGATCTAGAGCAGGAAAGCTGGCTGGATTCACCGCGCGGCGGCCTCGCGGGACCGCGCCTGGTAGTCTTCACCCGCGAGAGCACCGACAATCTATTCTGGAAGTATTGAGCGCCACCCATGAAACCGAGAATCGTCTTCCTGGTGATGTCCGCGGTCAGCAAGCCCGCCACGATCGACCAGCTGGCCCGTGCCCTGGCGCCGCATGTCGTGCTGGTGCATCACGATTTTTCGCAGACGCCGGATTTCCATCTCACGGCGCCCAATGTCGTGTTGGTGCCCGACCCGCGGCGCACGGGCTGGGCTTTCTTCGGTTTCGTGGATGGCATCTTTCATTCGATCCGGTATGCGCTGGAGCACCTGCAGTTCGATTACTTCCAGCTGCTCAGCCCGACCTGCTTGCCCATCAGGCCCGTCCGGCAGTTCGAGGCACATGTTTCCGGCCGTGAGGAAGCGCATTTCGACTGCATCGATCTGCTGCGGGACCCTGATGCGTTGATGTCAGTCGGGTACCGGGCCTTCACCCCGGAGAAGTCATTGCGGCACCGGGTGTTCAGGCGCCTGTCGAGCATCTACTTCGGGGCACTGGCCGGCAGGCGGAACGAGGCCGGCATCTGGCTGCGCAGTGGCGGTGGCGCGGGCATCGCTTCGCGGGCCGCGCTTCTGGCCACCCAGACACTGGCGCGGCCCGCGATTGGCCGCCACATCTTTGGCGAGACATTCAGGCCGTACTACGGGTCCGCGTGGTTCGGCGCCCGCAATCACGTTGTCGCGGGAATGGTGGACGTCTTCGATGCAGCCGGCGTACGCCGCTACTTCAGCCGGCTGCGCATCCCGGAGGAGTTCCTGTTCCCGACCCTGTTGATGCACCTTGCGGCGAAGCGGGGACCGCTGAATCACTTTATCCAGACATACAACGAGGCCCACACCGGCGAAGTCGGCGAGGAACAGATCGAACAACTGGCAAGATCCGGTGCCTATTTCGCGCGCAAGTTTCCGGACGACCCCGCGGACCCGGTTCGCTTGAGGGTGCTGGATGAGCTGGTGGGGGGCGA
>JAQZBU010000049.1 GCA_029237735.1 Ramlibacter sp. | reverse complement strand
GTCTCCGGCACGAAAAGCGCCGGCGTGGCGTGGCGCTCCACGCTCTCCTCGGAGTTGGCGCCCAAGGACAGCAGCCGCGCCACGCTCACCACGCCAACCACGTCGTCCAGCGAGCCGCGGCACACCGGGTACCACGAGTGGGCGCCCTCCTCGCCGATCTGGCTCAGGGCATGGGCTGCGTCAAGGCGCGCATCGAGCCATTCGATGTCCGAGCGCGGAATCATCATCGAGGTCAGCGGCCGGTCGTCCAGATGAAACACGTTCTGCACCATCTGGCGCTCGTGCCGCTCGATGACACCCGCGTCAACGCCTTCCTCGAGGCTGTGGGCGATCTCTTCTTCCGTCATGCCGCGTACGAGCGTCGTGTCGATGCGCAGCAGCAGCAGCACCCATTGCGTGGAGGACGAAAGCAGCTTGACGAAGGGCCCGGCCGCGCGCGCGAGCCAGGTCATGGGCTTGGCTAGCAATCGCGAAACCGCTTCGGGATGAAGCTGCCCAATGCGCTTGGGCACGAGCTCGCCGAAGATGATGGTGATGTAGGTGATCACGGTAACGACGATGGCAGTGGCCGCATAACCCGAGGGGCGTACCCCCATGCCAAGCCCCTGCAGCCAGCTGGCGAGCGAATCGCTGAACGCCGCTTCACCCACGATGCCGTTCAAGACGCCGATGGAAGTGATGCCCACCTGCACGGTGGAAAGGAACCGCGTCGGCTGCTCCATCAGCTTGAGGGCCGCGGCGGCGCCGTTATCCCCCGATTCCGCCATTGCCGTGAGCCGTGCCTTGCGGCTGGAGGCAAGCCCCATCTCGGACATGGCGAACACGCCGTTGAGCAGCGTCAGCAGCGCGATCAGCAGGACTTCCATGAACTCAGGTGAGAATCGAACACCATGGCACTTTACTTGATCGGCGACGTGCAGGGCTGCGACGCCCCCCTCGGCCGGCTGCTGAAGGAGATCGATTTCTCCCCGAGCCGCGACACGCTGTACCTGCTGGGCGACCTGGTGAACCGCGGCCCCGAGTCAGGCGCGGTGCTGCGGCGCCTCATGGGCTATGGCGATTCGGCCCGATGCCTGCTGGGCAACCACGACCTGAGTTTGCTGGCCGTCGCGCACGGGCGCCGCGCGCCCCACCGCAACGACACGATGGACAAGGTGCTGCTCGCCCCCGACCGCGGCGAGTTGATCGAGTGGCTGCGCCAGCAGCGCATGGCGATCCACGCGCACGGCCTGCTGATGGTGCACGGCGGCGTGCTGCCGCAATGGGACGCGGCGCAGACGCTGCGGCTCGCCGCCGAAGTGGAGGACACGCTGCGCGGGCCGGGCCTGGTCGATTTCCTGAACGAGATGTACGGGAACGAGCCCGCGCAATGGGACGAAGCGCTCAAGGGCGCGGACCGCCTGCGGGTGATCGTCAATGCGCTCACGCGCCTGCGCTTTTGCACGCCCGAGGGCGTGATGGACATGAAATCATCGGGCGGGCCGACCGATGCGCCCCCGGGCTACCTGCCGTGGTTCGATGTGCCGGGGCGCAAAAGCGCGGATACGACGATCGCATTCGGCCATTGGTCGACATTGGGGTTATTGCAGCGGCCGGACATCATCTCGCTGGACACGGGTTGCGTGTGGGGCGGGTGCCTCAGCGCGCTGCGCCTCGTCGCGCCGCAAGCGTACGAGCTGATCCAGGTGAAGTGCGAGCAGGCGCAGGCGCCGGGGGAGTGAAATGGCTGTCATGCCGGACTTGATCCGGCATCCATCGCGGCACGCCAGCATGGATTGCGGATCAAATCCGCAATGACATCATCATTCGGACTTGAACAGCGCCGCCACCTTGCGCTTGGGCTTGATGTTGGTGGAGACGCGGCTGGTGGCGGGCTTGATGCCCGCCTCCCAGGCCGGCGGCGCATCGTTGGCCGGCGGCTGGTAGGGCTGGTCGAAGAACGGATCTCTCGGGGCCGGGGCGGCGCGGTATTCGCGCTGCGGGCGGGGCGCGCGATCGCGGTCGCGCGGCGCGTCGAGCACGTCGCGCGGGTCGCCCACTTCGCCGGCCTCGCGCCAGGCGCGGCGGCCATCGTTGATGCGGCCGCGGGGACGGTCCTCGTCGAACTCGATTGCCTCCAGCTCGATCTTGCGCTTGAGCAATTTCTCGATGTCGCCCACCAGGCGCGTATCGCTGCCGGACACGAACGTCACCGCCAGGCCCGACTGGCCGGCGCGGCCTGTGCGGCCGATGCGGTGCACATAGTCTTCCGCGTTGAACGGCACGTCGAAGTTGAACACCGCCGGCACGTCCTTGATGTCGAGCCCGCGCGCGGCAACATCGGTGGCGACCAGCAGGTCCACCTCGCCGGCCTTGAAGGCGGCTAGCGCTTTCAGCCGCTCGTCCTGGCTCTTGTCACCGTGCAGGGCCGTGGTGTTCATGCCCTCGCGCTCGAGCGATCGCGCCAGGCGCGCGCAACCAAGCTTGCTGTTCACGAACACGAAGGCCTGCTTCAGGCCACGCTGGCGCACGATCTGCTTCAAGGCGTGGCGCTTTTCTTCGTCGGTGACGCTGTAGAAATGCTGTTCGACGGTGGAAGCCTCCTGGTTGGGCCGCGCCACTTCGATGGTGACGGGGTCCTGCAGGTAGCTGTTGGCCAGCCGCTTGATCTCCGGCGAGAACGTCGCGGAAAACAGCAGCGTGGTGCGCTGCTTGGGCAGGTAGGAGAGGATGCGCTGCAGATCGGGCAGGAAGCCGATGTCCAGCATGCGGTCGGCTTCGTCGAGCACTACATATTCGACCTGGTTCAGCACCGCGTTCTTCGCTTCGATGTGATCGAGCAGCCGGCCGGGCGTCGCGACGAGCACTTCAACGCCCTTTTTGAGCTCGATGGTCTGCGGCTTCATGTCGATGCCACCGAACACCACGGCGCTGCGCATGTTGGTGTACTTGGCGTACAGCTTGATCTGCTGCGCCACCTGATCAGCGAGTTCGCGCGTGGGCAGCAACACGAGGGCGCGCACCGGGTGCCGCGCGGGCGACGTGGAAGTGTTCTCGTGTTTCATCAGCCGCTGCAGCAGCGGGAGCGCGAAGGCGGCGGTCTTGCCGGTGCCGGTCTGGGCTGCGCCCATCACATCCTTGCCGGTCAAGACAACCGGGATGGCCTGGGCCTGGATGGGGGTCATGGACTCGTAGCCCATTTCGGCCACGGCACGTGCGAGCGGTTCGGCCAGCGATAGTTTGGAAAAGGAGCTAGGCATTTAACCTGCTATTGTCGCATTTACCGCACGGCCGGGCTTGCGCCGGGCGTGCGACACCCCTGAGCCACGTCAAAAGGCGGCCAGCGGGAAGTGCGGCCTTATTTCTACAGGTCGCGGCTCGCGAAAGTGTCGCAGGCCTTCACGCTGCCAGTCTTCAGCCCCGTGGAGAACCAGCGTTGCCGCTGCGCGCTGGTGCCGTGGGTGAAGCTTTCGGGCACCACGGCCCCACCGCCCCGGCCCTTTTGCAGCGCGTCGTCTCCGATCTTCGCGGCGGCGTTCATCGCCTCTTCCACATCGCCCTGCTCCAGCACCTGGCGCGCGTTCTGCGCGTGATGCGCCCAGACGCCCGCAAAGCAGTCGGCTTGCAGTTCCACCCGCACGCTCATGGCGTTGCCTTCGGCCTGGCTCGCACGCCCGCGCATCTGCTCCAGCTTGTCGGTGATGCCCAGCTGTTTCTGTACGTGGTGGCCCACTTCGTGCGCGATTACATAGGCTTGGGCGAAGTCGCCCGGCGCGCCCATGCGACTCTTGAGCGTTTCGTAGAAGTCCAGGTCGATGTACACCTTCTGGTCGAGCGGGCAGTAGAACGGTCCCATGGCCGCCTGGCCCTGCCCACACCCGGTGCGAACCGCGCCGCGGAAGAGCACCAGCTTGGGTTTGGCGTAAGTCGCGCCGCCCTTGCTGAAGAGGTCGGTCCAGACATCCTCGGTGTCGGCCAGCACGGTGGATACGAACTTCGCCATCTGGTCGTTTGCCGGTGGCGCGACCGCCGGTCCCTGCTGGACCTGGGGGGCCGGCCCCCCGCCGCCGGACAACATTTCGAGGATGGTGAGCGGATTGATGCCGAAGATCGCGCCGCCCACGAGCGCAATGACGATCGTGCCGATGCCGATGCTGCGGCCGCCGAAGCCGAATCCGCCGCCTCGTCCGCCGCCGTCGCCACGCCTGTCCTCGACGTTGTCCGATTCCCGATTGCCTTCCCAACGCATGCTTTGTCTCCCTTGTTTGAATGCCGCCCGAGGTGCGGTTACAGTCAATCCATGGTAGCCCCAACAGGCCCGGCCGTGGGCCGCTTTCCCACCGTGTTGGTAACCGGCTTTGAGGCCTTTGGCGGCCAAACGGTGAACCCCAGCTGGATGGCCGCTCAGGCGCTGCACGGTCGCACCGTGGCCGGCCACAGGCTCATCGGTGCGCAATTGCCGACTGTGTTCGGGAGAGCCATCGAAGCGCTGCGCGATCTGCTCCACCGGTACCACCCTGCACTGGTGGTGTGCACGGGCCAAGCCGGCGGGCGCACCGCGCTGTCGCTGGAGCGCATCGCGATCAACGTGAACGACGCCCGTATTCCGGATAACGATGGCGCGCAGCCGGTGGATACGCCCGTGGTCGCGGGTGGGCCGGCCGCTTATTTCACGAGCATGCCGATTAAGGCAATGCTCGCTGCGCTGCTGGCGGAGGGCATCAACGCCGAGGTGTCGCAGACGGGCGGGCACCTTCGTTTGCAATCACGTGTTCTACGGCCTCATGCATGAGCTCGAAACGCGGCATGACCTGCGGCGCACGCGCGGCGGGCTCATCCACGTGCCCTGGCTTCCGCCGCAGGGCCAGCCCTCGATGCGGCTGGACGAGATCGTCTCGGGGCTGCGCGTGGCGATCGGCTGCGCGCTCGTCACCGTGGAGGACATCCACAAGGAAGCCGGGGCGCTTAGCTAGGCGGGCCCGCCGGAGGCTCCCCGAATTCCGCCGCGACGCCGAAATGGCGCCGATGGACGCTGGCCACCCGAGCGAAGAAGCCGCGCAAGCCGAAGCGCTGCTCGTAGAGTTGGCGGCCATTGCTCGCCAGGCTTTCGCGCAGCCCGGGTTCGTGCAGCACGCGTTGAAGTCCGGCCGCGAGGCTGGCCGGGTCGCGGGGGGCGACGAAGAGCGCGTTGCATCCATCGGTGAGAAGCGCGGGAATCTCGCCGACCGGTGTGGTCACCACCGCGACTCCGTGCGCCAGCGCTTCGAGAATGGCCAGTGGAAGCACCTCGTCATGCGATGGCAGCACCAGGGCGTATGACGACGCCAGCAACTCCCTTGTCCTGGCCTGGTCGCACCAGCCTTCGAACCGCACGAACGATTCCAGGCCCATCTCGCGCGCCTTGCGGCGGTAACGAGCCAGGTCGCCGCCGCCCACCAGCGTTACTCGCAGGTTGGTCGTGTCCAGGTCCGGGCGGGCAAGCGCATGCAACAAGTCGAGCAGGCCCTTGCGGTCCGACAGGTTCCCCACGAAAAGGAGACGGCGCGGCCCGTCGTCGGGCCCTTGAACGCCCGCCACCACAGCTTCCGGTACGCCATTGATGACGACGTCCACACGCTGCGCCGGCACCCGCAATACCTCAAGCACGAACCGGCGGGCCGCGGGGCCGATCACCACCACGCCGCTCGCCATCAGGAAGACCCTGCGTGCCAGGCGCTGCGGCAAAGCGGGCAGCGATCGATAGAACGTCTCCATCTGCGCATGCAGATGGAGCACCACGGGCACGCCCATGGCGCGGCAGGCAGCGACGATGACGCCCTTTCGAAACAGGCTCATGCGCTCGCCCATGTTCACGTGCACGCCGGCGAGGCCGCCGTCGAGGCGACCCCATGCAATCCTTGCCAGCGCCGTGGCCAGCACGCCCAACGACAGCACCGCGCCCGCAGTTCCGCGCGTATCCAGTGGGCGCAGGCGGGCGGCGTCCGGCGGGGCGCCGGTGGCTTGCGACTGGATGAGGTAGTCGGCCACCTTGTACATGCCGCCGCCCACCGGCGCCCAGGGGCAGGCGATGTAGATAAAACGCTGGCGCGGTGCGGCATCCGCCGACGCGGGCAGCACATCGGCTCTGGGGCGCGCGCGCAACATGGGGCATTTTCTCCTGGATGGTCCAGCCAAGGATCACTTTTCGCAAATGGCACGGATCGAACTTGTAGGACGACATTGACAATGCGAACGGTTACGTCCTGATGAGCCATCCGTTCGGTGAAGATCGCACACTTCATGCTTAAGAAGATCGCCAGGGAAGGACTGAACGCCGCTGATCGCCTGTGCATCGCCGCCGACAACCTCGCCGGCGAGCGAACGGGCTTGCTCGTCACCGTTATCTTCCATTCCCTCTACCCGGATCGCGCGCACCTCGGGGACCCGGCACTCGCGCCGAACCAGGACGTCACCGTGCCGGTGTTCCGTTCCTTCGTCGCCGGCATGCTGGACGCCGGTTATTCGGTCGTCACGCCGGCCGAAGTGGACGCGGGCCTGGACGAAGGCGGCCGGCACTTGATGATCACCTTCGACGACGGCTACTTCAACAACACGCTCGCGTTGGACGTGCTGCGGGAGTTCCGCGTTCCGGCAACGTTCTTCATCTCCACCGACCATGTGCACGAAGGCAAGGCTTTCTGGTGGGACGCCTTCAGTCGCAACCTGGCGTCGCAGGGCATCACCGGCGCCGCGCAGCGCCGGGAGATCGAGCGGATCAAGCAGGGGGCGCCCGACGCGATCGAGTCGGAGCTGCGGCGCCGCTTCGGCGATCGCGTGCTGGAGCCTTGCGGTGATCTGGATCGGCCCTTCACGGCGAGCGAGTTGCGGCAATTCGCCGCAAGCCCCTGGGTGCACCTGGGCAACCACACGCGCAATCACGCCATCCTCACCCGATGCGAGCCCCACGAGATGACGCGGCAGATCTCCGATTGCCAGCAGGCGATGGCCGATTTGACCGGCTGCCGGCCGATCGCCATCGCCTACCCAAACGGGAACCACTCGCCGGCCACGGTGAAGGCGGCCACCGATGCGGGCCTGCGCATCGGGTTCACCGTGACGCCCAAGCCCGCCCAGCTGCCGCTCGCGGCCGGGTCCGAAAGGATGACCGTGGGGCGTTTCCTGTTCCATGGGCAGCGCGACATCCAGCGGCAGTGCCAGATGTTCGGGGCACGCGCCGTTCCGAGTCACTGGGTCCACCGCATGCTCCATTCGGCTTACTGACACCCTGCGCGCACGCGGCAAATGGCCGCGGCCTAAAATCGGGTGGTGTCCATCCTCAACGCCGACCTGCATTGCCACTCCGTGGTGTCCGACGGCACCTTGACGCCCGAAGACCTGGCAGCGCGCGCGGCGGCCAACGGCGTCGAGCTGTGGTCCCTGACCGACCATGACGAGATCAGCGGTCAGGCCCGCGCCGCGGCTGCCGCGCTGGCGCACGGCATGAAGTACCTCACCGGCACGGAAATCTCCGTCACCTTCGCGGGCCAGACCGTCCACATCGTCGGACTGGGCTTCGACGCCCATGACCCGGATATGTTGCGGGGCCTGCTCGAAACGCGGGGCGGCCGTGAAGCGCGCGCGCGCGAGATGGCGGCCGGGCTCGCTGCAGTGGGTATCAATAACGCCTATGAAGGCGCGCTGAAATACGTGGGTAACCCCGAGCTGATCTCGCGCACGCACTTCGCGCGCTTTCTTGTCGAATCCGGTGTGTGCCGCGATACCAACGAAGTCTTCCGGCGCTTCCTGGTTGAAGGCAAGCCGGGATACGTCTCGCACAGCTGGGCGTCGCTCAAGCATGCGGTGCAGTGGATCACGCGCGCGGGCGGCATGGCCGTGATTGCCCACCCGGCGCGCTACCGCTTCACCGCTAACGAGGAGTACGCGCTGTTCACGGAGTTCAAGGCGCACGGCGGACAGGGCGTCGAAGTCGTCACCGGCAGCCACTCGGCGGCGGAATACGTGACGTACGCCGAAGCCGCCCGCGAATACGGCCTGGCCGCTTCGCGCGGCAGCGACTTCCACAGCCCCGGTGAAAGCCACACCGACCTGGGCCAACTGCCGTTCCTGCCGGGCGAACTCACGCCGGTGTGGGAAGTGCTGGCCGACCGCATCCAGTGAGCAGCGAGCGAACGAGGCCCGCGCTGGGCCCCCGCAGCACGCTGGCTGGCATCGCCCTGGTGGTGGGCGCGGGGGCATGTTTTGCCGTGCTGGACACCACGACGAAGTTCATCAGCATGTCGGTGCCGCTCTTGATGGCGCTGTGGTTCCGCTACGCGTTCCAGGCCATTGCTACCACTGTGACGGTGCTGCCCGTGCGGGGCATGTCCGTGTGGCGCACGCTGCACCCGAAATTCCAGGTGCTGCGCGGCGTGCTGCTGCTGGCCAGCAGCCTGTTCGCCTTCGCCAGCCTCAAGTACATGCCGGTGGGAGAGTTCACCGCGATCGTCATGATCTCGCCGCTCGCGATCACGGTGCTGGCGGCCACGGTGCTCAAGGAACGAGTGTCGGCAATGCGTTGGGCCCTGGTGGCCGGCGGCTTCGCGGGCACGGTGGTGATCATCCGCCCCGGCGGCGAGACCTTCCAGTGGGCCAGCCTGCTGCCCTTGTGCCTGGTCGGCACCAACGCCTGGTTCCAGGTGCTCACCAGCAAGCTGGCACGCACCGAAGACCCGGTCACGATGCACCTGTACACGGGCTGGGTCGGCACGCTTGTCGCCACCCTGGCCCTGCCCTTCGTCTGGGCGGCGTTGCCAGTCTGGTGGCTGTGGGCGGCCCTTTGCTTCATGGGCCTGATGGCGACCGTGGGCCACTTCATGCTGATTCTGGCCTATCAGCGCGCCCCCGCTGCCACGCTCACGCCCTACCTGTACTCACAGATCGCGATCGCGATGCTGGGCGGCTGGATCGTTTTCTCCCATGTGCCGGACGGCTGGTCGATGGTCGGCATGGTCATGATCGCCGTCTGCGGCGCGGGCGGCGCCTGGCTCACCGTGCGCGAGAGCCGCATGGCGCTCGAGCCGATAGAAGCCTGAACCATGGCCCAGTACTTCGAAGTCCACCCCGACAACCCGCAGCCGCGGCTGCTCAAGCAGGCCGTCGCCTTGCTGGAGCGAGGCGGCATCCTCGCAGTGCCCACCGACTCCAGTTACGCCTTGGCCTGCCACCTGGACGACAAGGCGGCTGTCGACCGGCTTCGCCAGATCCGCGGCGTGGACGACAAGCACCACCTCACCCTGCTGTGCCGCGACTTGAGCGAGCTTGCCAACTACGCACGCGTCGACAACCGCCAGTACCGCCTGCTGAAGTCGGCTACGCCGGGCGCCTACACCTTCATCCTGGAAGCCACGCGCGAAGTGCCGCGGCGCGTCAGCCATCCGCAGCGCAAGACCATCGGCCTGCGCGTGCCCCACCACAAGGCGCTGCAGGAACTGCTGGCATTTCATGGCGCTCCGTTGCTGGCGACCACGCTGATCCCGCCGCACGAGACGCACCCCATGAACGACGCGCAGGAAATCCGGGACCGATTCGAAAAGGTAATCGCAGGGGTCATAGACGCGGGCGCCTGCCCCTCGGAGCCCACCAGCGTGATCGACCTCACGCCGATGGGAACAGGCGGCGAAGCCGTCGTCGTGCGCGAGGGGCGGGGCGATATCGCGGCGCTGGGGCTCGTCTGAGACAATCACCCCGGTGAACCTCTCGAACCTCATTCAAACCGTCCTCATCTACGCATTGCCGGTGCTCTTCGCGATCACCATCCACGAGGCGGCGCACGGCTATGTGGCCCGCTACCTGGGCGACAACACCGCCTATGTCATGGGCCGCGTGACGCTGAACCCGCTCAAGCACATCGACCCCGTGGGCACCATCCTGATGCCACTGATGCTGTACTTCGCGACTTCGGGGGCGTTCCTCTTCGGTTACGCCAAGCCGGTGCCGGTCAATTTCGGGCACCTGCGCCGGCCCAAGCGCGACATGATCTGGGTCGCGCTCGCGGGCCCGGCCTCCAACTTCATCCAGGCCATCATGTGGGCGATCGCCTTCATCGTGCTGGTGGGCATGGACGTCAACGAACGCTTCTTCCTTGACATGTGCAAGGCCGGCGTGCTGGTGAACCTCGTTATGTGGGCGTTCAACCTGTTCCCGCTGCCGCCGCTGGATGGCGGCCGCATCCTGGTGGGGCTGCTGCCGCATCGCCAGGCCTACGCCGTGAGCCGCATAGAACCCTGGGGATTCTTCATCGTGCTCGGGCTGGTGCTGCTGGGCGTGGTGGGCACGTACTGGCTGCGCCCGCTCATCGCCGTGGGTTACGGCTCCATCGACTTTCTCCTGACGCCCCTCACCGCCCTCTTTCGCTGATCCAACGCCATGAGCCCGACCCGTCCCGTCCGCTTCCTGACCGGCATCACCACCACCGGCACGCCGCACCTCGGCAACTACGTGGGCGCCTTGCGCCCCGCCGTCCAGGCCAGCCGCCGCCCCGGCACCGAAAACTTCTACTTCCTCGCCGACTACCATGCGCTGATCAAGTGCGACGAGCCGGCGCGCATGCAGCGCTCCACGCTGGAAATCGCCGCCTGCTGGCTGGCCATCGGGCTCGATCCCGACAGCGTCTTTTTCTATCGCCAGTCGGACATCCCCGAGATCCCCGAACTCACCTGGCTGCTCACCTGCGTCACCGGCAAGGGCGTCCTCAATCGCGCCCATGCTTACAAGGCTTCGGTGGACAAGAACGTCGCCGCGGGCGCGGACCCTGATTCGGACGTCACCGCGGGCCTGTTCATGTACCCGGTGTTGATGGCCGCCGACATCCTGATGTTCAAGGCGCACAAGATCCCGGTGGGGCGCGATCAGGTCCAGCACATCGAGATGGCGCGCGACATCGCGCAAAGCTTCAATCACCTGTACGGCGAGCACTTCGTGCTGCCCGAGGCCGCGATCGACGACACGGTGGCGCTGCTGCCGGGCACGGACGGCCGCAAGATGAGCAAGAGCTACGACAACGCGATCCCCCTTTTCGCCCCGCCGGCCGAGCTGCGCAAACAGATCGCCGGCATCGTGACCGATTCGCGCCTGCCCGGCGAGCCCAAGGAAGTCGAAGGCTCGGCCCTGTTTCAGATCTTCGAGGCGTTCGCCTCACCCGAGGAAACGCAACAGTTGCGCAAGGCCTATGCCGACGGCATCGCCTGGAGCGATGCCAAGCAGATGCTCTTCGAGCGCATCGATGGCGAGGTCGCCCCCATGCGCGAGCGCTACGACGCCCTGGTCAACCACCCCGCGCAGCTGGAAAAAGTGCTGCGTGCCGGCGCGGACAAGGCGCGCGCCTTGGCCACGCCCTTCCTCGCCGAACTGCGCAGCGCCGTGGGCCTGCGCAACCTGGGCGCCGGGGCGGCCCCGGCGCGCAAGGCCAAACAGGCCAAGGCAGCGCTGCCGTCGTTCAAGCAATACCGCGAGTCCGACGGACAGCACTACTTCAAGCTGGTGGACGCCGGCGGCGCCCTGTTGGCGCAGAGCACGGGTTTTGCCACCCCCCAGGAAGCCGGGCGCATCGTCGCCCAGCTCCGGCAGGGCCGGCTCGAGGGCGCGGAAGCCACCTTGCAGTTGGCTGACGGCGTCACTCGCACGGACATCGTGGCCGCCCTCGCCACTCTGGCGCAGGGCTGACGCAGGGCTAACCGTGATGGCATGCTAATGACATTCCACAATCCCAAGGTACCCAATCGGAGTTATCCTTAGTTCCTATGTCCGTCGATCCCACCAAAATCCCCAAGCCCATGAGCCTGTACGTCATCGACGACCATCCGTTGATGCGCGAGGCCGTCGTCATGCTGCTGCGCCGATTGCGCCCGGGCGCGAATGTCGTCGAGCTCGACCGCATCGGCGGTGTCGAGGCTGCCGTCAAGCAGCATGGCGCCCCTGACCTGATCTGCCTGGACCTGAAGCTGCCCGATACCACTGGCACTTCCGGCATCCACGAGCTGAAGAACCGCTTCCCCGAAACGCCGCTGGCCGTGCTGTCCGCCTCGCCCGCGGCGGACGCCGAGGAAGGCTGCATCGACGCGGGCGCCGACATCTACATCGAGAAGTCGTCAGGCGCGCAGGAGATCGGCAACGCATTGCGCGCCCTGATGAACGCCGATGGCGGCTTCGAGGAACTCTCGCCCACCGACAGCAAGCTGTCCAAACGCCAGAAGCAGTTGATCGTCATGCTCGACCGCGGCCTGTCCAACCGCGAGATCGCCGACGAACTCGGCATCAGCGAGCACACGGTCAAGGTTCACCTGTGGCGGCTGTTCCGGCGCCTGGGCGTCAAGAGCCGCACCCAGACCATCCATTACGCCCGCACTCACGGGATGCTGGCCAGCTGAGTCGAGGCGGTGGCCGCGCGGTCGGCCGCAGCATGCACGTCTGTGGGCTTGAGCATCAGCCTGAACACCGTTCCGCGCCCGGGGCGCGAAGCCAAGGTCAAGGGGTGCCCCAGGATGCCCGCCAGCCTTGCAACGATGTAAAGCCCCAGCCCGAAGCCGTCTTCCGTGCCGGCGTGGCTGGGCACCTTGTAGAACTCCCTAAAGATCTCGCGCTGGTGCACCGGCGCGATTCCCACCCCCGTATCCCAGATTTCGATGCGACGCCCCGTCGCAGTGGCGCGGGACGCCACCAGCACGCCACCGCGCTGGGTGTACTTCACTGCGTTGGACACCAAGTTGCCGACGATCCGGCGCAGCAGGATCGGGTCCGACAGGACGGTGCCCGGAGTGACGTGCACCCGGAACTCCAGCCCCTTGGCTTGGGCCAGGGGCCGGTATTGCAGCTCCAGGTCGTGCAGCAGCTTGCCCAGATCGACCGGCTCGATGGTCAGCTTGATCTTGCCGGAGTCGAGGCGCACCAGATCGAAGAGGGAATCGAACAACGCGTTCACCGCCTTGGTCGATTCGACGATCTTGGGCGCGATTTCGTGCACGAGTTCAGGCTCGCTGCCCAACCAGTCAGCATAGAGGCTGAGCGCATGGACGGGCTGGCGAATGTCATGCGCGGCGCTCGCCAGAAAGCGGTTCTTGATTTCCACCGCGTCGAGTGCGGCCTGCGTCTGGCGGGTAAGCGACTCGATCAGCTGGTTGTTGCGGTATTGCAGCTCGAAATTCCTGCGGTGCGTCATGTGGAGGCGCAAGCCCGCCTGGCGCAGCACTTGCCAGAAAATCACCAGCAGCGCGATCACCCAGTAGTGGTAGTAGGGGCCCATGAACCGGAGCTCGACCGCCACGCGCCATGCCATAACGGTCAACGCGGTGAGCGCCAGCGTGTCGAGGTAGGCCCGCAGCGTTGCCAGGTGGCTGGACAGGCTGTTGATCGAGAACATCGCCAGCCCCGCCATGATCAACCAGCAGATGAACTGGTCGGCCAGCGATGAGCGGTCGAAGTACAGGACGGTGGTGAGTCCCCACACAAGAGCGCTCACGGGCCACAACATGCGATATCTGGCGAAGAACTTCAGGTGCTGCGCCGCGCCCTCCACGATGACGTCAGCCACGTACTTGCGGACGACGGCGAACCGCGCGGCCGCCACCGCCAGCGCCGCGCTCGCCCACAGCAGGAGAGCGCCGATCGATGCGTTGTCCCACAGAACGCCCAGGAAAATCGGTATGAGCAGCAGGCCCGCCAGCTGTGTGGTGCGGGCCGTGCGCATCAGGCTGCGGATCAGCTCAGCCTCGACCCATTGGGCTTCGGCCGGCGTGGCAACAGAGGATGCGACATCGGGCTTCATGACCCGAGTCTAGAGCAGAAAAAAGGCCGCTTTCAGACCAAGGCGGAGCAGTATTCGATGAAGCGGCCCATGTCGTGGGCCTTGTGGAACACCGCGTCCGCGCCGAGCGCCACGCAGTGCTTGTGGATCGCGGGCGAGATGTAGTTGCTGAGGACCACCGCCTTGCCGCCCGACGACCACGTACGGCATTTGGCCAACACGCCCATGCCGGTGCCGGCGTCGAGGATCAGGTCGATGACCGCCAAGTCCCAGCCCTGCGGGTTTTCCTCTAGCCAGAGGTTCGCCTCCGCCTCGGTCGTCACCGTGGCCACGGGCTTCAAGTCGCCGATACTTGCGAGCAGCTCGGCCACGATGCCATGAACCCGCCGGTCGTCTTCCACCAACAGAACGCGAATAGTCATCTATCAGGGACCCGCGGTCCGTAAGGGGAAGAGACAGGCAAAAGAAAACCGGCCGCCTACTCGGTGCCGGAACGCAGGGCTCCATTGTTGACGGATTCGGACCACAGGTCTGCCAGACACGTCCTACATCCAGCGCGACATTAATGGCGTAACTTCCGGGGATCGACTCGACATTCATCGACTCCGTAACTCATCATGCAAATACTGCAACGCTGGGTGGAACATTTTCAGGACGGGGCCCTGGCACGCCTGATGCAAGACGCCGGCCATGTCGGCTTCCTCGACTATCACTTCGCCAACAACCGCTTCGCCTGGAGGCGGGGCATGTGCACGTTGTTCGGGATGGAAGCGGCGCCGCGCGGCGGCATCGAGGAGTGGTACGCGAGAATCCGAGAAGCGGACCGCGCTCGGGTCGAACGGGAGCTTTGGACGGCTTGCGCGCTGCGTCGGCCAAACGCGACGCTCGACTACGGCGTTGCCATTGCGAACGGCCCTGCGCGCTTCCTATCCAGCCGCGTTTGCCTGGCTTACGGCGCTGACGGGCGCCCGCTGCGTATGTCCGGGGTCACCGTCGACGTGACAGATCGGCAACTCGATGCCCAGCGCCGCGCCAGGGACGAGCTCTTCGCCACACTCAACCATCAGCTCCGTACGCCCTTGGGCGCCTTGTCGTCGGCCGCCGAGGTGCTGCAAGTGCTGCCTCCAGCCTCCCCGGATGCTGAGGAGGCGCGCGCCGTCGTGGCCAGGCAGACCGCGCGGCTCGCGCAAGTGCTCGACGATTTGAGCGCCCGGCACGCGGATGAATCCCCCCAACAGGCTGCCGTCCACGACGCGCGACCTGTGTCCCGGCCGCGCAAGGTGCTGGTTGTCGAAGACAACAGCGATGCACTGGCGTCGCTGTGTCGCAAGCTCGAATTGGACGGTCACGAGGTCAACACGGCGGCCGACGGCTTCGAGGGGCTGTGCCGGCTGCGCGCGCTTTCGCCCGAAGTGTCGATCGTGGACATCGGGCTGCCCCGCCTGAACGGCCTGGATGTGGCGCGGTACGCGCGGGCCTCGGGTTATTTGGGCCGGATGATCGCGCTGTCGGGCTTCGGCGCCGGCCGAGACGTGCAAAGCGCCAGGGTGGCAGGGTTCGACGCCTGCCTGGTCAAACCCGTGGACCGGGGGCAGCTGCGCTCCAGCCTGGCCGCCGATTGATCCGCACTCCCCCACGTCATGGCCCACGCACTGATCGTTGAAGACGACATCGACTCGGCCCGGATGATGGCGGCACTGGTGGCTAACGAAGGCTTTTCCACGGCGACGGCGCCGACTTTGCATGAAGCGCGGCAACAGTTGACGCAGCGCTCGCCCGACCTCATCCTGCTGGACCTGCAACTGCCCGACGGCAGCGGGATGACGCTTCTGGATGAGCAAGAGCTGATCGGCAGCTCTGAAGTGGTGCTCATGACTGGCCACGCCAGCCTGGACACTTCGATACAGGGCTTGCGCTACGGGGTGGCCGATTACCTGATCAAGCCCGTGAGTGCCCGCCAATTGAAGAGCATCCTGTCGCGCGTGAGCCGGCCGGATGTACTCCGCGCGGAGTTCGACAGTCTCACGCAGGATCTGCAGCGTAGCGGTCGCTTCGGGCATCTGGTTGGCAAGTCGGACGCCATGAAGAAGGTGTACGAGCAGATCGGGCGGGTTGCCCTCACTTCCGTGACGGTACTGGTGACCGGCGAGAGCGGTTCCGGCAAGGAGATGGCCGCGCGCACCATCCACGACATGAGCCGACGACGCGCGCGCCCCTTCCTGGCTGTGAACTGCGGCGCGATCTCGCCCAACCTCATGGAAACCGAGATCTTCGGCCACGAAAAAGGCAGCTTCACCGGTGCCGAGCGCCAACACCAGGGTTTCTTCGAGCGGGCCCACGGCGGCACCCTGTTCCTGGACGAGATCACCGAGATGCCGCGTGCGTTGCAGGTGAAGCTGCTGCGCGTTCTCGAAACCGGGACCTTCATGCGGGTAGGCTCCGCAGTGGCGCAGGAGACCGACGTGCGCGTGATCGCGGCAAGCAACCGCGACCCACTACGGGCGATGGCGGAAGGCGACCTGCGTGAGGACCTTTACTACCGGCTCAACGTCTTTCCTCTGCACCTACCACCGCTGCGCGAGCGCCTGCAGGATATCCCGATGCTGGCCACCCATTTCCTGCAGGAAATCGGCCAGCGCGAAGGCATGTCCAAACGCCTCACCCCCTCGGCGTTGCAGAGCCTGACGCGCTATCGCTGGCCAGGCAATGTGCGCGAGTTGCGCAACGCTTTGCAGCGCGCATACGTCATGACGCAGGGGCCGGAAATCGACGAGCAGTGGCTGCCGCGCGATGCACTCTCGGCGCCTGCGGCGCTTGCCACGAACGGCAGCCTGCATGTGCCGGTGGGCACGCCGCTGGCCGACGTGGAGCGGCAGGTGATTCTCGCCACGCTTGAACATTACGGCCACCACAAGGAGCGCACCGCCGCGGCGCTCGGGGTCAGCCTGAAGACCCTGTACAACCGACTGAAAGAATACGGGTTCTGATCTGCCCGGCATTGCCGCAAAATTTACCGCCGAGCAGAGGGGTGTCTACCGCGAAGCGTTGAAAAACAAGGAGATGTGGCCGGGCACGAAGCTTGCCAGTGGAGTGATCCCTACAACCTTCTGTCGAAAGGATAGAACCATGTCTCTCCAGGAATCCTCCGTCCAAGGCCAGGACAATTCCAGCAAGCCGCGCCGCAGCCCCCGTGGCTTTGCCGCCATGGACCCGCAACGCCAACGCGAAATAGCGAGCCTCGGCGGCCGCGCCGCGCACCAGAGCGGACATGCCCACGAGTTCACAAGCGAAGAGGCCAGAGTAGCCGGGCGCAAGCGCCACGCGCGCAACGACAGCACCAGCAACCACTGACAACCTGTGCGCCCAGGGCGGGCACGCTGTAGGACACAGCGCGCCACCCTTGGCACCGGGCACTGACAGGCCCGACGCGCGGCAGGCCCTAGGATGACACCAAGTCTTCCGCCAAGGAGCCCTCCCCATGAACCGCGCACAGGCCGCCATGCCGGCCCTCCTCGATACCGACGCCGACCCCGATGCGAACGCCGTGAAACTGACGCGGGCTTGCGCCGCTTTGTGGACAGCGACTTTGGCGCTCATGACTGCCTTCATGCAGAACCCGGCCCCGGCACATCGCGTGCTCATTGCGCGCAAGATTGCCAAGAACCTGAAGCTGCTCCACGAACAGGAATGCTTCACGACGGAATGCCGGATGATCTTCTCCAACCTTGCCCAGCGATGGACAGCCAACGCTGACCGCCTGACTCGACAGGACGATCCCCGCGGCGGTTTTGGGCTGCGGCAACCGGTCCTGGCTAAAAACCATTGAGCGCCGAGCTCGACGTGCGGCGCGGCTTACACGTAGCGTAGGAGGTGTCCGACGTCCGAAGCGATGTGCCTTCGCGCACACTGGCATCAGCACTTTTGGTAACCCTTGTCGCACACCGCTTACTACCTGGCCTGGCTTGCGGCCGGCCTGACGCTTGTGGCCATCGCCAGCGCCGCGATCGCGCGGCATCTGCGGCTGCACGTGCTGCGCCGCGCGAAGGCGGTAGAACTGCTCGATGCGCTCGAAGCGTACACCGACTGGGTCGCGGCGCAAAGCGGCGCCGCATCCTTCCAGGGGGATGCCCAGCAAGGCGATTCGCCGCTGCAGGACGTGCGCAACATCCAGCGCGGATGGTTTCCAGAGCTGTCCGAAGAAGCCACGCAGCTGTATGAGGTGCATGCACGACTGATCGACTTCCTGTGGGGCCAACAGTTGTTACGCCTGATGGACGCGGAGGCGTGGTTCGAATCGGACCATGACGTGCAATTCGTTCAGTTATGGCGATCACACCGTGATGCGGCCCAAGCGGCCGCGGAAAAACTCAAAGAGCTCTCGGGCCTGGCCGAACGGGGAATGGAAGAAACCAAGCGAACATTCCCCGCGTAACCGCGGGTGTGGGCGCGCAGTCAGGCCGGACGCGGATCCGGGTCAATGGCCGGAGTCGTTGCGCCGGGTGGCGCTTCGCGATTAGCATCCTCATCGGATTCGACCATCAGCGACGATTCCATCTGGGACAGCTGCTCATTCAATCGCGCAATAACACTGGCGGTGCCGTGGCCCGTGCGCGGCTGTGGCACCTTGTCCAAATTGGGCTCGGATAACTTCCTTGTCGACATTGCATACAGATTATTGGAACGTGCCAGCCCGTCCGTCAGCAGCATGTTTCGCACACGGGCGTCAGCGGATTCCTACACGGAGCGACCGTCCGGCTCTTCCAACCATTTGAGCGCGCGCCCCATGTCGTTGTAGACCACCGTGTAGCGCTCCTCGCCAAATTGGCCGAAGGCAATGCGCGACAGATAGGCGATGCGTGTGTTCGGAACCAGGATTGCCGTGCGTGGGGTTATCGCGCCCAGGCTGGCGTGTTTTTCGGTCTCGAGCTTTTGCTGCAGCAACACCAGGTCGATGTCAGGAGCTATCAACTCAAGTGTGTCGTACAAGACCCGGGCGTGTCCCGTCTCCTGGACCAGTTCCAGGACGCGTTGCTGGCACTCGAGCAGCAACTCCGTACTCAAGACGCCCCTGAGCCGCGCGACGATGATCGAACCTACGGGCTCCACCCACAACTGTTGCTGTTCCATGAGCCATTTTCGCAAATTGCTTATTGCGGCCGCACGAAATCGGGGGACTTCGCCGCTTCTGTCCAGAAGTCCGCCGCGGTCTTGAACTCCGCCGCGGCTTCCGTCAACGTCGTTGGGGCAATCTCCATCGACAGTTCGGCGATCCTCTGCTTCATGTCTGCCTCACCCAATGCAGCAGCCACGGCGCGGTTGAAGCGGAGCGCCTGCTGGGCAGGCAGGGCCTTGGGTGCAAAGAATCCATACCAGGAGTTGAGCGTCAGACCGGGGTAGCCCGCTTCCTCGAAAGTGGGAACATCCGGAAGGATCGCGGAGCGGCGGGTGCCGGTAATGGCAACCACTTTCACACGGCCGCCCTTGTGCATCTGCATCGCATCTCCCAGTCCGGTGACGCCGGCGGTCACCTGGTCGGCAGCGACGTTCGTCACCACGGGCCCTGAGCCGGGAAACGGAACCGCCACCATCGGCACGCCGATCCGGCGAGCCACCATCACGCCGACAGTCGAGGGAAAGCCTCCGACAACCGGCACACCATAGTTGGCTTTTCCAGCGTTGGCCTTCACGTAGGTGGCCAGGTCCGCCAGCGACTTTGCCCCCGTCGCGGGCCCTACAGTCAACGCCAGCGGGAAGCGTGCAACCTGCCCCACCGCCACGAAGTCGCGCAAGGGCTCATAGCCGGCGTTGGCCACGAGATGCGGCACCGTGACGATGGTGTGATCGGTCGTGAACAGCAACACGGACCCATCCGCCGGTGCCGACTTGACGTAAGCCGTGCCGATCTGGCCGCTCGCGCCAGCCTTGTTTTCGACAATCACGTTCTGGCCCAGCTGCGCGCTCAGTTTCGGCGCCAGCGCGCGAGCGAGCGCATCGGTGGCGCCTCCGGGTGGGAACGGCACGATCAGGCGGACGGTGCCGCCCGCCTGCGCCAATGAAAGGGAGGTTGAAAGCGCAAGAATGGCTGCGGCGGCAGCCCTGCGGGTGAAGTTCATGGTGGATCTCACTTGGCAATCGAAAGAGAAACTAGATGACTCACGCCGGCGCGTGCTGGGCCTGCCGATTCAGCAGGTCGAGCGCGACGTCGACAATCATGTCCTCCTGCCCGCCGACCATGCGCCGGCGTCCGAGTTCTACCAGGATGTCGACGGTCTTCAGGCCGTACTTGCGCGCGGCCGCCTCGGAATGGCGCAGGAAGCTGCTGTACACGCCGGCGTAGCCGAGAGCCAGGGTCTCGCGGTCGACGCGGACGGGCCGGTCCTGCAGGGGCCGCACGATGTCGTCTGCCGCGTCCATCAGTTTGTACAGGTCGCAGCCATGATCCCAGCCCATGCGATCGGCCGCCGCAATGAACACCTCCAGCGGCGCATTGCCGGCTCCGGCGCCCATGCCCGCCAGGCTGGCATCGACGCGGTCGCACCCCTCCTCCACGGCGACGATGGAGTTGGCCACCCCGAGGCTGAGGTTGTGGTGCGCATGCATGCCGGTCTGGGTCTCGGGCTTGAGCACATCCTTGAAGGCCCGGAATCGGTCACGCACGTCCGCCATGCTGAGGGCACCACCGGAGTCCACGACATAGCAGCAGGTGGCGCCGTAGCTTTCCATCAGCCTGGCTTGCTGCGCGAGGTGTTGCGGCGTCGTCATGTGGCTCATCATCAGAAAACCCACGGCTTCCATACCCAGCAGCCTCGCCACCTCGATGTGCTGGCGGGAGATGTCTGCTTCGGTGCAGTGCGTGGCCACGCGCACGATGCGCGCGCCGGCGGCATACGCCTCCTTGAGGTCATGGACGGTGCCGATGCCGGGCAGCAGCAGCGTCGCGATTTTTGCGTGCTTGACCACTTGCGCCGCCGCCTCGATCCATTCGAGGTCGGTATGCGCGCCGAAGCCGTAGTTGAAGCTTCCGCCCTGCAAACCGTCGCCATGCGCCACTTCGATGGAGTCCACGCGGGCTTCGTCCAGGGCCTGGGCGATCTGGCGAGCCTGATCTACCGTGTACTGGTGGCGGATGGCGTGACTGCCGTCGCGCAGCGTCACGTCGGAGATATAGATTTTCTTGCCGTTCATTCGAATGTCCTCAGGCGGCGATCGCCGTGCCGACCATGCGCGCCGCCATGCGCTCGGCCGTGGCCAGGGCCGCGCTCGTCATGATGTCCAGATTGCCGGCGTAAGCTGGAAGGTAATGCGCGGCGCCTTCGACTTCCAGGAAGATGGAAGTCTTCAGGCCCGACAGGCCGCGGCCGATGCCAGGGATCATCAACTGGTCGAGCCGGTCGAATTGCACCTTTTGCTTGAGGCGGTACCCCGGCACGTATTGCTGCACGGCGGCGATCATCCGCGCCACGGAATCGGCAATGCGGTCCTCGTCCGCCAGGGCGCTGAAGGTGTACACCGTATCGCGCATGATCAGCGGCGGCTCGGCCGGATTGAGGACGATGATGGCCTTGCCCTTCGCGGCGCCTCCCACCTTCTCTATGGCCCGGGAAGTTGTTTCGGTGAACTCGTCGATGTTCGCGCGCGTTCCGGGACCGGCGCTCTTGCTGGCGATGGACGCCACGATCTCGGCATAGTGCACCTTTGTGACACGCGACACGGCCGCCACCATCGGGATGGTGGCTTGTCCGCCGCATGTCACCATATTGACGTTGGTCGCTTCGAGGTGATCGTCGCCGTTGACCACCGGCACACAATACGGCCCCACTGCGGCGGGCGTCAGGTCGACGAGGCGGATGCCGGGCTTGCACTTGCGCAGGAAGGCGTCGTTCTTCACGTGCGCGGCCGCGCTGGTCGCGTCGAACACGATGTCGATGTCGGCGAACACCGGCAATGCCGCAAGGCCCACCACCCCATCGGACGTCGTGGCCACGCCCATTCGCGCCGCGCGCGCCAGGCCATCGGATGCAGGGTCGATGCCCACCATGGCGCCCATCTCGATGTGACGGCCCTGGCGCATGATCTTGATCATCAGGTCCGTACCGATGTTGCCGCTGCCGATGATGGCGGCCTTCAGTTTTCGGTTCATTTTTTTCTCCTAGACCATCCGGCAGGACACAGTGCCGAGTGCGCCGATGCGCACCTGGACGAGGTCGCCAGCCCCTACGGGCACCATTGGGCCAAGCGCGCCCGACAGGATCACCTCGCCTGCGCGCAAGCCGTGCCCGCGCGCGGCCATCGTCCTGGCGAGCCAGTACGCCGCCCGAAGGGGATGGCCGAGGCAAGCGGCGCCGCCGCCGACCGACGCGGTCTGCGCGTTCTTGTCCAGCTGCATGCCCACCTCCGCAAGCGAAACGTCGCCGATGGCCACAGGCTGGTCGCCCAGCACATACAAGCCCGAGGATGCGTTGTCGGCAACGGTATCCACCAGGGTGATCTTCCAGTCGATGATGGCGCTGTCGACGATCTCTATCGCCGGGAGCGCGTAGGCCAGGCTCGCCAGGAATTCCGCCCAGGTGGGCGCCTCGCCGGTGCAGTCGCGCCCGACCACGAAGGCGACTTCGGCCTCCACTTTCGGCTGGATCAGGCGGGCCATCGGCACTTCCTGTGCGTTCAGGAATTCCATGTCCGAAAACAGAACGCCGAAATCCGGTTGATCGACGCCCAGTTGCTGCTGGACGGCTTTGGAGGTCAGTCCCACTTTCTTGCCCGAGACGCGCTTGCCCCTGGCAAGCTCTGCACGCGTATTGATTTCGGCCACCGCATACGCGGCTTCGAGGCCCTGGATGTCATGGGTCTCCGAAATCCGGGGGACGGGCTGGCGGCTTTCGCGAGCCTGCCGCAGGGCATCGGCGGCCTGTTGCTGGCGCGGTATGGTGGATGTTGTCACGTGGGTTCGCTTTCTGGATCGATGAAGACTTCGCCGTCGCGCACGATGGTCTTGTAGACGCGAATCGGCTCCACAGCGGGAAATGTGAGTGCGGAGCCGGTCTTGCTTCGACGCGGCACAGGCGCAAGACGCCGGTGGTGGTCGTATCGCTATCGCTCATGAAATTTCTCCTTCAGAAGAACCGGTCGAAGTGCAGCTGCGACTGGGGCACCTTGTTCTCGGCCACCAGCAACCGCACCGTCGCCTCCACCATCGGGGGCGGGCCGGCAAAGTAATACTCGTATTCGGTCAGCGGCTTGGGGAGCTTTCGCGGCAGCAGCTCGTGCACGAAACCCACCTCCCCGGTCCAATCGGTGCCCTCGGCCAGTGCCGGCACCGATATGGTCGGGTGCCATTCCAGGTTCCGGTTCAGGCCGTGGCTTCGTAGTACCCGATCGATGGCCGGCACGTCCCTGGGCCCGCGTCCGCCATAGAAGAGCCAGGCGCCGAGATGGCGCGGATGCTCCAGTTGCGCCGCAGCGTCTAGAATGGAAACTACCGGTGCGATGCCCGATCCGCCGGCGATGCACACGATGTCGCGCTCGCTGTCTTCGCGCAGATAAGCCAAGCCGTAGGGACCGTCGATCGCAACGGCCGCACCTGCCGCCAGTGCGAACAGCGCATTGCTGACCCTGCCCGTCTCCGTGCGACGGATCATGAACTGCCATACACCGTCCTCGTTGGCGGTGTTCGACATAGAGTACGCGCGCTGGGCTCCGCCCTGCAACATCAGCATGGCGTACTGGCCCGCCAGGAAGCGCGCCGGCGCTGTAGTGCGGAAGCTGAACTCCCGTATGTCGTGCGTGATGTCGCGGCTGCTTTCCAGCACGGCCTCGCAGCGAGCGGGCGCGTGACGGGGCACGTACTCGTCGGCCACGCGCGTCTTGATTGTGCAGTCGCCTCGCGGGGCGCTCTGGCACGCCAGCCGCCGGCCGCGGTCGCGGTCGCGCTGCTTGATGCCCGTGGCCTCGGGGTAGAGGTCTTCGACCTCTCCGCTTACGACATCGATCTTGCAGGTGCCGCAGGCGCCGGCATTGCACTCATAGGACAAGCCCAAACCCGCCCGCAGACCGGCCCGCAGCAAGGTGTCGCCCGGCTCGCAGCTGTACGACCGGTCCGAGCCTGCGATCTGGATGTTGAATGTGTTGCTCATAGGTAACTATCCTTGTTCGGGCCGACCCAACCAGCGCCTGGCGTTTTCGCCGCGCAGCAGGCGCAGAACATCCGCAGGAACCGCCAGCGACGCAAGCCGCTGCGCCGGATCGGCATCCATGATCGAGAACGGATAGTCGCTGCCGGCCATGACCTGTGTTGGACCGAAGACATCGATCAACCGATGGATGGTCGCGGCGTCGTAGACCAGGTCGTCGTAATACATGCGCCGCGCCGCCTGCCATGGGTCCATCGGCAGCGCGTCACGCACTGGCGGAAGCGATTGCCACGCGTGCTGCAACCGCGGCAGCAACATGCTGAGGCTGCCGCCGCCGTGGCTGTACGCGATTCGCAGCCCCGGCAACCGCGCGAAGGTGCCGCCGGTGATCATCGACGCCGCTGCCAGGCCCGTCTCGCCGGGGAAGGCAAGCACTTGTTCGAGTGACGGGGGCCCCACCAGGCGGTCCATGCCGGCGGGTCGCAGGGGATGCACGAAGATGGCGGCACCCCACTGCGCAGCCGCCTCGAAAAACGGCAGGAAGCGCGGATCGCCGACGGCCACCCCGTTGACATTGGTGCCGATCTCCACGCCGACCAGCCCGAGCTGGTGCATGGCATGGTCGAGCTCGGCGATCGCGCGCGATACATCCTGCAGCGGCACGGCCGCCAGCCCCACAAAGCGGTCGGGATGATCAGCTGCCATCCGCGCGATGACTTCGTTCATGAAGCGGCACAGAACGGCCGCATCTTCCGGCTCCAGCCAATAGGACAGGAGCTCCGGCATCACTGAGAGGACCTGCAGGTCCACCGCTTTTTGCGCCATATCCGCGGCGCGCACCTGGCAATCCCAGCACTGGTGCGTGACAGTGCGGTAGACGGAACCGGACACCATCACATGGCTGTGGCACGGCTGGGCGGCAGCGGCCATGGACGGCCAGGGCGCGTCCAGGTGCCGCCCCACGTATGCGGGGAAGGACTGCGGCACCACGTGGGTGTGCACGTCGATGAGGAGGTCTTGCGACGCGGGCATTTGACGGTTTCGAAGAGGGTCAGCCCGCGCTCGCCGGCACTGTGCCGTGCAGGAAAAACTGCTCCGTGACAGCGTTGAACTCATCGGGCAGTTCGTACTGCGGCCAGTGCGCGGCGTCGCCTTGCATCACGTAGAAGGCGCTGCCGGGCACGCGAGCGGCGGCCTCACGCGCGGCCTGCAGGTCGTGGATTGGATTGTCGACGGTCCAGAGGAACAAGGTCTGGCACCGCAGCGACCCGAGCGGGATCAGGAACTCGTCATGCCGCTGAATGACGGCATTGATGGTTGGCGCGACCCGGCGGGTTTCCGGGGCCAGGTAAAAACGCAGGCGCAGGTCGATCAGCTCCTCATTGAGGAGGTGGTGGTTGTTCGGATGCATCAGCCACTTCATGCGCGCCGTGACGGTCTCGCGCGTAGGCGTCTTGTCCACGTTCGCCTTGTTCAGCGCCATGAAATTCGCCATGTCCTGCTTGCCCTTGTCCGACACCACCGGAATGCCACCGGCCGTGTTGAGCATCAGGCGGCGCACGCGCCCCGGATATTTCGCGGCGAACACACCGGACACCCAGCCGCCCAGCGATTCGCCGGACAAGTGGGCCTTCTCGATGTCCAGCGCGTCCATCAGCTCGCGCAGCTGCTCGGCAAACACGGACGGGTTGTACTCATCGATTTTCTTGTCGGACAAGCCATGGCCGACATAGTCGAACGCGATCACGTGAAAATTCGAAGCGAGCTTCACGATGTTCTTCGCGTAGGCCTCCAGGTGTCCATTCAGGCCATGCTGGAACAGGATGACTTCGGGATTGCCGCGGCCGGCTTCGGCGATGCGGATGCGGCCATAAGTGGGCGTATTGACGTAGCGGATCTCGGTGCCGAGAAAATCAAGCCAGAGGCTCATCGAAAACTCCTAGATGAAAAAAAGAGCACGCGCGGCGCTGCCTGCGTGCGGCACACCGTCGCAGTGGTGGGAAGTGAGGATGGAAGCGGCGTCAGGCCGCGGGCTTCGCGCGCAGCGACTCGAGATAGGCCGTGACCATGCGCCGCCAAAGAAGGAACAGCCTCTCGAAGCGAGCTGGTTCGTCCTGCCACAGTCGCCGTACGGCCAAACCGCGCACGATGCTGTTGGTGAGCCAAAGCAGATCCTCGGCCACATCCTTGGCTACCCCTGCCCCCACCAGCGCATTCAGCCAGCTGGCCTCCACAGGCAGGCGCGCGTCGGCCGAAATCTTGCCGACCGGGTCCAGCCCGCTCTGGGCGAGGCGCCCCTGGATGGCCAGGTCCATGGCGACCAGGAAGAGCTCGCTGAAGAAAAAGTCGCGGCTGTCCGAGAGCAGCGAGCCGATCGCTTCGTCCACCGAATGGACCGAGCCCGCACGCGTTCGGCCCAGCTCCCCCGACCGCCGGAAGACGTCGGCCACCACGGCCACCAGCAACTCGTCGCGGGAAGGAAAGTGATGCGTGAGCGCGCCCCGCGAGACACCCGCCTGCGTGGCGACCTCCGCCGTGCGAAACCCGGCGTAACCACGGGTGGAGAGCACATGCACCGCAGCGTCGAGGATGCGGGCGCGCGTTTCCTCGGTGCGCTCCGCCTGGGTGCGCCTCGTTCTCCTGGTGGCCGTCATGTGCATGTGCGATCTCGCTGCCGGAAATGACCGATTTTTTCACAACATCGTGCTCCCGCCATTGACGCTGATGACCTGGCCGGTCACGAACGAGGCCTCGCGCGATGAAAGATAGGTGACCATGGAGGCAACCTCTTCGAGTTCCGCCGCCCGGCCCATGGGAATCACGCTGAGGAATTTGGCGGCGACCTCCGGCTTTTCGCGCACGAATTTCCGCAGGGGTTCTCCGTTCACGGCGCACGGCGCGACGGTGTTGACCGTGATTCCCACTTGCGCAAACTCGCGCGCCAGGCCGGTCGTCAAACCGTGGACGCCGCCCTTGGCCGCGTTGTACGCCGCGTGGTCGGCCAGGCCGTTGCGCACCGAATCCGCCCCGAGGTTGACGATGCGTCCGTATTTGCTGCGCAGCATCGGCGGCAGGAAGGCCCTCGTGCACCACAGCACGGTCCACAAATTGCGGTCCACCGTGGCCCGCAGCGTTTCCGGCGTGTGGCTGAGAAACGGCAATATGACGCCTCCGCCGGCGTTGTTCACGAGCACGGACGCTTCGCCGAGTCCGGCTTGCGTTCTTTGCAGCAGCTGCGCCGCGCCGACCTCGGTGGACAGGTCCGCGTCCACGGCGATGGCGCGCACGCCATGGTCGGCGCGCAGCTTCGCCGCGGCATCTTCGAGGGCATCGCGTGACACGTCTGCCATAGAGACGGCCGCGCCTTCGCGCGCAAAGGCCTGCGCAATGGCCAAACCGATGCCCTGGGCAGCTCCGGTGACGACGACCACCTGCCCGGCAAAGCGCGCCTGGGCGGGGGCTGATGATGACGGCGTGTTCATGATTCGCCCTTACAGCAGGATGCTGACGCGGCCGTGCGGGCGAAGCGCATCCATGTCCAGCATGCAGCGCTTCTCGCGAATGCGCAGCTGGCCACCGCCCGCCACGAGGCGGTAGCGATAGCAGCCGACATAGGTGTCCGCATTGCCATTCTTGAAGCGGTGGACCGCGAAGGCCGCCGACACCAGCAGCTCGTCGCCCTCTCGCCGGTCGATCAACACGTTGGTGACCATATGCCTGGTGCGCGATCTCGGGAATTCGACGTGCGCCGTCTTCTTCTGCAGCCGGGTCACGCGCTCACGCAGCCGCGGATAGTCGTCCGCGACGTAGAACAGCGTGTTGTCCGGCGTGACGTCCGGCGCTGTGCCCACGGTCGGCACATGGTAGCTGGCATCCTCGGTGAAGAGGCTGAACCACTGGTCCAGTTTCCAGGAGTCCAGCATCGCGGCTTCGCGGTACAGGAACTCCTCAACGTCGTTGCGGCTGATGTTATCGGTCATGGCGTGCTTCCTTCCAGCAAATTGATAGTGGGTGGGCTCAGATGCCCAGGTGTTCTCGCATCAGGTCAGTGTCGTGGCGCAGCTCCTCGCAGGTGCAGCGGGCCGCGATCTCGCCTCGGCTCATCACCAGCACGTCGCGACAGGTGTCCAGGACTGTTTCGAGCCGCTGGTCCACGACGATCGCCGTGAGCCCGGACTGCCCGAGTTTCTGCATCAGGCTCACCAGGTTGGCGACGATCAGCGGCGCGAGGCCTTCGGTGGGCTCATCCAGCAACAGCAGGCTGGGCTGCGTCAGCAGTGCGCGCGCGATCGCCAGCATCTGCTGCTCGCCGCCGGACAGCCCGCCACCCGGCGCCCCCAGGCGTTCGGCAAGCCGCGGGAACATGTCGAGCACCGCGTCCAGCGTCCATTGCTGCTTGCGTGAAGCGCCCAGCCGCTGCGCGAGCAGCAGGTTTTCCTTGACGCTCAGGCTGGCAAAGATGCCTTTGCGGTCCAGCACAAGCGAGATGCCACGGCGAGCGCTCTGGCTGGCGTCCAGGCCTACCAGCTCTTGGCCGGTCAGCCGCACTGAACCCTGGGTCGGCTTCAGCGCGCCCGCGATGGTCTTCAGCAAGGTGGTCTTGCCGACCCCGTTACGCCCTACGATGCCCAGGAATTTTCCCTGGGCTACATCAAAACTGATGTCACGCAAAACGGCGAATCGCCCGTACCCTGCATGGACATGTCGCACCTCAAGCATGGACGGCCCCCTTCAGATAGGCATGCTGAACACGCGGGTCTGCCTTCACTTCGGCCGGCGCGCCGTCGGCGATCACGCCGCCGCGCTCCATCACGACGATGCGGTCGGCAATGCGGTCGACGACGCTGAGGTCGTGCTCGACGATAACTACCGTCAGGCCCTCCAGCAACTCCATCATGAGATTCAGGATGAGTGCCGTTTCGCTCGGGCTCATGCCCGCGGTGGGCTCGTCCAGCAACACGATGCTCGGCCGCGTCGCCAGCGTGATCGCCAGTTCCAGCTGCCGCTGCTCGCCGTAAGAAAGTTCTTCGGCAAGCGTGTCGACGGGACGCCTGATATTGGCTTGCCGAATCAGGGCGGTCGCTTCCTCGCACAACGCCCGGTCGCTGTCCACCGGCCGCCAGGGGTTCCAGTTCGCGGCCTGGTGCCGCGACTGTGCGCCCAGTCGAACGTTCTGCAGCAAACTGAGTTGCGGAAAGATGTTCGTCTTCTGGAAACTGCGGCCGACGCCCAGGCGGGCGCGCGACTGCGCGCCTTCGCGGCTCACATCGCGCCCGTTGATTCGAATGCTGCCGCCGCTCAGGGGCAGTCGGCCGCTGATCAGGTTCAGCAGCGTGGTCTTGCCCGCGCCGTTGGGCCCGAGCAACGCGCAGCGCTGCTCGCGTGGGATCGCCAGGCTCACCGCCTTGACAGCGGTGAATTCCGCGAACCGCTTGCTCACGCCGGTCAGTTCGATGGCGGCGCTCATACGCGCGGCCCCGTTGTTGCTTCCAGTCCTTTCGGCGGCGCTGCCTTCTGTGCAACGGGGCGACGCAGACGGAGCATGGGAAGCCGGTCCCGCAGGATCTTGACTAGCCCGTTCGGCGCGAACAGCACGATCGCGATGAAGGTCAGCCCGACGAACAGACGCCAGTGTTCGGTAAACGACACGGCATAGTGCGAGACCCCGATGAAGATGCCCGCACCCAGGATAGGTCCGGCCAGGGAGGCCGTGCCGCCGAGAATGACCATCAGCAGCGCTTCGCCCGAGGTCGTCCAGAACAGCGCGCTGGGTCCCACGAAACCGAAGAGCGCGGCGTTGAGGTAGCCGGCGAACCCGCCGATGGCGCCCGAGATCACGAAGCCAGCGAGCTTGTAGGCGTAAACGCGGTAGCCGAGAACCACCATTCGCTCTTCATTTTCGCGGATGCCTGTGAAGACGCTTCCCAGTTTCGAACGCTGCAACACCCAGACGAACGCGACCACCGCACCGAATGCCAGCAGCACCAGGTAGTAAAAGCTTCCGTCGGAACTCAGGTTCAAGCCCAGACCTTCCAGCGGCGACGGCAGGCGCGGGCGTGGTACGCCTGTGATGCCGTTCACGCCGTTGGTCCAACGGTCGCCCGCGACCGCCAGCACATACAACAGCTGCGAGAACGTCAACGTGATCATCGTGAAGGCTGTACCTGTCGTACGCAGGACCATGGCACCGAAGACCAGGGCGACCAGCGCCACGGCCAGGGTGGTGAGCACCATCGAAGTCAGAATGCCCGTCGAAAAGTGCGTCAGCAGGTTGGCCCCGATATACCCACCCAGCCCGAAGAAGGCGGCGAACCCGAAGTTCACCAGGCCCAGCAGCGCAATCTGGACGTAAAGGCCCACGGCCATGATCGCGTAGATCAGGATGTCCGCAGTGAACTCGGTGCCGGAGCCCACCGAGAATACGGGCACCGATAGCAGGGCCAGCCCGATCGCCACGATCGAAGCCCAGCGCACGTAGTCGCCCGTTGTGAAAGTTGACGTTTTCATTCGATGCGCCCCATGAGGCCCTGGGGACGAACCAGCAGCACGATTCCGAGCAGGAGGTACACGACGGCCGGCGCGTAGCCGGCGAGGAACACCTGGCCGAGCGTCAACGAGAAACCGATCGCCAGGCTGGCCAGCAAAGAGCCCATCACAGAGCCAAGTCCACCCATGACCACGACGATGAGCGCGGTGATGAGGACTTCGTCGCCCATGCCCGGAAAGGCGTTGACCAACGGAATCGCGACGTAGCCGGCCATGCCCGCCAGCGCCGAGCCGATGAGAAAGACGGCGCTGAACAGCGTTTTCGCGCTCACCCCAAGGAGTTCCGCGGATTCGCGATCGTCGACGGCGGCGCGAACCGTGACGCCGAAGGGAGTCTTGTTAAGCAGCCACAGAAGCCCGGCGCTGAGAATTCCGCCGAAGGCGATGAGGAAGAGCCGGTAGCCCTCGACGCGCGCCCCGAAGAAGTCGTACGCGGAAGACAGCGCCTCGGGGCGCGGCAGGCTGCGGATGTCGCCGCCCCAGATCATGCGAACGAGCTCGTCGAAGACGAAGATCAGCCCGAAGGACACCAGCACCTGCGCAAAGGCCCCCCTTGCGTAGAGACGGGCGAACAAGGTTCGCTCGACGGCCAGCCCGATGGCCGCGGCCGCCAGCCCCGCCACCGCCAGGCCGGCAATGAAGGAGCCCGTCAGCATCGCCACCTGCAGCCCTGCGAACGCGCCCACCATGTAGAAGGAGCCGTGCGCCATGTTGATGACGCGCATCAAGCCAAAGCTCAACGTCAGCCCCGCCGACACGATGAACAGCAGCAGCCCTGCCTGCAGCCCGTTGACCGCGTATTCGAGAAAGATCCCCATCGCCGTCGTCCCGTTTCGGCCTTACCAGGCCAGTTTGCAGGACGTGTCGCGGTCCTGGACCTTCTGGACCGTGTGCAGCACCTCGTGCGCCAGCGTATCGCCGCGCTTCACCACCTTGGTGATGTAGATGTTCTGGATCACGTTGCCCGAGGCCGGGTCGATCTTGAAGTAGCCACGTGGGCTGTCGATCTCCGCATCAAGCATGGCCTTGCGCACGGCCTGCTTGTCCGACAGGTTGCCCTTGACGCGCTTCACGGCTTCGATCATCAGGCGACCCGAGTCGTAGCCCTGCACGTCCACCGCCGCGGGCAGGCGGTTGTAACGCTTGCGGAATGCCTCGACGAAAGCCTTGTTGCGCGGCGAGTCCATCGTCACCACATAGTGGCCTGAGCCGATCACACCCACGGCGTTGTCGCCCATTGCCTTGAAGAAGAAGTCGTCCGCGTTGCTCTGCGGGCCCATGTTGACCGGCTTGAGTTTGGCCTGTGCGTACTGGTTGGTGTAATTCACCGTGCCGCTGCCCGGGATGAAGGACCACACCGCGTCCAGTTCACCCTCGATGCGGCGCAGCCCGGTGAACACGGTGGAGAAGTCGGCGGTGCCCATGGCGGGCCACGCTTCTTCCACCACCTTGCCGCCCTTGGCCTCGAAGCCCGCGCGGAAGGCGCCGGCCATCTGCTTGCCGGCCACGAAGTTGGCACCGACGACCGCAGCTCGCTTGCCGACTTTTTCAGCGGCGTATTCGCCCAGCGGATAGTTCCACTGCCAGTTGGAGAAAGAGGTCCGGATGATGTAGGGGCTGCACAGTTCACGCGTGACTTCGTCGTTGCCGGCGTTGGCCACCAGCAGGAAAGTCTTGGATTTGTGGGCGTCTTCGCGAATGGCCTGCACGATGTGCGAGCCGACCGGACCGAGCAGGAAATCGACCTTCTCGTCCTTGATCAGGCGGCGCACCAGCTGCAGGGCCACCTTCGGGTCGTTCTTGTCGTCCTCGCCGACCACGACGATCTTGCGTCCGGCGACGGAGCCGCCGGCCTCATCGACGGCCATCTTGAAGCCGTCCATGATGGCATTGCCATAGACGCCCATGACTTGCGAGAAGGACAGGACTGTGCCGACCTTGATGTCTTCCGCGGCCGTAGCCGCGGTGCCGAACGCCAGAAGCGAGGCTGCCGCGACGGCGTGCAGGCAAGCGCTTGGCGTGGTGCTAGCAAAAAATTTCATGTTTGTCTCCTGGTGTAATGGAAGTCAGTCGTCTTTTTCATCGCGGACCGGGTTGCGCAGGAGTCCCACGCCCTCGACCGATATTTCGCACGTGTCCCCGTGCTTCATCCACAGTGGCGGCTTGCGGCCCAGGCCGACGCCTGAGGGCGTGCCCGTCACGATGACGTCGCCGGGTACCAGCGTCATCGCCTCCGACAGCAGGCTGATCTGGGTGGCGATGTCGAAAATCATGTCGCTGGTGGACGCTGACTGAACCACCGCGCCGTTAAGCCGGGTCTGCAGCGTGAGACCCACGGCGCCCGGGGGCAGTTCGTCCGCGGTGACCAGTTCGGGACCGAAGGCACCGGTCGCGTCGAAGTTCTTTCCCATGGTCCACTGCGGGCTCTTGAACTGGAAGTCGCGCACCGATGCGTCGTTGAAGAGCGAATAGGCCGCGACGTGCGAGAGCGCATCCGCCTTGGCGATGTGGCGCCCGCGCTTGCCGATCACGCACACCAGCTCGCCCTCGAAGTCGAACTGCTCGGAGCACATCGGCCGGCGCAGCGGATCGCCGTGTGCGATGAGCGTGCCGACCTGGCGCAGGAAGACCACCGGGTAGGTCGGGATCTCGTGCGGCGTGGGGGCCTCCTTCACGTGATCGACGTAGTTCATGCCGATGCAGATGATCTTTTGCGGGTTGGCAATCGGCGTGAGCAGCCTGGCACCGGCAAATGGTGTGACGGCCGACGACGGGAACCGACGCTGCAGCGCGGCGCGCAGCGCTTCCTGGATCGGCGCGCCCAGGGCCAGGATGGCCACTGGATCGCGAGGGAAGTCGGGGGCGGCGACGCCAATATCGATGATGTCCTCGCCCTGGCGCACGCCAAGGGTGGGGCCCTGTTGTCCGATGTAGCGGATCAAACGCATTCTTGTTCCTTGATTACTTGATGACTTCGACCGTGCCGTTTTGCCCGAAGCCGGGCGATGGCATTCCACCCCAGGCGTCCAGAATTTCCGGCTTGAGCGGCAGGCTGCGCGCCTCGCGCGGCTCGTGCTCGGGGAACTCCTCCATGCCGCAGCTGTACTCGGTGGTCAGGCCGTCCGGGTCCAGGAAGTAGATGAAGATGGAGTTGGAGATATCGTGGCGACCGGGCCCGTACACGACGGGCACTTCGGCCTTGCGCATCCGGTTCATCGCGCGACCCACATCGTCCACATTCGTCACCATGAAGTTGACGTGGTGCAAGCCGTCCTCGGTGCCGCGGCTGACGCCGAAACTGTGGTGGTACGGATTGGGGAAGCAACGAAGAAACGCGACCTGGTCCCCGAAGTGGTCCGAGACCTTGAAGTTCAACTTTTCCGTCAGCGTCTTCAGGACGGCGTCGCGGTCGGCACAGCGGATCACCACATGGCCCAGGCGCTGGATCTTGCTCACCGTGTGTTCGAAAGGCGTTTCTGCCTGCGCCATCTCGGCATAGAACTCGAAGGTGAGCGTCGATTCCGGGATCTTGAAGCGGATGGTGCGGCCCTGGTGCAAGCGGTGCGCCTCGTCGGCCGGCACTTCCCTCACGGTCCATCCTTGCGCCGCGATGTGGCGCTCGGCCTTTTCGAGGTCGGCCGGCGACTCGAGCTGGAACGCCATGCGCTTGATGCCCGCAGTCTCAGCGCGGTAGAGCACCAGGTTGTGGTGGTCCTCGCTGCAGCGCAGGTAAGCCACGCCGCTGTCGTGCTGCGACTCGAGTTTCAGGCCGACGATGTCCGTGTAGAACTTGACGGATTTCTCCAGGTCGGTGACGTTGAGGGCCACGTACCCCGGCTTGCTGTAACGGAAGGGTGCCATAGTGATGAATTGGTTGGTGGTGGGTTGCTCAGGCGCTTTGCGATGAATCGCCGCGTTGCACGAGCGAGTTCCACTTTTCCCAGAACACACGGATCTGGTGCTCGTCGACAGTCGCCGGCTCGGCTTTCAACATTCCCCGCGAGATGTCGTTCCACCCTGCTTCCTTCGCATTGGAGTAGCCCCGCTGGCACTGTTCGAGCATCTCGACGTCGTCGGGCGTCGCGAAGCCGCCAGGGCCGAGGAATTCCAGGAAGCTGTGGAGGCGGTTCTTGCGCAGCCAGCCTGTCTCTTCCTTGGGTCCGAAGGCCCAGGCCGTCACTTCGTTGTAGTCGGGCGCCTTGGGGAAGAAAGTCCGCAAGGTCACGGACATCACGTCGATGATCAACAGGTTCGGGAAGATCAGCAGGTTGCGGCTGTGCCTGGCGATGCGATTCGCACGCTCCTCGCCATGCTTGGCCACCAGCCGCGCATAGATCTGGTCGATTTCATCCTTCTTGTCCTCGCCCCAGGCGGGCACCCAATTGGCGACGGGCCGGCCCCAGGGTGCTGTGTATTCAACAACCGCATGGCCGTTGCCCAGGTCTTTCGCGAAGCCCACGACGTTGCTTTGGGCCAGCACGCCGTTCATGTTCTTGAGGTAGTCGAAGTAGGTGGAGTGCGTGGACAAGGCGTGGTAGCCGTCGAAGCTGTTTTCCACGAGGAGCTTCCAATTGGCGCGGATCGCATATTCCTGCGTGCCGCTGATGATCTCCATGCCCGCTTCTGACTGGTCGATCACGAGGTCCAGGTACTCCGTTGCGCCTCCGAGGTAATCCTTCAATTCAACGGCATCCCTATCGAAGCACACGAACCACATGTCGCGGTAGTTATCCAGCTTCGGCACGGCCACGAGATCGGCGCAGCCGCTGCCGTTGAAGCCTTCGGCGTACGACTCGATTCCGGGCAGGTCCCTGTTCTTGCCGTCGGCGCCGAACACCCAGCCGTGATAGCTGCAGGTGAAGTTCTTGGCGTTACCGGCGGGCTCGCGGCAGACCGTGGCACCACGGTGCGGGCAGGAGTTCAGGAAGGCGTGCACAGCGCCCGCGGCGTCACGGTTGAAGATCACATTGCGGCCGGCGACCGCGCGCGTCACGAACGAACCTTTCTTCGGCAGTTCGGAACCATGCCCGAGGTAGATCCAGCAACGATCGAAGATCTCGGCGCGCTCGGCTTCGAAGATCTGCTGGTCCGTGAATGCCTTGCGGGACACGCGGAAGGTGCCTTTGTCGCGATTCACGTCGAGAAGTGGGATGGGGAGGCTTCGGGTCATGCTGTCTCCAGGATGCGTGGATGGATAATAGAAACCGTCTTGTTTGTTTGTTTATGTGTCGACCACAAGGCAACGGACGAAATCTTGAGCTGGGGAAATGGGGGTAGGAGGAGAGGGGAACGGGCTAGCGGCAATTCTGAATCCTCTCGTGAAAACACATTATTGGTGTTTACCCGAATTAATCTCGAGATTTTTGTAAATTTCGTGGATGATACCCACCCATGACTACAACTGACGCTGTCCTGCCCGACCGGCCCGACCCGATCACGCACCTGAGGAGGCCTTCCGAGGTGGACGCCCTCCCCCGATCGGCCATTGAATCGGCATACCGCCAGCTACGCCTGGACATCATCGAAGGCAGGCGCGCTCCTGGCGACAAGCTTCGCGTCGAACACCTGAAAGACGAATACCAGGTGAGCGCAAGCACGCTGAGAGAGGCGCTCTCATTGCTCGTGTCCGATTCGCTTGTCGTATCCCAGGCACAGCGGGGGTTTCGCGTGGCGCCGATGTCGTTGGCCGACATCGAAGACCTGACACGCACGCGGACGCTGCTGGAGTGCGCCGCCTTCCAGGACTCATTGCTGTACGGCGACGACGAATGGGAAGCACGAGTGGTCAGCGCCTATCACAAGCTGTCGCGGGCCGAAGAGCGCCTGGCGACCGACATGGCAGGTGTCTTCGACGAGTGGGAGGAGCGGAACCGCGCCTTTCACGAGGCGCTGACATCCGCGTGCCAGTCGCGCTGGATTCTGCGCTTCCAGTCCCTGCTCTTCCAGCAGGCGCAGCGCTATCGGCGGCTGTCCGCGGTGACGACCAAGGTGCCTGCAAGCGTGCACGAGGAGCATCGCCGTATCTTCGAAGCCGCGATGGCCCGCGACAAGGAAAAGGCCAACGAACTGCTGGCGCAGCACATCCAGTTCGCCCTGACGGTCATCAGGCAGCAGGGCGTGCTCAAGTAAGGCCGCGATATCGGCTCGAAATCCAAACAGACAGAGAGACACTCAACATGACAAGAGACACCGAGGCTTTTCTTCGCGCGCGCGACCTGCTGCTGGCGTCGCGCGGTGACCATGCAAAGGCCGTGGACGATTTCCGTTGGCCAGAACTGGCCCAGTTCAACTGGGCATTGGATTACTTCGACGCCCACGCCCAAGGCAATGAGGCGCCCGCGTTGTGGGTCGTGGAGGCGGACGGCACCGAGCACAAGAGCAGTTTCGCGCAGTTGTCGGCGCGCTCCTCTCAGGTCGCCAACTTCCTGCGGCAGCAGGGCGTGAAACGGGGTGACCGCGTGCTGGTGATGTTGGGCAACGAGCCCGCGCTGTGGGAGGCGATGCTGGCGTCGATGAAACTCGGCGCGGTGGTGATTCCCGCCACCGCCCTGCTCACCGCCGATGACCTGCGTGACCGGCTCGAGCGCGGCGCGGTCCGTCATGTGATCACCAACAGCGCACAAGCTGGAAAGTTTCGCGAGCTCGAAGGGTCCTACACCCGCATCTGCGTGGGCGAGCACCAGCCCGGGTGGATTCCTTATGGCGCTTCGCAAGACGCGCCGGTGCAATTCCAGCCCGAAGGTCGAACCCTTGCGACGGACCCGCTTCTGCTGTACTTCACGTCGGGGACCACCTCCAAGCCCAAGCTGGTCCTTCATACGCACGAGAGCTATCCCGTGGGTCACCTCTCGACGATGTTCTGGCTCGGGCTGGCGCCTGGAGACATCCACCTCAACATATCTTCACCCGGCTGGGCCACGCACGCCTGGAGCTGCCTGTTCGCCCCATGGAACGCGGGTGCCTGCGTCTTCATTCACACCACGCCTCGGTTCAGCGCGTCGTCGCTGCTCGAAACGCTCGCGCGTTGCAAGATCACCAGCCTATGCGCGCCGCCGACCGTGTGGCGGATGCTTATCCAGGAAGACCTGGCGGCTTGGAAAGAGCGGCTCTCGTTGCGTTCCGTGGTCGGCGCCGGCGAGCCGCTCAACCCGGAGATCATCGACCAGATCCGCAAGGCCTGGGGCCTGCAACTGCGTGACGGCTACGGACAGACTGAAACCACCGCGCAGGTCGGCAACTCCCCGGGGTTGCCGGTGAAGCCCGGATCCATGGGCAAGCCCCTTCCCGGCTACCGCATCGCGCTGCTCGACGTGGATGGAAAGGAAGCCGACGAAGGCGAGGTCTGCATCGACTTGCGACATCGACCCACGGGTTTGATGGCGGGCTATCAGGACAGCGCCGAGAAGACCGCAGATGCAATGCGCAACGGCTTTTATCACACGGGGGACACGGCGGCCCGCGACAGCGACGGATACCTCACGTTCGTGGGCCGTGCCGACGACGTCTTCAAGGCTTCCGACTATCGCATCAGTCCGTTCGAACTGGAGAGTGCGCTGATCGAACATGAAGCGGTGGCCGAAGTGGCTATCGTGCCCAGCCCCGACCCGGTGCGGCTGGCAGTGCCGAAAGCGTACGTGCTGCTTGCTCCTGGAAGGAATCCCGACGCGGCGATGGCGGAGGACATCCTGGCCTTCGCGCGCGGGCGACTGGCCCCGTACAAGCGCGTGCGCCGCATCGAATTTGTCCCGGAGCTGCCCAAGACCATCTCGGGCAAGATCCGGCGGGTTCAGTTGCGAGCGCAGGAGGTCAGCCGCGCAGCGGCGGGACAACGCGGCGAATTCGAGCACCGCGAGGAGGATTTCCCGCGGCTGCGGCAGGACGGCTGAGCCTTCAGTCTCTCGGCAGCTTCTTGAGCTCTGCCTGGAACAGCCCCTCGAAGGTCTCTGTGATCCGTGATGGCGCGAACTGGGGCGGGTAGCCCCGCACAATTTCCACCCACAGCGCAGGCGAGAGAGGCACCACCGATGGCCCCATGGGTTTGCAGGCTCACGTGCACTTCGGGATGCCTGCGGCAAAAAGCGGCGACCACCGAAGGCATGAGGCGCGTGCGCCACGATCTCGGAAGCTTCTACGCGGACCCTGGTCTCAGCAAGGAGAACCGCTGCGACTTGCATCCTCGCTGGAGCCGCCTTAAACCTGCGCGCCCCCGTCTACCAAGAGGCAAACGCCATTGACGTAGCTCGCCAGCTCCGAAGCGAGGAAGACCGCCGGCCCGGCAATCTCTGCGGCATGGCCGATCCTGCCCAGGGGGATCCCGGCTACGAACCCGGCAAGCCGGGCCGGATTTTCCCGAGTCGCCTGCGTCATGGGCGTCTCGATCACGCCGGGTGCGATCGCGTTGACCCGGATGCCGTCTTTTCCGAGATCGGCGGCCATGGACTGGGTCAGCATCTTCACCGCTCCTTTCGAAGCCGAGTAACCGGCACAGCCGCGCTGCGCCCGCAGGGCGGCGCCTGAAGCAATATTGATAACGCAACCGTGCGTCTCGCGCAGCGCTGGCAACCACGCGTGGATGGCGTTGAAGGTGCCGAACAGGTTGACGTTCATGACGTCGCGCGCGATGTCGTGGGCGCGCGGGCTGTCGATGCCCTCACGCACCAGGATGCCTGCACTGTTGACCAGAACATGGATCGGCCCGATCTCCTGCGCGACGCGTTTCGCGAGCTCCGCGCAGGCATTAGCGTCGGTGACGTCGAGCCCGAACGCGTGCGCGTCCAGCGCGTGCGGGACGGCACTAACTTCCCCCATAGCCGCCTCGCAATCGCTGGATGTCCTGTCAGTCAGGATGACGCGCGCGCCCGCGCGTGCATAGGCCACGGCAATCGCGCGGCCGATGCCGCTCGCCGCGCCGGTGATCAGGGCGAGCTTGTTTTCAAGCAGGCGATGGTTCATGTGTTCTCCCCGTTTGCGCTTAATGGGACCGAACTGTTACCTCGAATGGATGAGCTGAACGGGCAGCAGCGCCTGTAGTTCAGTGTAGACGCGGCTCACGCAACGCAGGGCCGTGAGCGGGTAGGTGCACTGTGCGACGATCTTGCTCTCGCCTTTCTTGGTGAGCAGGTCCATCATCACCCATGTCTGCTTCGCGCCCACGGCGAGGTCCATCGCGCCTCCGACCGCGGGGATCGCGTCCTTCTCGCCAGTGTGCCAATTGGCCAGGTCGCCCGTGGCCGAGACCTGGAACGCGCCCAGCACGCAGATATCGAGGTGGCCGCCGCGCATCATTGCGAAGCTGTCGGCGTGATGGAAGAACGCGCCGCCGGGCAGCATCGTCACAGGCTGCTTGCCCGCGTTGATGAGGTCATAGTCTTCCTGCCCTGGCGCGGGCGCGGGCCCCATGCCGAGGATGCCGTTTTCGCTGTGGAGGATTATCTCGATGCCGGCCGGCAAGTGATTGGCCACCAGCGTGGGCATGCCGATGCCGAGGTTGACGTACGCGCCATCGTGGATGTCACGCGCCACGCGGCGGGCGAGTTCGTCCTTGGTCCGTCTGGTGTAGCCCATGGTCATGCCTCCTTGCGGAACCCGCCGGCGGCGGTGGCCGTGCGTCCGATCTTGACGATGCGGTGCACGAAGATACCCGGCGTCACGACGCTCTCGGGGTTCAGTTCACCCAGCGCCACGATCTCGTGCACGCTCGCCACCGTCTTGCGGGCCGCCATCGCCATGACGGGACCGAAATTGCGCGCCGCCTTGCGGAAAGTGAGATTGCCCCAGCGGTCGCCGCGCTCCGCCTTGATCAAGGCAAGGTCCGCATGGATGGGCTGCTCGAGCACATACATGCGCCCTTCGATCTCCCGCGTCTCCTTGCCCATGGCCAACTCGGTGCCATAACCAGTGGGCGTGAAGAAGCCGCCGATGCCCGCGCCCGCCGCGCGGATGCGCTCCGCCAGGTTGCCTTGGGGCACGAGTTCAAGTTCGATTTTTCCGCTCCCGTAGAGCCCGTCGAACACGTGGCTGTCGGCCTGCCTCGGAAAACTGCAGATGATCTTGCGCACGCGGCCGGCCTTCAGCAACGCGGCCAAGCCGGTGTCGCCATTGCCGGCGTTGTTGTTCACCACAGTGAGTCCGCACGCGCCCTGTTCGATCAGGCCCTCGATCAGCTCGTTAGGGATGCCGGCCGTGCCGAAGCCGCCGATCATGACGGTGGCGCCGTCCGGCGTGTCGGCCAGCGCCTCGGCGATGGAGGACGCAACCTTGTCGATCATCCAAGGGCTCCGACCAGCTCCGGCACAGCCGTGAACAGATCCGCTTCCAGACCGTAATCGGCGACGCTGAAGATCGGCGCTTCCGCATCCTTGTTGATCGCCACGATCACCTTCGAATCCTTCATGCCCGCCAGGTGCTGGATCGCCCCGGAGATGCCCGCGGCGAT